>NZ_BPQM01000097.1 GCF_022179245.1 Methylobacterium gregans
GCTGCTGGCCGCCAGCGAGGTTCTTGCTCGACTTGTCGACATCCGAGCTCTTCTCGTTCATCGTCTGATCCGGCGACTTGCCCTTGGTCGAACCCGTATTGCACGGAGCGGCCAATGCGGCGCTGGCGGTGAACGTCAGGATGGCCAGCGCACCAGCGATACCGGTAACCTTCATTGCGTTTTCCTCCGATCTTCTGCGGCAGGATAATTCCGGCATCGACGCGAAGGTTCCTATGGCATTCCTATGAAGATCATTCGGCAATTCGGCCCGTTCGGACTGCCTCCTCAACGGTCCGCGCGCTCATGAGCCGTCGCGGCGGCGCTCACGCTCGGCTCTCAACTCGCGTTCGGCGAGAAGCCAGAACTGGATCTCGAAGCCGTCCGGCCGGTGGTTGCGCTCCCACAGCTCGTAGGCGCGCTCGCGGATCTGCTCGAAGGTGATCGCGTCGGCCGGCACCCTGTCAGCCGCCGCCTCCGTCGATGGGGCGTCGGCGGGGCCGCTCTGCGTCGCGAACGGCGGGTCCGCGTCGTCCGGGTCGGGTCTCGAATCCTCGCGTGACACGCGTTCCATCATCGCCGGGGCCGCCTGTTCCGATCGTGCGCCTCTCCCGATGCCGGCATCCGCGTCCGCCGCGGGCAGCTTCGGGGTCCCGCCCAAAATCGCTCCTCTTCGGCGAACTCGCGAGGCGAGGTCCGGTTTCCGGCGGGCTCAGGGCCGCCGCATGAGCCGGGTGAGGACGGGCCAGTACGCAGCCGGCATCAGCCGCTCCAGCAGCGCCACGATCCGCGCGTCGGTGCCGACCAGCACCCGGGCACGCCGCCGCTCGACCGCCCGCAGGATGATCTCGGCCGCCCGCTCCGGCGCCAGCTTCAGGTAGCTGTTGGCGAGCGCCCGGCCGCGGGCCCCCTCCTCCGGCGCGATGTCGGCTGGGAGCCGGGCGCTGTAGGCGATCCGCGTGGCCACGCCTCCCGGATGGACGACGGTGACGCCGACCGACGAGCCGGCGAGTTCGTGGGCGAGCGCGTGAGAGAAGCCGCGCACCGCGAACTTGCTCGCCGCGTAGGCGGTCTGGCCAGGGGGGGCGATCAGCCCGTAGAGGCTCGAGAGGTTGACGATACGCGCGTCCGGGCTCTCCCGGAGCAGCGGCAGGAACGCGCGGGTCATCCGCACCACGCCCCAGAAGTTGATCCCGATCAGCCACTCGAAATCGGCCTCGGCGACCTGATCGAACGTGCCGCCGAGGGCGACGCCCGCGTTGTTGACCAGAAGGTCGAGGCCCGGATGGACGGCACGGATCGCGGCGGGGAGTGAGGCGATCGCCTCCCGGTCGCCGACATCGAGCCGGTGCTGGCTGATCCGCAGGCCTGCTGGCAGAAGCCGCGCGGTCTCGGAGAGACCGGCGGCGTCGATATCTGCCAGGGCGAGGTGGCAGCCGCGCCGGGCCAGCGCCTGCGCGAGGGCGCGGCCGATGCCGCCCCCAGCGCCGGTGATCAGGGCCGTGCGGCCGGCCAGCACGAACGGGTCGCCCATGGTCCGCCCCTCAGGCCGCCCGCCGCGCATCGGCGGCCGGCGTACCCGCGCGGCCGAACGTCATCGCGCCGTCCGCGACGCGGCCGTAGCGCAGGGTCAGCACGTCGAGCACGTAGTTCTGGTACAGGCGCCAGGGCCGGCGCGTGCCCTGTTTCGGCAGCAGGTGGCGGCCGCGCTCGATGTAGCCGGAGGTGAAGTCGATGGTCGGTGCCTCGCCCTCGCTGCCGTCGCGGCAGGCCATGCACCACGCGTCGCCGCGGGCGTCCATGCGGCGGATCAGGCGGCAGACGTACTGCGCCGTCAACTCGCATTTGAGCGTCCAGGACGCGTTGGTGTAGCCGATCGCCACCGCGAGGTTCGGCACGTCGCTCAGCATCATGCCCTTGTAGAGCCAGGTCCGCTGCGGATCGACCGGCGCGCCGTCCACCGAGAGCGCGAGGCCGCCGAGCATCTTCAGCTTCAGCCCCGTGGCGGTAACCACGATATCGGCGGGGATGTTGCGTCCGGAGGCGAGGCGCAGGCCCGCCTCCGTAAAGGTCTCGATCGCGTTGGTCTCAACCGAGGCGCGGCCCCCGCGGATCGCCCGGAACAGGTCGCCGTCCGGCACCAGGCAGAGGCGCTGGTCCCAGGGCTTGTAGGTCGGGGTGAAATGGGTCGCGACGTCGTAGTCCGGCCCGAGCTGGTGGCGGATCCCGCCGAGGATGCGCGCCGTCATCGCCTCGGGTTTTCGGCGGGCGTACTGGTAGAACAGGATGCTGAGCGCGACGTTCTTCCAGCGGGCGAGCCGGAGCGCCAGCCGCTCCGGCAGACGGGCGCGCAGCCACTCGGCGGCCCGGTCGCGGGCCGGCAGCGCGACGACGTAGGTCGGCGAGCGCTGCAGCATGGTGACGTGGGCTGCCTGTCCCGCCATCGCCGGCACCAGCGTCATTGCGGTCGCGCCGCTGCCGATCACAACCACCCGCTTGCCCGCGTAATCGAGGTCGTCCGGCCAGGCCTGCGGGTGGACGAAGCGGCCCCTGAACCTGTCCGTGCCCGGCCAGTTCGGCAGGTAGCCGGATTCGTAGTCGTAGTAGCCGGCGCAGACGGAGAGGAAGCCGCAGGTGAGGCGCTGAATCCGGCGCTCGGGCCCCACCTCCAGATCGAGGACCCAGCGGGCGGCGGCCGAATCCCAGTTCGCCGCGACGACCCGGTGGCCGAACCGGATCTTCCGGTCGATCCCGTAGGCGGCCGCCGTCTCGCGGAGGTAGCTGAGGATCGAGGCGCCGTCGGCGATCGAGCGCTCGCCCGTCCACGGCCGGAAGCTGAAGCCGAAGGTGTAGAGGTCTGAATCCGAGCGCAGGCCCGGATAGCGGAACAGGTCCCAGGTGCCGCCGGTCGCGTCCCGCGCCTCTAGGATCGCGTAGCTCTTGCCGGGGCAGAGCCGCTGCAGGTGGTAGCCGGCCGCGATGCCGGAGATGCCGGCGCCGATCACCAGCACGTCGAGGTGGTCCGCGCTATCCGCGCGGCCGGGCGAGGCGGGATCCATCGGGGCTCCGGCAACCGGGAACGGGCCGGATGTCTAGGGCGTTCGGCCGACGAGCGTCAACGGATCGTCAGCGCCGCGCGGCCTTCCGCGCGGGCGCTCGAGGGACCATATTCGCCCTATGGCGACACCCCGCAAGCCCCGCAGCGCGACGGCGAAAGGCCCGAGCAAGGCCGACAAGCCCGAGCTTCAGCCCCTCGACCCCTTCCTGGCCGACCTGCTCAACCCGGCGCTGAACCGCAACCGGGTGCCGGACCCCGAGCGGCCCGGCCAGATGCCGGCCAAGCGCGGGCGCCGCAAAGCCGGCGAGCCGCAGGGTTTCGGCGAGGCGCCGCAATCGGGCATAACGGTCGCGCCAGGCGCGGCGGTCGATCCGCGCCTTGCCCAGGCGCTCGGCCTGACGCCGCCCGAAGACGGGCCGGCCCCGGAGGGCATGCCCGACACCGCACCTGTCGATGAGGGGGGCGCCTCCGCGACTGTGGCGGCGCTGGAGCGTCTGCTTACCGAGGGCAACCCGCTCTTCAAGAACGGCGCCGCCTGGGTGCCGCACCGCCCTGAGCGCCCGAAGAAGTCCGAGGCCGGCATCCGCTTCGTGATGAAGTCGGAGTTCGAGCCCGCGGGCGACCAGCCGGCCGCCATCGCCGAGCTGGTGAAGGGCGTGGGCGCCCACGAGCGCGATCAAGTGCTGCTCGGCGTCACCGGCTCGGGCAAGACCTTCACGATGGCCAAGATCATCGAGGAGACGCAGCGTCCGGCCCTGATCCTGGCGCCGAACAAGACCCTCGCCGCGCAGCTCTATGGGGAGTTCAAGAGCTTCTTTCCAGACAACGCGGTCGAGTACTTCGTCTCGTACTACGACTACTACCAGCCCGAGGCCTACGTCCCGCGATCAGACACCTTCATCGAGAAGGAATCCTCGATCAACGAGCAGATCGACCGGATGCGCCACGCCGCCACCCGCGCCCTGCTGGAGCGCGACGACGTCATCATCGTGGCCTCGGTCTCGTGCATCTACGGTATCGGCTCGGTCGAGACCTACACGGCTATGTCGTTCACGGTCTCGCTCGGCGAGCGCATCGAGCAGCGCCAGCTCATCGCCGACCTCGTGGCGCTCCAGTACAAGCGCATCCAGTCCGACTTCGCGCGCGGCACCTTCCGGGTGCGCGGCGACACGATCGAGCTCTGGCCGGCCCACTTGGAGGATCGCGGCTGGCGCATCGGTCTGTTCGGCGACGAGATCGAGAAGATCGTCGAGTTCGATCCGCTGACCGGCAAGACCATCTCCGAGCTCAAGTTCGTGAAGGTCTACGCCAACTCGCACTACGTCACGCCGCGCCCGACGCTGCAGCAGGCGATCAAGGGCATCAAGCACGAGCTGAAGGGCCGGATCGAGGAGCTGACCCGGATGGGTCGGCTGATCGAGGCGCAGCGCATCGACCAGCGCTGCACCTTCGACATCGAGATGATCGAGGCGACCGGCGCCTGCAACGGCATCGAGAATTACTCGCGCTACCTCACGGGCCGCAAGCCCGGCGAGCCGCCGCCGACGCTGTTCGAGTACCTGCCGGACAACGCCCTGGTCTTCACCGACGAGAGCCACGTCACGGTGCCGCAGATCGGCGGCATGTACCGGGGCGACTTCCGCCGCAAGGCGACGCTCGCCGAGTACGGCTTCCGCCTGCCCTCCTGCCTCGACAACCGCCCGCTGCGCTTCGAGGAATGGGACGCGATGCGGCCGCAATCGGTCCACGTCTCGGCGACGCCCGGAAAGTGGGAGATGGAGCAGACCGGCGGCGTCTTCGCCGAGCAGGTCATTCGCCCGACGGGCCTCGTCGATCCGGTGATCGAGATTCGGCCCGCCCGCTCCCAGGTGGACGACCTGCTCGGCGAAGTGCGCGAGGTCGCCCAGGCCGGCTACCGCACGCTGGTGACGACGCTCACCAAGCGCATGGCCGAGGACCTGACCGAGTATCTGCACGAGAACAACGTGCGGGTGCGCTACATGCACTCGGACATCGACACGCTGGAGCGCATCGAGATCATCCGCGATCTTCGGCTCGGCGCCTTCGACGTGCTGATCGGCATCAACCTGCTGCGCGAGGGCCTCGACATCCCGGAATGCGCGCTCGTTGCGATCCTCGACGCGGACAAGGAGGGCTTCCTCCGCTCCGAAACGTCGCTGATCCAGACGATCGGCCGCGCGGCCCGCAACGCCGAGGCGCGCTGCATCCTCTACGCCGACCAGGTCACCGGCTCGATGGAGCGGGCGATGGCCGAGACCGAGCGACGGCGCCAGAAGCAGCTCGCCTACAACGCGGAGCACGGCATCACGCCGCAGAGCGTGAAGCGCGGGATCAGTGACATCCTCTCCAGCGTGTTCGAGCGGGACCACGTCCAGGTCGATACCGGCCTCGCCAAGGACGCGATCACAGTCGGCCACAACCTGAAGGCCGTGATGGCCGACCTCGAGAAGCGGATGCGCACCGCCGCCGCCGACCTCGATTTCGAGGAGGCCGCGCGGCTCCGCGACGAGCTGAAGCGGCTCCAGGCGACCGAACTCCTGGTCTCCGACGATCCGATGGCGCGCCAGGGCGACGTCGAGCGCGAGGCCGGCAAGTTCGGCCGCAAGCCCCCGCGCGGCGCGGGCGGCAGCCGCATCGCCGCGCCGGACCTGGACAATATGGGTCCGGGCACCGACCGAGAGCTGCCGGTCGGCGTGCCCGTCTGGCAGGAGCGGCCGAAGCCGCGCTCGACCCAGGGGCTCGGAGGCCAGAAGCCGAAGTACAAGGGCGGCGGCGGACGGAAGCGGGGGTGAGATCGGGTCCGCACGCTTGCCGACGATCGCGCTTCCGATCGGTCATTGCCGGCGACGCGCATCCCCTCTCCCCACCAGCGGGGAGAGGTGGCCCGGCGGCACGATCCGAGAACACCGCACGGCCCTGCGCCGAACCCACACGACGAGATACCCGCATGCGCCCACGCTACGCCCTCGCGCTCCTCGCCCTGCTGCCGACCGGCGCCCAAGCGGCCTCGGTCGATCTCGCGGGCAGCGCGACCGTCGGCGCGCTGCGCCGGGAGGTGACGCTGCGGGTCGCCTGCGAGGAGAAGACCCGTGCGGTCTCGCTCGACCTGATCGTACCGGGCTTCGCCGACCTGGAACCGGTCTTCGACTTCTCCGGGCTCGAGGGCCCGGGCGGCAGCACGGCGATGCTGAGCGAGTTCCGGGTCGTCGGGACCGGGGGCGTGCGGACGGCCCGCACGCGCGCCACCGGCGCGGTCGCGGCCGAGCCCGCGACGAACTTCAGGCTGACCGTGGAGCCGGCCCGGCGCGGCGAGACGCCGGCCAACGGCATCGCGGTCGCCCTCGTCGAGCCGGGAGCGCGGCTCGTCTGGACTCAAGCGAGCCCGCGCAAGGATGACGCCCCGCTGGTCGCGAGCGTGACCGTGCCCGCAGCCGAGACCGGGCAGCTGCGAGCGGCGCTCACGCCCTGCCTCAGCGGCCCCTGAGATCGTCGGGGCTCAGTTCACCTCGACCTGAACCACGCCGGGCACGGCGCGCAGAGCCCCGGCGATGGCCGGGGTCGCCTGGTACTTGCCGGGCAGGCGCACCTCGACCTCGCGGGCGCCGTCGAGCATCAGGATCAGCGAGACCTCGCCCTCTCCGCGGAGCGCCAGACGCTGCTGCACGGTGGGGATCGGACGCTCGTCGCGCAGGAAGATCCGCATGCCCTTCTGGTAGCGGGCCACCGCCGCGTCGAGGGGTTCGGCGGTCATGATACGGGCGCGCACGTCCTCGCCCTCGAGGTTCGCCTGAAGCTGCAGCACCAGCGGCTTTCCGGGCTCCAGGATGTCCCGGTAATGGCCGAGGCCTTCCGAGAAGATGATCGCCTCGAAATGGCCGGTCTGATCGGAGAGCGTGACGATGCCGAGCTTGTTGCCGGTCTTGGTGCGCCGCTCCGAGCGGTCGAGAACCGAGGCCGCGACGCGCCCCACGCTGGTCGTGCCGGAGCGGACCGCGCGGCAGAAATCCGCCCAGCTCTGCACCCGCAGCTTGCCGAGCAGGTCGCCGTACTCGTCGAGCGGGTGACCGGAGACGAAGAAGCCGATCGCCGCGTATTCCCGCTTCAGCTTGTCCGACATCGGCCAGAGCTCGTGCGGCGGGATCCGCAGGGAGACCGAATCCGACACCACGCCGCCGAACATGTCGGTGATGCCGGTCGATTCCGCCTCGGCCGCACCTTGCGCCAGCTTCATCATCGGCTCGATGGCCGCGAAGGCGCGGGCGCGGTCCGGCTCGATGCAGTCGAGCGCACCCGCCTGGACGAGGCTTTCCAGCACCCGCTTGTTCACCATGCGCGGGTTGAGGCGCCGGGCGAAGCAGGCGAGGTCCTTGTAGGGCGTATCCCCGCGCGCCTGCACGATGGAGCGCACCGCCTCGCGGCCGACGCCCTTGATGGCGGCGAGCGCGTAGCGGATGCGGCCGTCATGAACCTCGAAGACCTCGCCGGAGGTGTTGATCGAGGGCGGATCGACCGGGATCTTCAGGCGCTGCGCGTCCTGACGGAATTCGGCGAGCTTGTCGGTGTTGTCGATGTCGAGCGTCATCGCGGCGGCGAGGAACTCGACCGGGTAGTTCGCCTTCAGGTAGGCCGTCTGGTAGGTCAGCAGGGCGTAGGCCGCCGCGTGGCTCTTGTTGAAGCCGTAATCGGCGAACTTGGCGAGCAGGTCGAAGATCTCGTCGGCCTTGGCCTTGGTCAGGCCGTTGGCGGTGCAGCCCTTCACGAAGCGCTCGCGCTGCGCGTCCATCTCGGCACGGATCTTCTTGCCCATGGCGCGACGGAGCATGTCGGCCTCGCCGAGCGTGTAGCCCGCGAGCACCTTGGCGATCTCCATCACCTGTTCCTGGTAGACGATGATGCCGAAGGTCTCCTTCAGCATCGGCTCCAGCATCGGGTGCGGGTACCAGTTCGCCTCGTTGCCGGCGTCGCGCCCGAGCTTGCGCTCGCAATAGACCGGGATGTTGGCCATCGGGCCCGGCCGGTAGAGCGCCACCAGCGCGATGATGTCCTCCAGCCGGTCGCACTGCATCTCGCAGAGCGCCTTGCGCATGCCGGCCGATTCCACCTGGAACACGCCGACCGTCTCGCCCTTCCCCATCGGCCCGTAGGTCTTCGGGTCGTCGAGCGGCAAGGAGGCCAGATCGATGTCGATGCCGCGCTGCTTGAGGAGGTCCGTGCAGCAGCGGAGCATCGTCAAGGTCTTGAGGCCGAGGAAGTCGAACTTCACCAGGCCCGCCTGCTCGACCCACTTCATGTTGAATTGGGTCACCCGCATGCCGGTCTTCGGGTCGCGGTAGAGCGGCACGAGCTGCTCCAGCGGCCGGTCGCCGATCACCACGCCGGCCGCGTGGGTCGAGGCGTGGCGGTGCAGGCCTTCGAGCTTGCGGGCGTGCGCCATCAGCCGGGCGACGACGGGCTCCTCCTCGATCGCCGTCTGCAGCTTCGGCTCGCCCTCGATGGCCTGGGCGAGCGTCACCGGATTCGCCGGGTTCTGGGGGACGAGCTTCGTCAGCTTGTCGACCTGCCCGTAGGGCATCTCCAGCACGCGGCCGACGTCGCGCAGCACGCCGCGCGCCAGCAGCGTACCGAAGGTGATGATCTGCGCGACCTGCCGCTCGCCGTAGCGGCGCTGCACGTACTGGATCACCCGTTCGCGACCCTCGACGCAGAAGTCGATGTCGAAATCCGGCATCGAGACGCGCTCGGGGTTGAGGAACCGCTCGAAGAGCAGGCCGAAGCGCAGCGGGTCGAGATCGGTGATGAGGAGCGACCACGCCACCAGCGAGCCCGCGCCCGAGCCGCGGCCGGGGCCGACCGGGATGTCGTGGGCCTTGGCCCACTTGATGAAGTCCGAGACGATCAGGAAGTAGCCCGGGAACTTCATCTTGACGATGACGTCGAGCTCGAAGGCGAGGCGCTCGCGGTACTGATCGGGGGTGAAGCCCGGTGCCGGTCCGTGCTTCTCCAGCCGCGCCTCCAACCCGGCCTCGGCCTGGCGGCGCAGCTCGGTCGGCTCGTCGGCACTGATCGCCTCGGCGACCGCCGTTGTCGCCTCGGCGGCGAGCGCGGCTTCCTGCGCCTTCTGGCTCTCGGCCAGCCCCTCCTCCGCGACGGTGCCGAAATTCGGCAGGATCGGCTTGCGGGTGCGCACCCGGTAGGCGCAGCGCATCGCGATCTCGACGGTGGCCTGGAGCGCGTCCGGCAGGTCGCGGAAGAGCTCGGCCATCTCGGCGCGGGTCTTGAAGCCGTGGCTCGGGGTGAGCCGGCGGCGGCGCTCGTCCGAGACGACGCGGCCCTCGGCGATCGCCAGAAGCGCGTCGTGGGCGTCGAAGTCGTCGGGCTTGGCGAAGAAGGGCTCGTTGGCCGCGACCAGCGACAGTCCCTCGGCGTCGGCGAGGTCGATCAGCGCGTCCTCGACCCGGCGCTCGTCGGGCAGGCCGTGGCGCTGGATCTCGACATAGAGGTTGTCCGGGCCGAAGGCGGCCTTGAGCGCGGCCAGCCGCGCGCGCGCGCGCTCGGGCTGGCCGGCGCGGATCGCGGTATCGAGGGGCCCGGTGGGCCCGCCGGTGAGCGCGATCAGCCCGCCGGCCGATTCGACGAGCGCCTCGGCGCGGACACGCGCGGCCTCGCCGAGATCGTTGTCGAAGTAGGCCCGGGAGGCCAGCCGCAACAGGTTGCCGTAGCCCACCTCGTCCTGCGCCAGCAGCACGATGTTGGTGACCTGGACCTGGCTGCGGCCCAGCGGGTCGGCCGCCTCGAAGGTCACGGCGAGCTGCATGCCGGCGATCGGCTGGATGCCGGTGCCCGCCGCCTTCTCGGAGAATTCCAGGGCGCCGAAGAGGTTGTTCGTGTCGGTGAGCGCGAGCGCCGGCTGGCGGTCGGCCGCCGCCGCCTTGACGAGGTCGCCGACCTTCAGGGCGCCTTCGAGCAGGGAATAGGACGAGTGAACGTGAAGGTGGACGTAACCCACCTCCTTGAGCTGACGCGCCATGACCGACCTTGTTCGTGGTCGGACAGGATCGCCGAGAGGCCTGGGGCGAGTCTGTCACCGCCGGGCCGCACCGGGTGGGATATCCACGATTCTCCGCGCGTTCTCCCCCGTTCGGGTACCGTTTCGATCGTCCCGGCGGCGCACCCGCGCTTTTCCTGTGCGCAACGCGGCCCGACGGGAACAAACCGCGTCCGTGCAATCGGGCGCTAATGCATCGGGGCCAAGGCTACGCCCCAGGCCGCCAGAGCAACCGACAGGAGCCCGAATGCCATGAACTCCGCCATGCCCGTGAGGATCATCCGCTTCAGCATCTGCCGCGTCTCCTAAGAACAAGCCAGGAACAGAGCGACTATTGTTCCCTTTATGTTCTGAGTAAAGCCGGCCAGCAGCGCCGCCTGACGCCAGGGTTAACAGAGACTTACCGAATGATCGGCGACGTCGAGCGGGTGCAACGGCGCTGCAACGCCAACGCAGCGCGTTCGTGGTACGGCGCAGCCTGACGCATTGCAGAAGCATCGCGGCCTGCTAGATCCCCCCGCTTCGAGCAGAAGCGCCGTGGGAGCCGGGCAATTACACGCGATCGTACTACCACCAGGATGGAGTTTTTCTTGGTGGCCGTCGGCACGCACGGTGACGTGCTGCCTTTCATCGCTCTCGGTGCGGAGATGGCGCGCCGGGGGCACGGCGTCGCGCTGGCCGCGCCCGCCCCGTTCGAGCCGCTGGCTCGACGCGCCGGCCTGCCGTTCCAGCCGCTCGGCACCGCTGCGGATTACGAGGCGATGATCCGCGCGCCCGACCTCTGGCACCCGCGCCGGGGCGTGCGGCCGCTCTTCGACTACGTATCCTCGCTCACCGAGACCACGCTGCTCTGGCTCGGCGCGAGTTGGTCGCGGGAGCGCGGCGGTGTGGTGATCGCCTCGCCGCTCGCCCTCGGCGCGCGCCTCGCCCAGGATCTCTACGACCTGCCGATGGCGACCTTGCAGGTGATGCCGTTCCTGATCGAGAGCCGAGTCGCGCCGCCGCGCCTGCCGGGACTGCCGCTGCCGCGCTTCTTCTCGGCCCGGCTCCGTCACTGGCTCGGCGTCGGCGCGGATGCCTACGCGATCGGTCCCGCCGCCCTGCCGCCGTTGAACGCGCTGCGCGCCCGGCTCGGCCTCGGCCCGGTGCGGCGGCTGCGGCACTGGTGGAACAGCCCGACGCGGATGCTGCTGATGTTCCCCGACTGGTTCACGCCGCCGCAAGTCGACTGGCCGGCGCAGGCGGTGCAGATCGGCTTTCCGCTGGTCGACCGCTTCGGCGACGCCGCCGAGATCGCGCCGGACCTCGCCGCCTTCCTCGATGCGGGCGATAAGCCGCTGGTCTTCACCTATGGCTCGGCCATGCGGCACGGGGCACGCTTCTTCGCGACGGCGGTGGAGCTGTGTCGGCAGATGGGCCGGCGCGGCGTGCTGCTGGCGCCCCAGTCCGGACAGATCCCCCGGGACCTTCCGCCCGGCATCATGCATCTCCGCTACGCGCCGTTCGGCGCGCTGCTGCCGCGCTGCGCGGCGCTGGTCCATCACGGCGGCATCGGCACGGTGGCGCAGGCGCTCGCCGCCGGCATCCCGCAGCTCGTGGTGCCGGTGGCCTTCGACCATTTCGACGAGGGGCGCCGGCTGACGGAGCTCGGGCTCGGCGCGATGCTGAGCCGCCGCGCCTTCCGCCCGGCAAAGGCCGCGCGCCTGCTCGACCGCCTCATCGACGACCCGGCGGTCGCCCGTGCCTGCGCCGCGGTGCGCGAGCGGATGCGGGCGGATCCGGATCATGTCGCGCGGGCCTGCGACGCCGCCGAGGCGATGCTGGCGGTGCCGGGCCTGCGGGCGGCGTCCTGAGGCGACCGCCGTAATCGGGCCGCCGGACCCTCAGTCCAGCTGGTGGATCAACCCGTCCCGGATCGTCACGCGGCGGTCCATGCGGGCGGCCAGATCCATGTTGTGCGTGGCGATGAGCGCCGCTAGCCCCGAGGCACGCACCAGCGCCAGCAGGATCCCGAAGACGTGGTCGGCGGTCTGCGGGTCGAGGTTGCCGGTCGGCTCGTCGGCGAGCAGCAGGCGCGGACCGTTGGCGACCGCGCGGGCGATCGCGACGCGCTGCTGCTCCCCGCCGGAGAGCTCGGCGGGGCGGTGCGGCAGCCGATCCTTGAGGCCGAGGAAGCCGAGGAGCTCGGCGGCGCGCGCCTTGGCCTCGGCCCGCTTCAGGCCGCGGATGAGCTGGGGCATCACCACGTTCTCCAGCGCCGAGAACTCCGGCAGCAGGTGATGGAACTGGTAGACGAAGCCCATCTCCTCGCGGCGGAAGCGGGTGCGCTCGGAATCGGTCATCGCGGCGGTCGGCTGCCCGCCGACATAGACCTCGCCGCCGTCCGGCCGCTCCAGCAGGCCCGCGAGGTGCAGCAGCGTCGATTTGCCGGCGCCGGACGGCGCCACCAGGGCGACGAGCTCGCCCGGCCAGATCGCGAGGTCGGCGCCCCGCAGGATCTCGAGGGCGCCCTCGGCCTGCTTGTAGCGCCGCTCGACGCGAGCGAAGAACAGGGCCGGCACCGGCTGGGCGCCGGGGGCGTCGGTGCTCATGCGATGCTCATCGGGGGTTCCGCGTCTCAGCCGTAGCGCAGCGCCTGCACCGGATCGAGCCGGGCCGCGCGCCAGGAAGGATAGAGCGTCGCGGCGAGCGACAGCAGGAAGGCGGTGATGACCACGACGGTGATCTCGCCCGAATTCATCTCGGCCGGGATCTCGGCCAGGAAGCGCACGGTCGGATCCCAGGCGCCCGGGAAGAGCACGCGCTGGATCGGCTTGATGTTGAGCGTGATGACGACGCCGAGCACGAGCCCCGAGAGCGTGCCGACGAGGCCGATCAGCGCGCCGTTGATCAGGAAGACCCGCATGATCGTGCCGGGCGTCGCACCCATCGTGCGCAGGATCGCGATGTCGCTCGACTTGTCGCGCACCAGCAGGATCAGGCCGGAGACGATGTTGAGCGTCGCCACCACCACGATCAGGCTGAGGATCAGGAACATCACGTTGCGCTCGACCTCGAGCGCGCCGAAGAAGGTGCGGTTGCGTTGGCGCCAGTCGGTGAGCAGGATCGGCCGCTCGGCGGCGAGCTCAAGCGGCTCGCGCATGGCCCCGACCTCGTCCGGATGATCGATGTAGATCTCGATCATCGAGACGTCGCCCTCCTTGTTGAAGAAGGCCTGGGATTCGGCGAGCGGCATGAACACGAAGGTCGAGTCGAACTCGGTCATGCCGATCTCGAACACCGCCTTGACCGCGTAGCTCTTGGTCCGCGGGGCCGTGCCGAAGGGCGTCGTCGAGCCCTTCGGCGTCGAGAGGGTGATGGTATCGCCGGCCTGGAGGCCCAGCGCATCCGCCAGCCGCCGCCCGATGATGACGCCGGCGCCGTCGTCGAACCCTTCGAGCGTGCCGCCGCGCAGCGATTTCGAGATCGCCGCCATGCCGTCGAGATCCGCACCGCGCACGCCGCGCACCAGCACGCCGCTGCCGCCGTAGGGCGAGGAGGCGAAGGCCTGTCCCTCCACGAGGGGGATCGCCGCGCGCACGCCCGCGACCTTGGCCAGGCGCTCGGACAGATCCTCGTAGTCGGTGAAGGTGCGGTCGATCGGCGTGGCGAAGACGTGCCCGTTGATGCCGATGATCTTCGACATCAGCTCGGAGCGGAACCCGTTCATCACCGAGAGCACGATGATGAGCGTGGCGACGCCCAGCGCGATGCCGAGCACCGAGAAGAAGGCCACGACCGAGACGCCGCCGCCACGGCGGCGGGCGCGCAGGTATCTGCCGGCGATGATCCACTCGAAGGCCGCGAAGGGCGCGGTCGCGCCGGCACGCCTCAGGAATGTGGCGAGCCGCGCGGTCCGCCCGCCCGTTTCCGTCGCGCTGCCGGCCATCGTGCGCCTTCAGATCCGCCGGATACGGGTGACGAGGTCGACGGGCGCGACCGCCTCGCGCTCGCCGCCGGCCCGACGCTTCAGCTCGATCTTGCCGTCGGCGAGGCCCTTCGGGCCCACCACGACCTGCCAGGGCAGGCCGATCAGGTCGGCGGTGGCGAACTTGGCGCCGGGACGCTCGTCGCGGTCATCGTAGAGCACCGTGAGGTTGGCCGCCTCCAGCTGCGCCTGGATCTCGGCGCAGGCGTCGTCGGTCGCGGCGTCGCCCACCTTCAGGTTGATCAGGGCGACGTCGAAGGGCGCGACGGCGTCCGGCCAGATGATGCCGCCCTCGTCGTGGCTCGCCTCGACGATCGCGGCGACCAGCCGGCTCGGGCCGATGCCGTAGGAGCCCATATGCACGGGCCGTTCGATGCCGTCCGGACCCGCCACCTTGGCGCCCATCGGCTCGGAATACTTGGTGCCGAAGTAGAAGATGTGCCCGACCTCGATGCCGCGGGCCGCCAGCCGGTCGGCCTCCGGCACCTCCGCGAAGGCGTCGGCCTCGTGCATCTCGTCGGTGGCGGCGTAGTGCGAGGTCCAGGCATCGACGATGCCCTGGAGCGCCGCGACGTCCTCGAAATCGGTGTTGGCCGGCGGGATCGGAAAATCGAGATAGGCGCGGTCGCAGAAGACCTCGCTCTCGCCGGTCTTGGCCAGGATGATGAACTCGTGGCTGAGGTCGCCGCCGATCGGGCCGGTATCGGCGCGCATCGGGATCGCCTTGAGGCCGAGGCCCGCGAAGGTGCGCAGGTAGGCCACGAACATCCGGTTGTAGGCGTGGCGCGCGCCCGCCTGATCGAAATCGAAGGAGTAGGCGTCCTTCATCAGGAACTCGCGCGAGCGCATCGTGCCGAAGCGCGGGCGCACCTCGTCCCGGAACTTCCACGAGATCTGATAGAGGTTCTTCGGCAGATCCTTGTAGGAGCGCACGCTCGCCCGGAAGATCTCGGTGACCACCTCCTCGGCGGTCGGGCCGTAGAGGATCTCGCGGTCGTGCCGATCCTTGATGCGCAGCATCTCCTTGCCGTAGGCGTCGTAGCGTCCGGATTCGCGCCAGAGGTCGGCCGACTGCACCGTCGGCATCAGAAGTTCGACGGCGCCGGCCCGGTCCTGCTCCTCGCGGATCACCGCGCAGACCTTGTTCAGCACGCGCAGGCCCAGCGGCAGCCAGGCGTAGATGCCGGCGGCCTCCTGGCGGATCAGGCCGGCCCGCAGCATCAGGCGGTGCGAGACGATCTCCGCCTCCTTGGGCGTCTCGCGCAAGGTCGGCAGGAAGTAGCGGGAGAGACGCATGGCGATCCGATCGCGGTCCGGACTTCAACGGGCACGGCGGGAGCGTTCCGCGCCGAGCGCACACAACACATTGCCTCGGGAAAACACAAGCGCCGCGCAGCCGTGCGAGCCGCGCCGCCCGGTTTCCACATCGGCGCGGAGGCGCTGCGACGATCGTTCCCCGAGGCGGCGAAAAAGAGCACTTTTCGCCCTCAGGGGGCGTGACAGCACGAACTGTTGTTCCTATAAGCGCTCTCGCGATGTTTGCGACGCCCGGCAGAGGTGGCGCAGGGTCCGAGTCTCGGGAGGAAAAACCGACCGCCACGCAGTCAATGCGTAGGTCAATCAAGGTCGATCCATCTACGCTCTTCGAAAAGCAAGGCCTCAGGCCTTGCTTTTTTGTTTTGGGCACGGCCGAGCCCGCGACGGTCCCCTTCTGCTCCGGCCGGCTTGTGCCGGGCTTGCCTACAACCCGGCGAGCGGGAAGATCGCGAGCGCCGCGAGGAAGACCGCGCCGGCGAACAGCGTCGTCCAGACCGCCTTCTCACGCAGACGCGGGCTCGCCGGGGCGCCGGGATCCTGGCCCTGCACGATGTGCTCGGCCCGGGTCTCGGGCTGGTTGCGGATCGGTAGTATCGCGAAGAGGAGCGTCCACCACACGACGAAGTAGAGCGCGGTGGCGCCGACGATCGTCAGCTTGAACAGCGCGACCGCCGCGGCCACGAAGGCCGCGACGAGGACGACGACGAGGGCGAGCGTGCGCCCCGTCGACTGCGCCACCTGTGCGAGGAAGCCGCTCACGCGTCAGACCTGCTCCAGCTCGACCAGGGTGCCGAGGAAGTCCTTCGGGTGGAGGAACAGCACCGGCTTGCCGTGGGCACCGATCTTCGGCTCGCCGGTGCCGAGCACGCGGGCGCCTTGCGCCTTCAGCTTGTCGCGGGCGACCAGGATGTCGTCCACCTCGTAGCAGACGTGGTGGATGCCTCCGCCCGGGTTGCGCTCGACGAAAGCGGCGATCGGGGAGTCCGCGCCCAGCGGCGCCATGAGCTCGATCTTGCTGTTGGGGAGCTCGACGAACACCACCGTGACCCCGTGCTCGGGCTGCGGCAGCGGCGGCTGCACCGTGGCGCCGAGGGTGTCGCGGTAGACCGCGCAGGCGGCGTCGAGGTCGCGCACCGCGATGGCCACGTGGTTGAGCCGGCCGATCATCGTATCCTCCCTAAGGTCTCGTTGCCGCCTCCGGCGAGGACGCGGGTCCTCCCCCCTGTAGGGAGAGGAACAGGGTGAGAGGTATGGGACTTCCGGGCAAAGCGGAAGATCGACGCGGATCGATCGGAGTCCGACCCCGAAGGCGCTGATCCCTTCGGCCCTCGCATCCTCCCTCCCCCGTGCAGGGGGAGGGAAGCGTTCGGGCGTCAGACCTCGACCACCTGCACGTGGCAGGCGGGCTTCTTGCCCCAGGCCTCGTTGACGGCGGTACGGACGGCGCGGTCCACGGTCTTCTCGACGCCCTCCGAGTCCTTCAGCTTGCCCTTCGACATCCCAGCCAGCGTGTCGGTGACCGCATCGACCACGGCCTCGATCAACGGCTCGCCGGTGCGGCCGCGGTTCGGCAGGCCGATGATGTCGATCGCCGGCTCGCCCAGCACCACGCCGTCCTCGTCGATGGCGATGGCGACCGAGACGAGGCCGGCCTGCGCGAGCTTGCGCCGCTCGGGGATCGCCCGGTCCTTGTCGTCGATCAGGACGTTGCCGTCCTTGAACAGGCGGCCGGCCTTCACGTGGCTGATCACCTCCGGCTTGCCGGGGGCGAGGCGGACGAGGCTGCCGTTGCGGGCCTTCACGACGTTCTGCACGCCCTGCGCGCGGGCGAAGCGGGCGTGCTCGTCGAGATGCAGCGCCTCGCCGTGCACCGGGATCGCCGTGCCGGGCCGGGTCCAGGCGTACATCTCGACCATCTCGTCCCGGCGCGGGTGGCCGGAGACGTGGACGAGCTCGGTCCGGTCGGTGATCACCTCGACGCCCTGCTCGATCAGGTCGTTGATGATCGCGCCGACATCGCGCTCGTTGCCGGGGATCGCGCGCGAGGAGAAGATCACCCGGTCGCCGCCCGCGAGCTGGATGTCGGGATGGTCGCGGCGCGAGACGCGGGCCAGCGCGGCGCGCGGCTCACCCTGCGAGCCGGTGAGCAGCGCCACGACCTTCTCGCGCGGCAGGCTCTTCCACGAATCCGACCGGCGGAAGTCCGGCAGGCCGTCGAGGTAGCCGCACTCGCGGGCGACGTCGATGACCCGGTCCATGGCGCGGCCGACGGCGATCACCTCGCGGCCGCAGGCCTGGGCGGCCTCGGCGACGGCGCGGATGCGGGCGACGTTCGACGCGAAGGTCGTCACCGCGACCCGGTGCGGGGCCTCGGCGATGAGCTTGCGCATGGTCTGCGCCACCTCGGCCTCGGAGGGCGAGAAGCCCTCGCGCACGACGTTGGTCGAATCGCAGACGAGGGCCAGGATGCCCTCGTCGCCGAGCGCCCGGAACGCCTCCGGCGAGGTCACCGAGCCGGCCACCGGCGTCGGGTCGATCTTCCAGTCGCCCGTGTGCACCACGAGACCGGCGGCGGTGCGGATCGCGATGGCGTTCGACTCGGGGATCGAGTGCGAGACCGGCACGAAGTCGAGCTCGAAGGGCCCGACCGTCACCCGCTTACCGGGCTTCACCTCGCGCAGCTCGACCTTCGGGGCGCCCGGCTCGCCGAGGCGACGGGTCTCCAGGAGGTTCTTGGCGAAGCGCGTGGCGTAGACCGGCACCTTCAGGCGCGGCCAGAGCTCGCTGATCGCGCCGATATGGTCCTCGTGCGCGTGGGTGATGAAGATCCCGAGCAGGTCCTTGCGGCGCTCCTCGATGAAGCTGAGGTCCGGGAACATCAGGTCGACGCCGGGCATCGCCTCCTCGCCCGCGAAGCCCATGCCGCAATCGACCATGATCCATTTGCGCCCCTTCTCCGGGCCGAAGCCGTAGAGGGCCGCGTTCATACCGATCTCGCCCACCCCGCCGAGCGGCAGGAAGACGAGTTCGTCCTGTTTCGTCGTCATCGTTCGTCCAACCTTACGCCGCCGTCGCGGCCCTTCCGAAATGCACCTCACCGGCCGTCACCAGCCGGCGCGCACCGTCCGGGGCGGACATGACGAGCCGCCCCCCCTCGTCGATCCCCTCGAACCGCCCGCGCACGGTCTCCGTGCCGGTGCTCACGGCGATCGGCTGACCCAGCCCCGCCGCGCGTGCGAGCCAGCGCTCGCGAATCCCGTTGAACCCGCGCCCGCCGTCCCAGGCGCGCGCGGCCCCGGCCAGCCGGTCGGCCAGATGTTCCAGCACCGTCTCGGCGTCGGTCGCGAACCCCGCGCCCTGAAGCGAGACGGCCCGGTCGGCGAACGCCTCCGGTACGGCGGCCACGTTGACGCCGAAGCCGATCACCGCCGCGCGGCGACCGCCGGGCAGCGACTCGGCCTCCAGCAGGATCCCGGCCAGCTTGGCATTAGCGCACAGAACGTCGTTCGGCCACTTGAGACGGAAAGATCGGTCCGCCGCGCCCGGTTGACAGCCCGGCGCGGTGCCGCAGGACGCGTCGAGCGCCTCCGCCAGGGCGACGCTCGGCTTCGTGGCGGGCGTCGCCCTGGCGGAGGC
>NZ_BPQM01000098.1 GCF_022179245.1 Methylobacterium gregans
ACGGGAATGACCGCTTCAGGCCCCACTTCTCGGTCGACGACCTCGGACGCTCGCGCTGAGCTGCGCGGGTCGTGCTCTGGACGGCCCGAGGCATCGTCGGCAGTGTCATCGGGTAGACCGTTCACCGGTCGCACCATGGCTTCTCGGGACAGCTCGGTACATCCAGCGGGATGGCATGATCGGTCATCGTGACCTCCTGTTGGGGTTTGCTCGGGCGGACCTTCGGAACGCCTGGCCGTAGACGAGGGAGACCAGCAGCGTGTGCCTCAGCCAAAGTGACGGCAGCGGGAGGGCAGCCTCTTACGTTTGGCGGGTCGCCTTGCTCGGACCACGGTTTCTTGGGTTCTTTGTCGAGTTGCGCTCAGCCTGCTTCTCAGCCCGGCCCTGTGCCTCTGTTTCGGGATCGCCCGTGATCTTTCCCAGCGCTTCCTTCAGCGATCCGCGCACGTGCTGGGGTGACGGCTTATCGGACATAGGGGCATTACCGCTCCGTGAGCTGAGCCTTCACTGGCGCGCCACACAGGCTCGCTCATCCCATTAAGCCCTTGATAACCAACCGGTTCCGGAAGATTTTTCTTAGTCTTTTTGCACTGGATGGACCGGTTTCTTTCTACTGATTTTGCGCCGCTTGGCTCCCGTTTCGCTGGGATCGCCGAGCCCGCGTTCGCGCGCCCAAACGACGACGGCGCTTCGACGATTGACGCCGAGCTTCCGGTAGATGGCCGCAACGTGGTTGCGCACGGTGTTGCGCGCCAGCCCGAGCGCGGACCCGATTTCCTCGTCTGTCGCACCGCGTCCGATCAGCACGAGCACCTCGCGCTCCCGCGCCGTGAAGCCGTCGAACTGGGCCGCCGGCCGATCCGCTGGAGGCGGCCGCCGCAGCGTTGCCAGTCGCTCGATGACTTCCTGGCTGAACCAAGAAGCGTCGGCCATGACCGCCTCGATTGCTTGCACCAATTCGCTCTCTGAGCGCTTGCGCGCGCTGATGTCCTGGAAGCTGCAGAGCGTGCAATCCTCAGCCGCGATGGTGACCCGCTCGGCTGAGACGAGGCAATCGAGCACCTCGCTGCGGCTGCTGCGGAACCGGGCCTCGAAGCCGCGCACCCGTCCGGTCTCGGCAATGATACGGGCAAAGCGGCGCTCGGCATCAGCTTCGGCCCAAAGCCCAGCGGCGGTCGGCCGGAAGCGCTCTGCGTCCTCGACCCGGCATCCGAAAGTCGCCGCGAAGGCATCGTTCACGGCGATGAGGCGGAAGCCTTCGAGCTGCACGAGGGCTGTCGGCACCGGCGCGAGTTGGAAGGCCTTCGCGAACCGCTCCTCGCTCTGCCTGAGTGCGGCCTCCGCCTTGGTGCGGTCCTCCAAGTCGGCGAAGGTGAACAACATGCAAGGGATGCCGCCCGGCATCTCGATGGGGTGGCCTGCGACGATGACGTGCTTCTCCGCGTCGACCGGCACCCGCAGGCAGGCCTCCATCTGCGGGATGGTGCGGCCCTCGTGCAGGCGCGCCATCGCGCGGTCACGCCGCTCGGCCTCGCGCAGGACGTCGACCTCGTACACGGTCCTTCCCAGAACCTCCTCCCGCGCGAAGCCCGTGAGGTTTAGGAAGCCCTTGTTGACCTTGACGTAGCGCAGGTCCGACAAGCGGCAGACGACGGCGGGAGCCGGGTTGGCCGCGAAGGCTCGCTCGAAGCGGTTCTCGGCCTCGAACCGGTCCGTGACGTCTTGGAGGAGCAGCACGAGGCAGTGCGGCACGCCATCGGAGCTGTTGAGGACCAAGCTGCGGATCTGGTGAACGCGCCTGCGCCCGGCGCTGTCCGCGCGGGCGACCTCGACGAGCACGTCGCGGAAGACTTCCCCGGCCATGACGCGCTCGATCGGAGGGTGCTCACCCTTGTGAGCTTGACGGTCCCGGTACCGCACGATGAAGCGGTGGCGGAAGGCGTCGATATCGGAACCGAGATCCTCCAGCCGCGCGACGCCATACATGGCCAGCGCCGCCTCATTGGCGTATGTAAGCCTCTGGTCGGATGCGATCAGGATGACGCCATCGCTCAAGCCGGCGATGATCTGCTGCAGCTGCTCGCGGTTGATCTGCTCGACCATATGCCAGCCGTTCACCTTCAGGGACTGATCGGTGACAACTCGCCAGCTCGCAGGTCGGGAAGTCTCTACACCGGCGACCAAGGGTACGACGCTACGCAAGTCGGCAGCAGGTCGCCTCGCGTCCGCTATAGGAGCTGCGTGATCGGCCACGCTACTCCGCAGGAGCCTCCATAGCTGAGAGCGTTACACCATCAGCACCCACCTCGCTGCCGTCGTAGCCGAGCAGAGCAGCCAGTTTCTGGCGGGCGCGACAGACGCGGCTCTTTATTGTACCAACTTGGCAGCCCATCGCTGCAGCAGCCTGCTCATAGTCCATGCCCTCGATAGTCACGAGCAGGAGTGCCTCGCGCATGTCTGCTGAAAGTCGAGACAGAGCGGCCTGCGCGTCCTTGAGATCGAGATGACCCATCTGCTCCGGCGCGCTCGTGAGCCGGGCACCAAGCGCGCCGTCGGTGCCGGAGACTTCGCGCCAGCTCCTGCGAGCGCCCGCGTAGAACTGGTTGCGCAGGATCGTGAACAGCCACGCGTCGAGGTTCGTGCCAGCTTCGAACTGCCTTTGTGGCCGCCACGCTTTCATCAAGGTGTCCTGCACGAGGTCTTCGGCAGCGGTGTAGTCGCGCGTCAGGCTCATCGCGAAGCGCCGCAGGCTTGGTGCAGAGGCGAGCAGGCCAGTCCGAAAGGCGTCCGCTTCTCGATCCTCGGATCGGATCAAAACCTGCCGAAGCTGCGCTAGCAGCTCGTCTAACCGCTCTGGCAGATAGAGTGGGGTATCCGACTGTGCATAAGCAGCCGCAAGCAGTTGCCCGAGGTGGCTCCGGACAGCAACGGGCAGGGTAGGACCGTCATTCGGATTGGCTGTGACGATGGCGCGCGTGTCGGACATCCAGGGCTCTGCCTGCAAACGCGACAACTCTCACCCGAATGGCCAAGCCCAGCAAGCCAACGGCCACGGATGGCGGAGACCGATGCGCGTACATCCGGCGTCACCGTCCTCGGCATCGTGGTCGCTTCCTGACACGCAGCGAGGCTGCCGCCGGATGATCCTCATATTGGGATCATATGATTAACAGACAACGACGGAAAAGCCCGGGATGAGTCCCTGCTTGTCCTCGCCGCAGAGCTCAGGCGCTCTGAAGCTGACCTGCCGACGCCTTGCCGGAGCGGCGATCCGTCTCGACCTCGTAGGCGATTTTCTGGCCCTCGACCAGGGTGCGCATGCCGGCGCGCTCCACAGCCGAGATGTGTACGAACACGTCCGCGCCGCCGTCATCGGGCTGGATGAAACCGTAGCCCTTCGTCTCATTGAACCACTTCACGGTACCTGTGCTCATCGGAATTCCTTTTCGCTCGGCTGGCGACCGGCCTGGGTCATAGCTGTGAGATCGGTGTCGTGATCCCAAGCACAAGGGGCGCGTCCAGCGAAGCTGGGGTGCTCGAACTGAGGCGATCCTGCCGTGTCTCTGCCCCACAGATTGTGCGGTCAGCATCATGTGCCTCCGCGTGCGGCGCTTGCGCGGCGACAGCACATCGCCTTGTGGAGTGTCCCACGCGGGATCGACAGGAGCTTGCCGCTCGCATCAGCCATCGGGCGCAATCTCCGCTAAGAGATGGTGACCGTCGGTGCTGCCCTTCATCGTCGGGCGTAACGATGCGCGCGCTGACGCGGATCAATCCCCAAAGCCTCACACAATCGTCAGGACGGCTATGTGTCTGCGGGGGCTGTGCATGCACACTCCGTCACCCCACAGAGTTACATAGGCTATTGTCTGGCTCCACCCTGCCTGCTCTACCGTGCGCCCCACACCTTAGCTCGGAGAGCGCGATGCCAGCTGCAGAGGCTTACAACGTCTTCTGCCGCAAGCGAGAGCCGGGCTTGTGCTGTGCCGTGCCTCAGGGGCGGCCTGTGCCAAGCTTCATCCAAGATGAGGTCTGGGCGTTTCGTGGCACTGTTCGAACTGCCGATCCGTACTTGAAGGACTTCCAATCAGAGATGGCACGAGAGGCAAGTCGGCTGAGTGGCTACTACCTATTCCATGCCCTTCAAAGTTAAGAGTGCCGTGCACGGTGATGCCTGCCTCACGATGGCGCTCGATTGCGCGCCTTCAACTGGTCGCGCGAGCAGAGCGTTGGCACAAATTGGTTAGGTCGGTTACCCGACCGCAAGCTGCGAGCAAGAACAGCGCAGATGCGATCGACGCCCAGCGCCGCTTTCGCGCCGGCCTCGTCACGCCACGGGGAACGCCGCCCTCCGTGGCCGCGTCCGTCCGTTTCCCGTGTGTGGACATGCTCGCGCTTGTGCCGCAAGGCCGAGGTTTCGAGGATGTTCGATGACGCGATCCGAACTCGCCGCGCGTCTCGCTGTGCTTTATCCGCACCTTCGTTCGAAGGACGTGGAGTTTGTTCTAAGTGCTATCCTTGGCCGCATCGAGGAGGCGCTGACGGCTGGTGATCGTGTCGAGCTCCGAGACTTCGGATCGTTCGCCGTGAAGCGTCGGGAAGCTCGACTGGGCCGCAACCCGCGAACTCAGGCAGTTGTCGCGCTTCGGGACAAGGCTGTGATTCGGTTCAGGCCGGGCAAGGCCTTACGGAACCGGCTGACAGGTGGCTAGCGAACCGCGCCCCAATGCTGCGACGCGTAGGATTCCATCGGAGCGTCGCGACCTAGGATCGAGGCGAAAAGGCCCCGAGCCGTCAAACCCTCGATCAACGGCAAGTCCTGAATGAGCTCCGTTGACGCCACCGGGCGAGACCCTGTCGTGGGGCCAACCGTTTGTTGGATGTGGGAAGGAGTGCGGAGGGCAACGCCGATGGCCAATCAACTTTCGGGGCAGGAGGGTCGGCCCGGCAAACGCGGCCAGCCGGTGCTGATCGTCCTGAACTTAAGCGTGGGGCTCATGCTCGCAGCTTTGGCGGGGCAGATGATGTGGCAGGGCGGCAACTCTGATTCCGACTACGCGAAGCAGAGCCAAGACGCATCGCGCAAGCAGGTCACGGGTTCGGAGAGCGGGAGCAGCAACACGCCGTCGTCGACCAACAGCGCCATGGTTCCGAGTGCAAAACCCGTCTATCCGCAACCCAGCAAGCCCAGCGCGAACTGAGCAGGTGGCGGCCTAAGTCACCTTGTGGTCCGAATCTGCCGCTTGATACCCGCCGCGAGTGGCCGCTTTCGATCGATTTTGTTGAAAAACTGCGAGACCGCGCCTCCAGCGTCATTCAAGGCAAAGCTTCGTAGAACTTTCATCTCTAATTGGCGACTTGGTCCCGCAAATGTGGCGAGTTCTGAGCGGTACGATAGCAAACCCTTCTTCGGTCAGCCCTGTCGGCGGTACTGCCTCCATTCAATCCCGAGTTTTTCAACAAAATCGATCCAGAGAGGCCTCTGAGGTCTGCGGCGGGAGCATCCGCTCTCCGGTGTCTTCCGGACATGCCGCCCTGCCCAGGCGGGAGCAGGATGCTGCCTTCCGTGATCCGATCAGGACTTTGCTAACACCCTCTCGCGATGGCTCATGTTTTTCAGGATGACAACCGAGGCGGATTCAGTTCTCAGCAACCCGACTTTGCGATCCTGACGAGGTTCGTGAGGGCCGCCGTTAGAGCGACCAGCACGTAGGGGGCTGAACAGGCCTGGGACACCGTTGATGCTGGCTCTCGTCCTCGACGACGCCGAGATGAACAACCTGGTGATGGTGGCCTCCCTGCGGCCCCTCGCCGGGTGCGTGCCGCACGACTTCACCGTGCCGGCCGAGGCGCTCGCCTTCGCGCAGGCTCGCGCCGCCGAGATCGGGGTCGTGATCACCGACTACGAGATGCCGGGCATGGACGGCATCGCGTTCATCCGGGCGGTACGACGCATCCCCGGTCTGGCGCACGTTCCCACCGTCATGGTGACGAGCCACGACCAGCGGAGCCTGCGCCGCGAGGCGCTGGAGGCGGGTGCCACAGACTTCCTTACCAAGCCCACCGACGCGGTTGAGATCCGCGCCCGCGTCACGAACCTGCTCGCCCTCTCCGAGGCGCACCGGCAGCAGCGCGACCACGCCGCGCAGCTCGGCCGGCAGGTCGCTGCGGCGGTCGCACTCGTCGAGGAGAGGGAGCGCGAGATCGTCTCGACGCTGATGCGCGCCGCAGAGCATCGCGACGCGGACACCGGCGACCACATCGCCCGGGTCTCCGCCTATGTCGGGCTGATCGCCGAAGCGATGGGCATGTCACCTGCCGAGTGCCGGCACCTCGCTCTGGCCGCGACCATGCACGACGTGGGCAAGATCGCCGTGCCCGACGCCATCCTGCTCAAGTCGGGGCCGCTGACGCCCGAGGAACGGCGCACGATGGAGACGCATGCGGAGCGCGGCCGGCGCATCCTCGGCGGCAGCGCCTCACCGGTCATGCGCCTCGCCGCTGAGATCGCGGCGAGCCACCACGAGCGCTGGGACGGAGAAGGCTACCCGCACCGGCTCGCCGGCGAGGCCATCCCGATGTCCGGCCGCATCGTGGCGGTGGCGGATGTTTTCGACGCGCTTACGACCGAGCGCCCCTACAAGCAGGCGTGGCCGCTCGAGCGCGCCCGCCAGCACCTGATCGAGAACGCCGGCGCGCACTTCGACCCGGCGGTGGTCACGGCCTTCCTGAGCCGCTGGCCGCAGATCGAGGCTACACTGCATTCACAAGGAGACGGCTCGGCAGTTCCCGTCGCCGCTTGAAACCGAGCAGTCGCTTCGCGGCGCGGCGGTTCCTTTCATCATTCCCCAGCAACCGGTGGAGAACGGCCAGTCTCCCGCCCAAGACGACGCTGAACTGTCGGAGATTTAACCCCACGTTGTATTGCTTGCCTGAACTAGTTGAACCAAACGGAGCCGTCCGTTCGGCTCAGTTCCAAGGCGTCGAACCCCAACAGTACGTGGATGGAGAGGATGCGCGCAGCCGTCTCGGGTCACCTCAAGCCCTTGCGCGGTGACCGCCGGGGAGGCGTAACCGTCATCTTCGCCCTGAGTGCCACGGTGCTGGTGGGGTTTGTGGGCGGCGGCATCGATTACGCCCGTCTCAACGCTCGCCGCAGCCAGCTTCAGAACGCAGTCGATGCCGGCGTGCTGGCCGGCGGCAACGCGCTGAAGCTCGCCGCCTCCAGCACAGACTCGGTCCGGGGCGTGACCGAGCAGACGATCCGCGACGCTGCCAAGATCCCGCCGGACCGCACCCTCAACCTGAGCATCGAGGTGCCGGCGGAGAGGACCAGCGTGTTCGCCCGCGCCGAGGAGACGGTGAAGCTGGCCTTCGGCGGCCTCATCGGGCTCGGCACGCAGACCATCGCGGCGCAGGCGCGGGTGAACGTCGTGGGCCGGATGCGGCTCTGCATGCTCACCCTGGACCCCTCGGCGATGGGTGCCTTCAACCTGCAGAAGAACGCGCAGGTCACAGCCAACGCCTGCTCGCTCTACGCGAACTCGGCCAACGTCTCCGGGATGGTCGGCGGCGACAACGCGATCGCGCGGGCCGACACGATCTGCTCGGCGGGCGGCTATCTCGGCCTGCGGGCGAACTTCGCGCCCCCACCCCAGACTGGCTGCCCCGTGATCGAGGATCCGCTGAAGGACCGCCCCGCCCCGACGGTCGGCGATTGTGTAACGCTGCCGGCCTCCGCGAAGAAGCCGCCAAAGCAGAAGCCTAACACGCCCACGAACGAGATCGACCAGAGCGTGACGCTTGAGCCCGGGACATACTGCGGCGGCCTCCACATTACGAAGGATGCGGTCGTAATGCTACGCGGCGGCACCTACGTGATGCAGGACGGCCCACTTATCGTGGACAAAAACGCCACGATGAAGGGTACGGATGTGGCCTTCTACTTCAAAGGCGACAAGAGCGGGCTTGTCTTCGACAAGAAGACCACCATCAGCCTCACCGCACCGACGACTGGTACGATGGCAGGCCTCCTGATGATGGAGGAGCGTGCGGTTGGAACGCCGCTCGATCCGACCGACGTGGTCGAGGTCGATTACGGTGACACCATCGCACCGACACCGCCCCCGCTCGCGCAGAGCAAGGCGATGCGGACCTATCGCATCATCAGCGACAATGCCCGCACCATGCTGGGCACCATCTATTTGCCATCGGGCCGCCTCGTGATCGATGCCAAGCGCCCTGTAGCGGACCAGTCGGCCTACACGGTTGTGGTGGCTCAGCAGGTCAACCTCTACGAGGGACCGAACCTCTACCTCAACGCGAACTACGACCAGACCAGCGTACCGGTACCAAAGGGCGTCGGGCCGATATCGGGCAAGCTGCTGCTGACGCAGTAGGCGCGTTCGAGACCTGTGCACGGTGCTACCTGCAACATCTGATTAGGTCCGCTTATTGGAATGTGGGCCCTGGCGGCTATCTGGCGGGATGCCCGCGTTCTACCCGTTGCGGAGCGCGCGACAGGGTGCCAAGCGTCAGACTTTGCACACTGGATCGGCACTCTACACGACAGCTGACTTTCATCCTGCATCCGACGCGATGGTCTGTCAGCCTAGCGACACGCAGGAAGGGCGCAGTGCCTCGTGAGCAAAGGTCACCTGGCGAACTGAGGCTAGCAATGTATGTTGTGTGCCTTTGGCGCGACACAGGAAAGGATCGTGCGTCGAGGCAATCGACTCGGCCCGGAGCCTCTTGCTCTTCTACAAATTTAGGGAAGATTAACCGTACGAGGCAGCCTTGCAGCGCTTCTAGTGCTCGGCCGAACATGCGGAAGACTCGGAAAATGGATCTTGTCAAGAAGCAGCAGCTGGATCGCCTTGGGGAGGTTGAGAACCAAGCTCGCGTTCTGTCGGCAGCTGCAGCTTCCCGCCCTCCTCTGACCAGCGTCCTGCGCAGCCTTGGCTCCTCCCTCGATGATCGCTCGCTCAGCCCGGCCCCAGCATCAGCGCAGGATTGGTCTGCCCTGATCGAGCGTGTGCGTGCCGCTGCCAATCGTGCGCGCGAGGTCGAGATCCAGGCTCGTGAGCAGGAGCAGCGTGTCGAGGAATTGCTGGAGCGCGTGCGCGAGGACGTCGCAGCCGCTGCCGAGAGAGTTCGGGCCGCCGAGGCCCGTGCCTCCAGCGCAGAAGCACGCGCGGAAGCCCGGATCCGGGCTGCTGAGGAGCGTGCCGAAGCCGCCGAAGAGCGTACGCGGACAGCGGAAGAGTGGCTGCAGCGCGTGCACGAAGCGGTTGCGAGCGAGTTCTCCGCTGTGCCAGCCGGCAAGCCGGCAGCCTGACGGCCCACGCGCACCGACCTTAACGGATATTGCCCGCCAGCACCCGTATTCGTGGCAGGCCGTGATCGCGTTGGCGTCGAGGAGGATGGGCGTCTGTCGAGAGATCAAGCGGTGGCTGTCTCCACGATGCAACGTCCTCCGAGTTCGACGGGGCGTTGCAGCCCGTAGGCCTCGCACAGGTCGCCGATCACATCGCGCTCCATTCCAAGGAGCGCGGCAGCGCGTCGTCCGGACAGGTGGCCTTGCTCCACGGCCTTGACGATCGTCGTCATAAACGGTCGGCTGAACAGGAGAGGCTTGTCCTCTTGACGAGGGGCGGCGGCCTGGGCCCGCCCAGCCGCGACGAGATCGAGCTCTCGAACCGCTTCGAGCTCGGGACAACGCTTGGAGTTCACCAAGCGCCACTTCAGGTTCCGGCTCGAGACGCCAAGGAACTTGGCGGCCTCTGTGAGCCACTGCGCGAGGTCGCCGTGGGGCTTGCCGATCCGATCAAGGCTCCAGCTCGGCAGCAGAAGACCGGAAGCAAAGTTGTCCGCCAGCTGCTCGATGCGCTGATTGCGATCGGCCTTCTGCGTGTGATGCACGCGCGGCGCATCCCAGATGGCGTCGGGAGACTCCACATGCGCCGGCCGCATCTCGTTCCAGGTCAGCAGGTGGAAGAACTCGTGCGCGAGGTCGGAATTCCGGCGCGCAAAGCTCTCGTTGCGGTTGATCAGAACGGCGTTCAGTTCCGGCAGCTGGCAGGCTGCGCCAGAGATCCCCGCGGCTGCGTCGACCATCAGGACGAGAATGTCGAGCTTGCTCTCCATCACTTGGGCAAGCTGGAATGCCGGCCGCTCGCCGAGTTCCATCTCCGCGGCGACGACCTCGCCGACGCGCGCAGCGTCCTCGAAAGCGCTGGTGTAGGTCAGGCGGGTATTGGGGAGGAACTTGGACAACCGCGCGGAGCCGAGGCCGCTCAGAGACCGGTAGGCCCCAATCCACTCGCCGGCCCGGTCCTCGAACGCGCTGAGCTGGTCCTGCGATACGCCGCACTGACGCCAGGAGAACGCGCTCTTGCCCATGAGCAGGAACGGGTTCGTCAGGCGCTCCAGGGACTCGCCGAAGTGCTTGAGAAGCGTGATGAGTTCCTGAGCCGTGAGGCGGCGGATGCCGGCCTCGATTTGCGCGACACTCTGTCGGCTGTTGAGTCCGAGCAGATCCTTCAGATCGTCCTGCTTCATGCCGCGCGCTTCGCGCAGGGCCTTTACCCGCTGGCCGATATGGGTCTGGTTCATGATGGGCATCCTGCCGACGTAGGCTTGCGCGGATCAAAACGCAAGGAAACGTTGCGTTCCTGTCTGCGCCAAAATGTGTGAATGGGCAATGACCCTGGGCCTTCCTCGAAAGGATGAGGCGGGATGAGGCCGGCGTACAACGTGCTATGTCCGAACGGGAGCGGCTGGACCAACCTATCGTCGGACGTGTCGCTCCACCGTCGCTCAATAGCCGCGGGGCGGCGGCACGATGTTGAGGATTGTCGACGGCTTGTAGGCTCGAAGCCCCTGACGATAGGGTCAGCAGCGACGCTGGGATCGCCCGTCCCGCTCCGCCAACGACTGGGCAACTCAGAGATCAGGGCTCCTTCGCCTTGCCTATGAACTGGTAGGCGACGGCGGCCTCGGACAGGGACTGGTGCCCGTGCTGGTTAGGGAACGCCCAGAGGCGGAGGGTGTTCTCCACCCGCCGCGCCCTCACGTGCTTGCTGGCCCCTGATTCACTCTGACTCAGGGGTGACGTCGCTGGAGCCTCTTGTATCGCTGCTGTCGGCATGTCACCTCTGAGGTCGTGATGAACCGCCGTGGAGTCACGACGGTCCATTATTGCATCCCAGCCTGTCTCAAGGTGGATGGCCGACAGCTCTCGATAGTGGTGTCGGCGAGGAAAGCGTCACCGGGGACGTCCGAGTGTCAGTCGGGCGTTACCCGGTGATCGCGTCGGTTATGTTTCGGTCATCATCAACTCCTGTTCTGCTTCGATTGCGGAAAGCATCGGCTCGCCGCCGTCGATGCTGAACTGCGTCATATCGTTGTCGGTATATTTTCTTGAGAGTTTTATTGAGATCGTGCGTCCTTGCCCCCGGCATTGTCCTGTTGCGCCTCAACAAGCTCTTCGTGACGAGCTACTATCAAGCTCGAAAGCCGATGTGGAGGCCGCTCTGTTCTATCCCTTCACCACCCCCGGATGACGGAGAGCCGGTTCACCGAAGGCTGCGCGCGTAGCCGACCATATCGGTTACGAAGTTCCAGCCGCTGGCTTGCCCAGCCGACACGGTCGGTGTGCCGATCCACGTGTCGTCTTCCATGCTGCGCCGGCCCGTCGTCACAGCGGCGGAACCGTCGCTTCCGAGATAGGTCGTGCTTGAGGCGTACGAGAGCGTCGATCGGTCCGACACGCCTGTCATGTAGATCGTGTCGGGCATCGATCCGTCGAGCGCGTGGACGTAATTGTAGGTTGCGCCACCGTTCACGGCGGGATCCTTGATGAACGCGATCTCGTATTGCTTACCATCGGATGAGCTGACGTAGGCCGGGCTGTACGAGAGCGTGGATCCGTCACTGAAGGTATAGGAATAGGTCTGGATCCCGTTCGGACCCGAACCCGCGACGGTGGTCCGATTGGACAACGTCTTGGCCGCGAAATCGTAGGGACTGCCTTGCTGAGGGCCGGCTGAGGCGACCCCGCCCGACGCCATGCTCGTCGTCGTCCTGGTCAACACGCCGCTCAGGCTGGTTCTGGTCGCCGCGAGCGACCCGACGAGACCAAGTGCGACGATGCCGGCGATCAGGCTGTACTCGATCGCGGACGCGCCGCGATCCTCCTGGTGAAGCTCTCGCGATGCGAATCGAAGCAAACTGGGCATGGAACGCTGCTCTCCTTGTGCTCAAACAGGAGACCACATCCTGCGAACACTGCAAGCGATTCGCAGGAGAATGCGCCGGACACTCACGCGGAGCGAGTTTTTTATGCCAGCCCATGTACACGAATCGTGCACCACCTCTCCCGGCAAATGTGTGAGGTCAGGTTTCCCATATCCGGAGCTGGAAACATCACCGCCGGCGTCGGCGTGCCGTAGCGTGAAAGCTCCGGTCGCGGTTGTGCCGCTACGGCAGGGGCTGTGATGACGCGTTTGGCGACGATGCGCACCAGACCCAAGTCGAGCACGCCTGACGTCCCCTCCACAGGCCTCGCCGGAGAGGCGTGACGATGGCAGTCGCGATCGTCGCGTCTTCCGGTGGTTCGCGATGCCAGACGGCTTTGATGCCGCCAGGCCCGCCAACGATGCCAAGGCGGCAGTCTTTCTTCACCGTCATCCCGTCGCCGAACCGGAACGTAGCAGCATGGTAGCGGGCCGCGGCGCGGAAACGCGGGAAAAGACGGCGTAGGATTGCTGGAGCCGGCGCAGCACCTGCTGCAAGGCGGTGAACGACCAGCGCTTGAGACCCTCAGAGTCGGCGGCGCGGCAGTCTTCGAGTTCGCCCGTCTGCTGCGCGTAGCTCTGCATGATGCGTCGTCAATAGGCTTCGATGCACTGCTGGAGCCCGGTGTGGTTGCGAGCCGCCCCGCCTGTGTGCCGTACCCCGCTACGTCACTGCGAGGACCCGTCCGCCAGCCGGTGGTTCCGAAGGTACGGCGCATGCCCGCCGCGCACGCTACGGAACCGTAGCGGCTGCGGAGAGCACGGGCTTTCGGAGGGGGCAAGCAGTGCGCGCTTCGGTACACCTACGCTCGAAGCAAGCCGCTCGTGGGCCAAGCTCACGATGCCACGCAATTCGCTCCGTCCGAGGAACGCTGGAGTGAACCCCTCCTACGGCTCCCTCCTCCAATCCGATTCAGGGATCGAACAGCTTGGAAGCTCCAAGTGAGGCAGGAGCGGGAGAGATCGTTCCGCGGACAAAGGTCGCTCAGTGGGCAATGAGGCGAGGCAGTGGCTTCGTCACTCGGCAAAAAGTTCGAGGTAGACAACGTTTCCGGGCTGATCTCGGAATATGCGCTGTGAAGCCTTCGGACAGGCTGCGTCGGCCAAGGCACGCATCTGCTCCTCGTTTCGATAGATCAGACGCCAGTCCATGAAGCCAGCCATGAAGCCACGGCCATGGCTGTCGCAGGTAAAATTGCCAACGGACAAGAACCCGCCTGGCTTGAGCTGCGCGTACATCGCCTTAATAAGCGAGGTCGCCAGCGCATTTGAAAGATAATCGAACAATCCGGCAGAATAGATAAGGTCGAAGCGTTCGCTGCCGCCAGTCTTCCGTAGCAAAGACGTGACACTCTTCGGTCGAGCGAGGATGTTGAACTCGTGGTAGGTCTGCTTCGCCTCCCGGATGGACTCAGGATCCTGATCCAACGCGGTAATCGTAACGTTCGTGTCCGCCGTCATATCCCTGAGTGCGTCGAGCTCTCGCATGTGTCCAGAGGCCACCGACATGACTTCGGGGCATTCCTTCTTGCGCATGCAATTGTAGATCATCGTCGCGATATAGTCCCTGCGCCAGAGGATACTCTTGGCGTTCGGCAGGGAGGTTGTGGCACTGTGCACAATACTCGCGAGGCCATCCAAGGATGAGCGGCTCGGCCGATAGATGTAGTCGAGCATGACCGCATCGCCGGCGTAGCCCCGCGGCTTGTCGACCGCCCGGCGCGAGTACGGATCGAGCATCAGCAGGTCGGAGAGCGGGTGCGCGCGGCACAAGGCCTGGAACGCCTCCAGCTCGCCAGTCATGGCTGCATGGTCGAAGGTCGTTCCAAGCTCCTGGGCTAGCCGGTCGATGACCTCAGTGCTTGGATCGGCGGTGAACTGGGCATGAGCGTGTGAGAGAATCGCCTGCAACTGGTCCACGACCGGCTCCGCTTTAGGGTTACCGGCATCTTAAGCTTAACTATAAGATTGATGCAGTTGCAGATCGGCAACAGGGATGTGCTTCGCACGTCTCGCCGCACCTTTCCGCTGCCATCCACAGCAGCCGAGCTGTTCCGACCAATTTGCGCTTGACATTTCCGGCCCGCTCTGAGCGATGGGTGCCGTCGCGGCGCGGTCTCTCACCGACATGTGTCGCCACCTGTTGGAGGGCTGAGCTCAACAGCAGCCCCAGTGGCAGCCGCCCCGGTGCAGAGGCACCGATACGGATCCGTCAGCGCCGCACGGACTTGCAGCGGAGGTGGCACCTCACTCGCGCGCCCGCCTGGCCGCTAACCGTCTGTGAACGCCTGTCGGGCAGGTTTCGTGCGCACTCGGTCGGCATCGAGGTCCAGCAGCACGGGGCTCTATCCTTCGAGACTTCCGATGGCCTTCGCCGACCGGCACACGGACACGTCTATGTCAGCAGCCCTTCCGGATCAGATTTGTGCCGAGCTGAATAGGCGCTGGAGCACACGGCGATCCCCGCAACTTGACGCCCTCTACGACAATCGTCGAGAGGCCTCGCAGCGCCAGCGCGCGAGGATCGCCGCTCATCTTGCAGCTTTCGCATATCTGTTGTTCTCGTTAACCGACGTCATCCTGCTTCCAGATGTGGCCGCGACGAGCATCGTGGCTCGGGTGGTCATCAGCTCGCTTTTCGCGGTCGGCACAGAGCTGCAATATAGACTTGGCGCTGGTATGCTTTTTATGGAGTGCCAGTGTGCGGCGGCGATTGTGATAGCTTATGCAACATGGCTCCTCATCGCGAACACGAGCGAATACGAGCTGATCCGCTCATATTATACGACTTACAGTGTCATATTTATGATCGGCCAAAATGTATTTTTTAACTTTCGGCCCTCGGTTGCCGCAATTTCGTCGACAGCCATACTGGTCATATCTCTAGTGAACATCTTCGCAGGCCACAATCAAAACTTGAGCTATATCGTCGCGGTCGGAGTTCTCCAGATCTCGACATATGTCATCACCTTGTACGTCAACCTCAGCCTCAACGACGAGCGCTACCGCGTATTTCTGAACGCTATCTTCGCTGAGCATCGACAAGCCGAAGCGCTCGAGCGCGGCGCTGCCTTGCTTCGCCTCTCGACCACGGACGCGCTCACGGGCCTCGTGAACCGGCGCGCGATTGACGAGGAGCTCCGTTCCTATTGGAAGGCTTGGTGCGCCGATTCGGCCGGCTTCGCTGTCATCCTGATCGATGTGGATTATTTCAAGCGCTACAATGATCAGTACGGTCACCAAGAAGGCGACCGATGCCTCAAGGCTATCGCGTGTGCGATGGAAGGCGCGGTCGAGAACCTCGCCTGCTCGATCGGTCGCTTCGGCGGCGAGGAGTTCATCCTGCTTGCACCGTCGCAGAGCCGCGCTCAAGTCGCAGCGATCGCTGAAAGCATCCGCTGTGCGGTTGAGGATCTCCAGATGCCTCATGAACAGCGACCGGATGACGCCTATGGGGTCACGGTCAGCATTGGAGTGGCGCTCAGCCAGGACGTCCTGGGAACGAAGGCGGAGCGTCTCGTCACCGAGGCTGACCGAGCCCTCTACAACGCGAAGCGGAGCAGCCGAAACTGCGTGAAGATCTACGACCGTGGCGAACCGAACCAGCTGGACCTTGACGATAGTATCGCCGAACTTCTAAGGACGGCATTGGCTGCGAAGCGCGTATCGCTCGTCTATCAGCCGATCTACAACATCACCTCGCGGAGGATCGAAGCCGTCGAAGCGCTGATGCGGCTTACAGGATCGGACGGCAAAAGTGTCGCGCCGGACGTATTCATTCCCATAGCTGAACGCATGGGGTTGATCCTGCCGCTCGGGTTGTGGGCGATCAGGACGGCGTGCGAGGAGCTTCTGACCGACGGTCACGTTCCGAAGGTCAGTGTCAACGTGTCCGTCGTGCAGTTGCAATCGCCAGGCTTCGGCCTTGCCGTAGCGGCTATCTTGGCGGAGGCCAACGTGTCTCCCCGCCGTCTTGTCTTGGAGATCACAGAAGGCTTGAAGATCGAAGGCAAGACGGAGGCCATCAAGAGCATCCGCGAGCTTCACTCCATGGGTGTCGAGGTTTGGCTCGATGATTTCGGCACCGGCTTCGCTGGATTGTCCTGCATCCGCGAAATCACTTTCGACGCGGTCAAGATCGACCGCTCCTTTCTGCACGCTAGCTCTGCGCCCCGGGGCGCGCAGATGCTGAAGAACATCGTCGACCTCGTGCGAGGCACCGGATGCGAGACGATCATCGAAGGTGTCGAGACCCCTGAGCAACTTCTGGTCGCGGCCAAGGAAGGGGTCGACTACGCACAGGGCTACCACCTGAACCGGCCTATGCCTGCCGAGGGGATTCGGGCGCTCTCGCCGTGGGGAAAGGAAGCGCTCAAGGCCTGAACTCAGGCGTCCAGTGACAATCTCGTCCCCTCAAGCCATGTTCCGGCCTTGTCCGGAAGTGCGCTGGTGCACGATCCTGCCGCAGCAACGTCAGAGGCACCGCGTGATCGCGCGCGTGCCGCGCCGTGACCTGATTGCGTCCGGCTCCTGCGCCGGCTGGCGAGGCGTCGGGACGGCTTCGCCGGCGGCCTCTTGGCTTCGAGCGCCGAGTGCGAGCGCCATCCGCTCAGAGCTCCGGCAAGAGCGCGCTGCTCTTGCGCACCAGACCAAGCCCAGCACGCCTGACGTCCCCTCCACAGGCGATCGCCGGGAATACGACCCGGTCCTGACAGCGAGCCCCGCGGCCAGGATGTTCCGCGACGCGTTCCCATCGCGGTCGTGGCTGACGCCTCAGGCATCACGGGTCCACGTCTGCACGTGAAGCACCCGCTTCGGACCGATGACGTCACAAGCCGAGCACGTGCGCGTGCTTGGGAAGAAGCAGTCGATCGCGACGAGATCGCGCTCAAACGATGTCGCCTTGTACTGAACCCGACATGACGTGGATCTCGCGCTTGTGCCGAGCCTTCGCGTTGGCGTGCGGATCGTGCGGGAGGCCGACCCGTAACGAAAGGCCTCAGACCCGGTAGCGCTCGGCGAGCGCCATCAGGGCCTGGGCCAGCTCCGTGAGGTTGGCGGAGGCCGCCTCGACCTCGCGGGTGCCGGCCGCCGTCTGCTGGCTCGCCTGCCGGATGTTCTGGAGCGCGCCCATCACCTGCTCGATGCCGAGCTGCTGCTGGTTCGTGGAGGCCACGATCTGCTGGAAGGTCTGGACGTTCTCCTCCACCCGGGCCGAGATCTCCTCGATCGTGCGATGCGTCGTGTCGGAGCGGGTCTTGCCGGTGGCGGCGCGCTTGACCGCCTCCTCGGTGAGCATGACCGAGGTGTTGATGCCCCGCTGGATCTCGCCGAGGATGCCGCGCACCTGCACGGTCGCCGCCTTGGCCTGGTCGGCGAGCTGCTTCATCTCGGCGGCCACCACCGCGAAGCTGCGCCCCCCTTCGCCCGCCGCCGCCGCCTCGATGGCGGCGTTCAGCGCCAGCAGGTGCGTGCGCTCCGAGATGTCGTTGACCGTCTCGATGATGTCGCCGATCACCTGGGTCTTCTCGGAGAGCGCCACGATGTTGCCGGCGACCGCCTC
>NZ_BPQM01000099.1 GCF_022179245.1 Methylobacterium gregans
TCGGCCGCACGCGAGCGGCATAGGCCTCGGCCAGCATCAGCTCGACGGCGCCCTTGGCCTCGGCCAGCCGCTCGCGTGCGGCCGAGCCGGAGGCGTCGACGCAGACGATCGTGGTGGTCTCGGGTGCCCGCACGAGGCGGCGCACGCGCAGGTCCGCTTCCCGGACGCGAATCGGCTGCGGGCCCGGCCTCAGGCGCTGCCAGGGGGCGGCGGCGCGGAGCGTCGCCACGAGGTCGAGCCGGGCCCGGCGGGGATCGCCGGGCCGCGCGCCCGCCGGGTGGCCCCGGCGAGGATCGGGCGCCCCCGCGCCGAAGCGCCCGGCCCGCGCGGCGGGCGCCCGGGGCGCGGCACCCGTGAGTTTTGCGAGAAGGTCCGGCGGGATCGCCGCGCGGGCGGCGGCCAGGACGACGTCCTCCGGCGGGGCGCCGGTGGTGGATGTGTCCTCCGGCCCGTCCTCCGGCGGGCGCTCGGTCGCAGATCCGTCCTCGGACAGATCCTCGGGCGTGTCGGCCGCGTCCGCTGGCGCCTCCGGGACCGGCAGGCAGGTCGCCCGCGGCGCGAGGACGAGCTGGGCGGCCTCCGCCAGGGCCACCGCGTCCACCGCGCCCGTCCCGGCGATCCGGTGTGCGACCCGCAGGGCGAGGAGCGGGCCGCGCGGCGAGGCGATGCCGAGCGCGGCGGCGGCGGTGCAGAGGGCGGTGACGGGATCGGGCGCGCCTTCGCGGCCGCATGGCGGTGCTTGGCCACCCGCACCGACCGCCACCGCGCTCCCGCTCCCCGCAGAGGCAGGACGATCGCATCCGGCGATCTGGTTCTCTCCACCGTCATTCCGGGGCGCCCCAGGCGAGCCCGGAATCCGTGAACACCGCTCTTCCTCGTCCTGACGCTCCGGTGTCCCTGGATCCCGGCCTCCGCTTCGCGGCCCCGGGATGACGGCGCCGAAGCGGGAGGCGTCATACGCGACCGTCCTGTCCGCAGAGGGGGGCGGGAGAGTGTGCGGACCGTCCGCCCCGGATGCGGGACCGCGATCGCCTGAGGGGGACGCCCCCGCGCCCAGATCTCGCAGCCCGATCCCGTCGAGGTCGATCCGGAAGGCGAGGCGGTCGGCCAGCCCCTCCGGCACCGTCTCGTCCCCTGCCCCCTCGTCGAGGAGGACCAGCCCGATCCGGGCGGAGAGGCGGGCCCCGATCCCGTCGCGCTCGACCGTTACCGTGCCGGTGTCGAGCGCGGCCGCGAGGCGGGCGGCTGTGGCGGGGCTCATCCGCTCGGCCATCGGCACCACCAGCACGCCGCCATCGGCCTCCGCCAGCAGGCCGCGCCCGAGTACCGGCCGGCCGAGCGCCAGGGTGGCGGGCAGGTCGAGCCCGCCGATCAGCCGGTCGTCGCCGGTCCCCGGCGGCAGGCGGCGCAGGGGGCGGGGGGCGGCCTGACGGGCTTCGAGCGCGTCCCGCAGGGTATCGAGCCACCGTTCCCGCGCCGGCCCGGCGCCCGCCCGCACCACGACGCCGCCGAGTCCGTGCGGGTCGGCGGCCAGCAGCGCGGCGACCCGCAGGGCGGAGGTCCAAGCGGCTCGCGCATCCGTCCGGATTGCGGCTTCGGACGCCGGATGGGGCGCAGGTCCCCTCTCCCGCACGGGAGAGGGGGCGGGGTGCGGGTCCGGCGCGCATCCGGACGCCCCCTGCGCCGGCAGGGCAGGTGCATCGGGCCGTGGCGGGCGGGCGCTCACACCGAAAACACCTCGGCGACCGCTCGCGCGACCCGGGCGGTCGAGCCGGCCTCGTCCAGCGGGTTGCGGCGCAGGCGATGGCGCAGCGCCGCGGGGGCGACGCGTGCCAGATGGGCGTCGGCGACCGTTCCGGCGCCGTCGAGGGCGGCGAGCGCGCGGGCGGCGCGCATCAGGGTCAGCTCGCCGCGCAACCCGTCGGTGCCCAGCGCGAGGCAGAGGCGGGCGGCCTGCTCCAGGGCGGCGTCCGGCACCGCGACCGCGCCGAGCCGGGCGCGCGCCGCCAGGATCCTCTCGCGCGTCCCGCGCTCGGCGGCGGCGTGGGCGGCGTGGAAGCCGACCGGGTCGCGCTCGAAGGCGTCGCGGGCGCGCACGACCGCGACCCGGGTCGGGATGTCGGTGGGCGTCGCCACCTCGCAGGCCAGCCCGAACCGGTCGAGGAGCTGCGGGCGCAGCTCCCCCTCCTCCGGGTTGCCGGAGCCGACGAGGACGAAGCGGGCCGGATGGCGCAGCGACAGCCCCTCGCGCTCGACCGTGTTGACGCCCGACGCCGCCACGTCGAGCAAGAGATCCACGAGGTGGTCCTCCAAGAGGTTCACCTCGTCGATGTAGAGGAAGCCGCGGTTGGCCCGGGCCAGCAGTCCCGGCTCGAAGGCCCGCTCGCCGCGGGTGAGCGCCCGCTCCAGATCGAGCGCGCCGACGACCCGGTCCTCGGTGGCGCCGAGCGGCAGGTCCACCACCGGCACGGCCCGTGTCTCCGCCCGGCGCGGTGTGCCCTGCGCGCAATGCGGGCAGGCGGCGGCCGGCGCCTCCGGATCGCAGGCGTAGGGGCAGCCCGCGACCGCGCGCATCGGCGGCAGCAGGGCGGCGAGGGCCCGGATCGCGGTGGACTTGCCCGTGCCCCGGTCGCCCAGCACCAGCACGCCGCCGATCAGGGGATCGACCGCCGCGATCAGCAGCGCCTCGCGCATCGCGTCCTGGCCGACGATGGCCGAGAACGGGAAGGTGGGCGAGGGGGCAGGCGGCGGGGCCCCCGGCGCGGGAGCGGACTCGAAGGCGGTGTCCGGCTCGCCGTCCCGGTGCCGTGCGGTCACGCTGTCCATGGGCGTCGCTCCTGGTTCACCGCCAACTCTCCCTCCCCCTCTACGGGGGAGGGTTCGCGCGCTACTCCGCCGCGCGCCGCTCCACGCCCATCCGCCCCCACACGATCGACAGCGCCGCCACCAGATGCGCGATGTCGGCGTCCGTGTGCAGCGGCGAGGGGGTGATGCGCAGGCGCTCGGTGCCGCGCGCCACCGTCGGGTAGTTGATCGGCTGCACGTAGATCCGGAACTCGTCGAGCAGCGTGTCGGAGATCGCCTTGCAGAGCACGGGATCGCCGACCATCACCGGCACGATGTGGCTGTCGTTCGGCAGGACCGGGATGCCGGCCCGGGCGAGGGCGGAGCGGGTGCGGGCGACCCGGTCCTGATGGCGGGCGCGCTCGGCGCCGCTCGCCTTGAGGTGGCGGATGCTGGCCGCCGCCCCCGCCGCGACCGCCGGCGGCAGCGAGGTGGTGAAGATGAAGCCCGAACTGAAGCTGCGCACGAAGTCGCAGAGTTTGGCCGAGCCGGTGATGTAGCCGCCGTGCACGCCGAAGGCCTTGCCGAGCGTCCCCTCGATCACGTCGAGCCGGTCCGCGAGGCCGTCGCGCTCGGAGATGCCGCCGCCTCGCGCCCCGTAGAGGCCGACCGCGTGCACCTCGTCGAGATAGGTGAGTGCCCCGTGGGCTTGCGCCACGTCGCAGATCTCCGCGATCGGCGCGATGTCGCCGTCCATCGAGTAGACCGACTCGAAGGCCACGATCTTCGGCCGGGCCGGATCGACGAGGCGGAGCTTGGCGTCGAGGTCGGCCGGATCGTTGTGGCGGAAGATGTGGCGCTCCGCGCGCGAGGCCCGGATGCCCTCGATCATCGAGGCGTGGTTCTCGGAATCCGAGAACACCGCGCAGTGGGGCAGCCGCGAGGCCAGCGTGCCGAGCGCCGCCCAGTTCGAGACGTAGCCCGAGGTGAAGAGGAGCGCGGCCTCCTTGCCGTGGAGATCCGCGAGCTCGGCCTCCAGGAGCACGTGCGCGTGGTTGGTGCCCGAGATGTTGCGGGTGCCCCCGGCGCCGGCGCCGCAGCGGTCGATCGCGGCGTGCATGGCGGCGAGCACGTCCGGGTGCTGGCCCATGCCGAGGTAGTCGTTCGAGCACCAGACCGTGACGGGGCGCGTGCCCTCCGGGTGGTGGTGGGTCGCCCGCGGGAAGGCGCCGGCCCGCCGCTCCAGCTCGGTGAAGACGCGGTAGCGGCCCTCGCCGCGCAGGCCCGCGATCTCGGCGCCGAAGAAGGCTTCGTAGTCCATGGGCCGGCTCTCCCCGTCGGGTTGCTTGGTTGGTTGCCGTCTCGCCATCATGCCCCCTCCCCGGCCGCCCCGGGCCGCGGCGCGGCCTCCCGCGGCAGGCTCCAGCGCCAGAGCGCGGCCGCCGGCAGGGGCAGCATCAGGAACCAGTGCTCCAGCACCGCGAGCGCGGTGAGCGTCGCCACCAGCGCCAGCCCGGTGCGGCCCTGCGCGGTCTCGGCCCCGAGCGCCGCCGCCCCGAGCAGCACGGCGGCCGCCGTGCCGAGGCTGACCGAGAGCGGGAACAGCCCGTTCATCGCGCGCTGGCGCAGGTAGCAGGCGAGGTAGCCGAGATGCGCGGGCAGGAATTCGAGCTGGAGGTTGCGCACCCCCAGGAACAGGTTGAGCCGGGCCGAGGCGTTCATCAGCACCAGCACGGCGTAGGTCCAGAGCGCGACCCGGTTCGGCTCGCCCCAGACCAGGCAGAGGATCGCCAACCCCCCGGCCAGGATGGCGAATTCGTGCCAGAGGCTGGTGGCGAGCGCGGCCAGGAACCGGTCGAACCCCCGCAGGCCCGGCGCGCAGGCGGCGGGGCGCGGACCGGAGACGAAGCCCATGTAGTAGGCCATCTCCTGCCAGCCCCAGACCGCGAGCGCGCCCGCGAACCCTGCATAGGCCCCCGCCTCCGTGGCGTCGTCGGCGCACCGGCCGATCGTCCAGAGCGCGCCCGCCAGCACCAGCGTGGCGCCCCCCAGGCTCCAGGCGTGGCTGCGCCGGGGCAGGTGCTGCAGCGCCAGGATCAGCCCGGTGGAGAACCACCAGGCGACCAGCGCGAACACGACCGGGACCGCGAGCGCCAGCATGCTACCAGACCGGTTCGAGGCGGATGTCGGCGGGCATCGCGTTCTCGCGAACCGGCAGCATGTAGAGCCGCCCGAAGGTCGCGGCCGCGCGCGCCGCGTGCCAGCCCTGCGCCAGCCGGCCCATCAGCCCGCCGCGCGCCTTCGCGGCGTCGATGGCTTGCGCGCGGGCGAGCAGCCGGTCGAGCCCTGCCCGGAAGCGCGGGTCGTCGAGGTCGAGGAGCACCGGGAAGGTCTGGCGCGCGATCTCCTGGGTGATGCGGAAGACCCGGAAATCGTAGTCGGTCGGGTCGATGCCGAGCGCCGCGTGGAAGGCGGGGCGGTGATGGTCGCGCACGTACATCGTGGCGAAGACCGCGAGCAGGAAGAAGCGGATCCAGAGGCGGTTGCGCCCGCTCGTCAGCGTGGGGTTGGCGCGCATCAGGAGCGCGAAGGCCTCGCCGTGGCGGAACTCGTCGTTGCACCAGAGCTCGAACCACTTGAAGATCGGGTGGATGCGCCGGTCCGGGTGTCGCTCCAGGTGGCGGAAGATGGTGATGTAGCGCGCGTAGCCGATCTTCTCGGAGAGATACGTCGCGTAGAAGATGAACTTCGGCCGGAAGAACGTGTATTTCTTGGTCTTGGTCAGGAAGCCCAGGTCCACGCCGATGCCGAAGTCCTTCAGCGTGTCGTTGATGAAGCCGGCATGCCTGGCCTCGTCCCGGCTCATGAAGCCGAACAGCTCGCGGATGTCCTTGTTCTTGGCGCGCTTGCGCATCTCCGCGTAGAGCACGCAGCCCGAGAACTCGGCGGTGATCGACGAGACCAGGAAATCGAGGAACTCCTTTCTCAGCTCCGGGTCCATGTGCGCGAGGTCGCAGTCGAACTCTTCATTCCGGATGAAGTGGCGCTTGTTCGGGTCGGAGCGCAGTTCCGCAATCAGCACGTCCCACTGGGCGCGCACCGGCTCGACGTCGGTGCGGTCGAGCTCGGCGAAATCGGTGGTGTAGAAGCGGGGGCTGAGGAACGTCGTCTCCTGCGCGGAGCGGGTGGACGCGTTGACCGGAGTCTTCGGGACGGGATGGACGTGCGCGTTCACAGGCTCCTCCTCTCGGAAAAGCTCACCTCGTAGAGCTCGGTCAGCTCGAGATGGGCGATCAGCTTGGTCCAGGCGCGCTCCAGCCGCGAGGCGCGCGAGACGGTGGCGGAGCGGCGCACGACGAGGCGCTCGCCGTACGGCACGGAAGCGGGGGAATCGTGCACCGTCACCGCGTCGCCGGGCTCGATCTCGAAGCCGGCCTCCAGGGTGACGTGGGCGTGCAGGCTCTCGGGCGTCTGCTCGATCTCGACGGTGCAGGGCACCTCGACCTCGGTTCGGGTGAGCCAGCTCATCGGTGCGCCTCCTCTAGGATCCGCCCGAAGGCGGCGGCGTTGGTCGGGCCGAAGGCCTGGAGCGCGACGTGCCGGCCGGTCGCCGCGTCGTCGAGCACGAGGCGCCCGTCGGGGTAGCGCACGAGGCGGAATGGCTCTTGAGGTCCCAGCCCCTCGCGCTGGCGGGCCTGGGCGAGGCCGCGCAGCGTGCCGCGGATGAAGCCGTCCTCGCCGGGGCGGATGGTCGCCACGACGCGGGCGCTGCCGGCCTCGCGCAGCGCGATCGAGCCGTCCGCTCGGTCCTCGGCCCGGAAGGCGAGCGCGGCGGCGGGCGGGGTCTCGACCTCGGGCGGCGCGGCCACGGGCGGCCCCCGGCCGGCGAGCACGGCGAGGAGCGCGAAGGCCAGGAGGCCGCCGGCCCCGAGGAGCACAGGCCCCGGGCCGGAGCCCAGGATCTCGGAATGGGCGGGTGGCGCGCGCATCCGCCCTACTCCGCGGCGACGAGGCGGCCGGGGGCGGCCCGGTCACCGGCAGGTCCGATTGGATGCCGGCCGGGGCGCGCCACGATCACCGGTGCGAGGGCCGGACTGTCGCCGGGCGCCGCGCCCGCGCGGGCCTCCGTCAGCGCGCGGCCCAGGATCGCGGCGGCGGTGGCCGCTTCCGGCACGCTGCGCAGCATCGGCTCGGGCCGCGTCACCCGCCAGGGCCGGGCATGCGGCCAGAGCTGCAGGTAGGCGATGCGGGCGGCGGGTTTCAGCCGCAGCGGCAGGTCCCCGCTGCCGTCCCCGAACAGGCGGAGATCCGCGCTCTCCACCTGCCCGAAGGGCAGGTTGTAGGTGACGGGCAGCGCGATGCCGATCTGGAGCACGAGGCGCCGGTTCGTCACCGTGTAGAGCGTGGTGCGGTGGGCCGCAAAGGCCAGGGCCCCGAGCAGGGCGAGCGCCAGCCCCAGCACCCCGGCAAGCGCCGCCGCCGTGCCCGCAGGGTTTCCGGCGAGCGCGACGACGCCGATCCCGCAGGCCCCGAACCAGAGCCCGGCGAGCGGGGCGTGGAAGACGCGCAGCCAGAGGCCGCGGGTCGTCGGCGCGCCCTGCCAGAGGATGCGCTCGCCCGCGGGGAGCGGCCCAGGCAGGCCCCGGGGCGTGCCCTCGGGCAGGAAGTCGCAATGCGCGCTCACAGCAGCGGCTCCGCGCGGGCGGGCGTGGCGTAGAGCGTGCCGGCGCCGAAATAGGCCATGATCCGCTCCTCCTCGAGCAGCGTCACGGAATCCGGGTCCTTCGTGGTCGGGATGTCGGCGAACTGCTCCCCCAAGAGCGCCTCGGTGGTGACGTTGCGGCCGAAGAGCGGGCCGCGGCAGAAGGTGACGGGCATCAGCCGCCGGCCGCCCCCGGGCAACTCCACCTCGTAGTAGCGCACGAAGGACTCGCCCCGGTCGACCCAGAGATCGACCACCACGCCCGCGAGCCGGCGGTCGGCGCCCACCACCGTGAGGCCGATCGGGTTCGGTCCGTCCTCGTGCACCACGAAATGGTCGGCGACCCGCAGGGGCACGATGCGGTACTGCCCGTCCCAGGTGCGGTCGTGCTCGTCGTGGCGGGGGACCCAGGAGCCGGGGCCGACGCCGGCCCGCAGCGCGGTGTCGGTGCGCTCGTAGGGAGCGCCCGGCCAGGGCTCGACCTTGCGGGCCGGCACGTCCGTGTCGACGGCGACGTTGGTCTGCGGCGCCCACTGGGTGTGGCCGCTCGTGAGGCGGAACGCCTTCGGGCTCGGGATCAGGATCGGGTCGGGCGCCTTGAGGCGGCCGACCGCCTCGTTCTCCAGCGGGTAACCCTCGCGCCGGTCCTCACGGCGCAGGTAGAAGACCAGACCCGCGAAGAAGAACCAGAAGGCGTAGAGCACCACCTGCGCGACATCGAGGTAGCTGGTCAGTCCCCCGATCGGGACGGCGTTCGGCAGAGCGGTCGACATGGCGGCGTCCTCCCCTCTTCAGGCGGGTCGTTCGGCAAGGTTCTGGGTGAGGCGGTCCCGGCCGGGTGCCGAGGCTGCGTCCTGGCTGCGGACCAGGGGCCCGAGGGCGACGAGCGCGCCGAAGAGCAGCGCGATCTCGAGGTGGTAGACGATGAGGTAGCCGCTCGCCGGCCCCTCCAGCCCCGCGCCCAGCGCCCCGGAGCGGGCGAGCGCGCCCCCCGCGTCCCGCACGAGGCCGCCCGCCGCGATGGCGAGGCCGGCCGCGCTCGCCTGGGCGGCGCCCCAGGCGCCGAGCGCGAGGCCGGTCCCCTCGGGGCCGGCCGCGTTCATCGCGGCGGTCAGCGTGCCGTGGGCGAAGAGCCCGCCGCCGAGCCCGATCAGCGCGACGCCGGTGCCGAAGAGCCGCGCCGAATCGAGCGGGCTCGCGAAGGTGACGGCCGAGAAGGCCAGGATGCCGATGCCGCAGCCGGCCGCCGCGACGCGGAACGGGTCGCCCCCGCGGGCGAGCCAGCGCGCGGCGAGCCAGAGGCCGATTCCGCCGCCCGCCGCCAGGATCGCGGTGAGCGCCGTGGTGGCGGCGACCGAGAGGCGCAGGATCTCGCCCCCGTAGGGTTCGAGCAGCACGTCCTGCATCGAGAACCCGGCCGTGCCGAGCCCGATCGCCACGAGCCGCCGCCGCGCCCGGCCGGTCCCCGCGTAGCCGCGCCAGGATTCCGCGAAGGCCGGGCGCGCGAGCGATCGCGTGCGGGCGGGGTCGCGCGGCTCCTGCTTCCAGAGGGCGACGCCGTTGAGCACCATCGTCAGGAGGGCCGCGCCCTGGATCACCTGGATCAGCCGCACGGGCGAGAAGGTCGCGAGCACGAGCCCGAACAGCACGGCGCTCACCATCATGCCGGCGACGAGCGCCGCGCAGAGGAGCGCCACCACCCGCGGGCGGGCCTCGGCCGGCGCGAGGTCGGTGGCGAGCGCGAGGCCGGCGGTCTGGACGGTGTGGAGCCCGGCACCCACCAGCAGGAAGGCGAGCGCGGCGGCCGCGTCCCCGACCCAGAGCGGGCCGGTGGTGTCGCCCGACAGGATCAGCAGGGCGAAGGGCATGATGGCGAGGCCGCCGAACTGCAGCAGCGTGCCGAACCAGATGTAGGGCACCCGCCGCCAGCCCAGCACCGAGCGGTGCGTGTCCGAGCGGAACCCGACCAGCGCCCGCAAGGGCGCGAAGACGAGGGGCAACGCCAGCATCACGGCGACGACGGAGGCCTGGACCTTCAGCTCGACGATCATCACCCGGTTGAGCGTGCCGATGAGCAGCACCGCGGCCATGCCGACGGTGACCTGGAACAGCGCGAGCCGCAGGAGGCGGCCGAGGGGTAGCTCGGGCGTTGCCGCATCCGCGAAGGGCAGGATCGCGGGGGTCAGGCGCATCAGGGCGCGGGTGATTCTTTGGGCGGGGGCGCTCATCGCCCTCCTCCCATGAAACCCGCGCGCGCTCTCCCTCCCCCCTCTGCGGGGGAGGGTGGCCCCTGCGTTAGCAGGGGTCGGGAGAGGGGAGCGACGATGCTGGATGAGGCAAGGCCTTCACACAGGGCTGAGCCCTCCCCTGCATCGTCGCTCCCCTCTCCCCCCCTGCTTCGCAGGGTACCCTCCCCCGCAGAGGGGGGAGGGAGAGCGCGCGTCAGCGCGATCGCGTTGGAGAGGTAGAAACCGCTGTCGATCCGCCGCGTGCGCGCGAGCGTGAACCCGTCGAGCGCCGGCTCCCCGGCGATCCGCCGCCGCAGCGCCCGCTCGGTGATCGGCACGATGGCGGGCGCCCGGTCGGCCTTCGGGAAGAGCTTTCCGGCCGCGTGCATCAGCGTCAGCAGGGCGGTGCGCGGCGCCACCGTGAGGAGGAGCGAGCCCGCGGTGCGGGCGGCCAGGGCCCCGAGCGCCCGCACGATGTCGGCGGCGCCGTAGTGGATCAGCGAATCCATCGCCACGACGTGGTCGAAGCGCCCGAGCGCGGGATCCAGCATGTCGCCGACCCGGAAGTCGATGCGGCCGGGGCCGGGGATCTCCGGCAGGCGCTCGCGGGCGAGGCCGACCAGCGTCGGCGAGACGTCGACCGCCACCACCGCGGCGCCGCGGCGCGCCGCCGCCACGGCGAGCGCGCCGGTGCCGCAGCCGGCATCGAGCAGACGGGCGCCGGTGAGGTCGGCAGGCAGCCAGTCCAGCAGGTTGTCCCGCATGGCGTCGCGGCCCGCCCGCACCGTGGCGCGGATCCGGCTCACCGGGGCATCCGAGGTCAGCCGGGCCCAGGCGTCGGCCGCCGTGCGGTCGAAATAGGTGGTCAGCTCGCCCCGGCGGGCGTCGTAGGTGGTGCCGGCCATCAGTCGAACCCCAGGAACTCGAAGAGGTCGCGGTCCTTCATCGGCGCCGCCGCACAGGGCTCGACCCCGGCCCAGAGCGCCTCGGCCAGCCGCATGTACTCGTCGGTGACCGCGCGCAGTTCCGGCGTCTCCTCCATCTCGAACAGCGTCGCCTTCTTGAGGCGCGAGCGGCGCACCACGTCGAGGTCGGGGAAGTGCGCCAGCCTCGCCAAGCCGGTGGCCGCGTTGAAGCGGTCGATCTCGTCCGTGCCCGCCGAGCGGTTGGCGATGACGCCGCCGATGCGCACCCCGTAGTTCTTCGCCTTGGCCTGGATCGCCGCGACGATCCGGTTCATCGCGAAGATCGAGTCGAAGTCGTTGGCGGTCACGATCAGCCCGCGGTCGGCGTGCTGGAGCGGCGAGGCGAAGCCGCCGCAGACCACGTCGCCCAGCACGTCGAAGACCACCACGTCGGTGTCTTCGAGCAGGTGATGCTCCTTCAGGAGCTTCACGGTCTGGCCGACCACGTAGCCGCCGCAGCCGGTGCCGGCGGGCGGCCCCCCGGCCTCGACGCACATCACGCCGTTGTAGCCCGGCACCACGAAATCCTCGGGGCGCAGCTCCTCGGAGTGGAAGTTCACCGCCTCCAGCGCGTCGATGACGGTGGGGGCGAGGCGCTTCGTCAGCGTGAAGGTCGAGTCGTGCTTCGGGTCGCAGCCGATCTGGAGCACCCGTTTTCCCAGCTTCGAGAACGCCACCGAGAGGTTCGAGGAGGTGGTGGACTTGCCGATGCCGCCCTTGCCGTAGACGGCGAAGACCTTGGCGCCCTCGATCCTGAGGTTCGGGTCGAGCGCCACCTGGACGCTGCCCTCCTCCCGCCGCGCGACGGGGTTGCGGATCGCGATGTTCATGCGGCGACTCCCGGTGTGGCGCCCTCGAAGACCCCCTCCAGCCGGTCCTCCAGCTCCTCCTCGGCGCGCGCCAGCGCGTCGCGGGTGGCCGGGTCCGGCGTCCAGAAGCCGCGGCGGTGGGCCTCGATCAGGCGGCTCGCGACGCGGGCCGAGGCGGTGGGGTTAAGCTCGGAGAGGCGGGCGCGCATCGCGTCGTCGAGCACGAAGGTCTCGGTGATGCGCTGGTAGATCCAGGGCTGGACCGCGTTCGCGGTGGCCGACCAGCCGACCGTGTTGGTGAGCGTCGCTTCGATCTGGCGCACGCCCTCATAGCCGTGGCCGAGGAGGCCCTCGTACCATTTCGGGTTGAGCATGCGGGTGCGCGTCTCCAGCGCCACCTGCTCGGTGAGCGAGCGCACGCGGCCCTCCCCGCGGGTCTGGTCACTGATGTAGATCGGTACGGTCGCGCCTTTCGCGCGGGCCACCGCCCGCCCGACGCCGCCGAGCCCGTCGAAATAGTGGTCGACGGAGGTCACCCCGAGCTCGACCGAGTCGAGGTTCTGGTAGGCGAGATCGACCCGGGCCAGCACCGCCTGCATCAGGGCGCGCTGCGGCGCCGGGCGCCCCGAGCGGCCGTACGCGAAGCTCTTGCGGCGGCTGAACGCCTCGGTCAGCTCGGCCTCGTCGTCCCAGCGGCCGGACTCGACCAGCTGGTTGACGTTGGCGCCGTAGGCCCCCTCCGCGTTCGAGAAGACGCGGAGCGCCGCCGTCTCGAGGTCGCAGCCCTGCTCGGCCTGGATCGCCAGCGCGTGCTTGCGCACGAAGTTTTTTTCGATGGGCTCGTCGGCAGTTGCCGCGAGCCAGCTCGCTTCCGCCAGGAGCTTCGTCTGCAAGGGCAGGAGGTCGCGAAAAATGCCCGAGAGCGTGACCACCGCGTCGATGCGCGGGCGGCCGAGCTGCGCCAGAGGGATCAGCGTCGCGCCGGCGAGCCGTCCGTAGCCGTCGAAACGGGGCGCGGCGCCGACGAGGGCGAGCGCCTGCGCGATCGGGCCGCCCTCGCTCTTCAGGTTGTCGGTGCCCCAGAGCACCAGCGCGACGCTCTCGGGCCAGGGCTGCCCGTCCGCCCGGTGGCGGGCGAGCACGCGGGCGACCTGGGCGGCGCCGTCGGCCACCGCGAAGGCGGAGGGCAGGCGGCAGGGATCGAAGCCGTGGAGGTTGCGGCCCGTGGGCAGGATCGCCGGGTTGCGCAGGAGGTCGCCGCCCGGGACGGGCGCGACGAAGCGGCCGTCCAGGGCGCGGAGCAGCCCGGTCATCTCCTCGGAGGTGGCGAGCTGGCGGTTCAGCGCGGCCAGATCCGCGAAGGCGGCGCGCAGGGTCTCGCTCGGGGCGAGGCCCGCGCGGGCCAGCGCGGCCTCCGTCCCCTCCCCGGCCGCGAGTGCGGCGAGCGCCGCCCGCTCGGGTTTGAGCCCGTGCGAGGCTTCCGCCAGGGCGGCCAGGAGATCGACGCGCTCGGCCTCGCAAAAACCCTCGCCCAGCACGTGCAGGCCGTGCGGGATCAGGGTCTGCTCCAGCTCGTCGAGCGCGCCGCGCAGGGCCTCGACGGGGGCGTAGGCGCCCCCGCGGGCCGGGTCGCCGGCCCAGGCGGGCTCGGCCGGGACGAGGTCGAGGGCCGCGCCCTGGGCCTGGATCACCGCGGCGAGCGATGCCCGCTCGTGGGCGGATTCCGGCGGCAGGGCGCGCCAGCGCTCCAGGGCGGCGCGCAGGTCCACGAGGCCGCGGTAGAGCCCGGCCGCCGCGAGGCTCGGCGTCAGGTAGCTCACCAGCGTGGCGGCCGCGCGGCGCTTGGCGAGCGTGCCCTCCGAGGGGTTGTTGGCGGCGTAGAGGTAGATGTTGGGCGTGGCGCCGATCAGCCGCTCGGGCCAGCAGGCGGCCGTGAGCCCGGTCTGCTTGCCGGGCATGAATTCGAGCGCCCCGTGCGTGCCGAAATGCAGCAGCGCGTCGGCGCCGAAATCCTCGCGCAGCCAGCGGTAGAAGGCGGAGAAGGCGTGGGTCGGCGCGAAGCCCTGCTCGAACAGCAGCCGCATCGGGTCGCCCTCGTAGCCGAAGGCCGGCTGCACCCCGACGAAGACGTTGCCGAACCGCGCCCCGAGGACGAGGATCGCGCGGCCGTCGCTCTGGTGGCGGCCGGGGGCGGGCCCCCACTGCGCCTCGATCTCGGTGAGGTGCGGCTCGCGGGCGACGTGGTCGTCGGCCGTGATGCGGGCGTGGACGTTGGCCGGGGTGCCGTAGCGCTCCGCGTTCCCGCCGAGAATTTCTTGTCTCAGGGCGTCGGCGCTCTCGGGGATCTCGACGTCGTAGCCGTCCGCCCGCAGCGCCGTGAGCGTGTTGAGGAGCGAGGCGTAGACCGACAGGAAGGCGGCCGAGCCGGTGGCGCCCGCGTTCGGCGGGAAGTTGAACAGCACGATCCCGAGCTTGCGCTCCGCCTTCGGCCGACGCCGCAGGGCGACGAGCCGGGCGACGCGCTCGGCGAGCCGGGCGGCGCGCTCCGGATGCACCCGCATGTCGCGGGCGTTGTCGGCGCCCGACGCCGCGGAGCGGCCGCCGAACACCATCGGCGCGGTGGCGCCGTCGAGTTCGGGGATCGCCACCATCATGGTGGCCTCGACCGGCGAGAGGCCGCGCGCGCCGGCCTCCCACTGCTCGATCGTCTGGAACTCCAGCGCCTGGGCGGCGAGGTAGGGCACGTCGAGGCGGGCGAGCGTCGCCTCCGCCGCCGCCGCGTCGTTGTAGGCCGGACCGCCGACGAGCGAGAAGCCTGTGAGCGAGACCAGCGCGTCGATCGTGGGCCGCCCGCCCCGCTTGAAGAAGGCCTCCACCGCCGGGCGGTTGTCGAGCCCCGCCGCGAAGGCCGGCACCACGTCGAGACCGCGGGCCTCCAGCGCCGCGATCACCCCGTCGTAATGGGCGGTGTTCCCGGCCAGCACGTAGGAGCGCATCAGCAAGAGGCCGACGCGGCCGCGGGCGCCCACTTGGCGCGGCAGCGCGGCCGGGTCCTCGGTGATCCGCTGCGCCAGGCGCGGGTGGTAGAGCCCGGTCTCGGGGTAGTCGCGGGGCGCGGGCGCCGGGGCGAGGTCCCGCCAGCCGGCGCGGGGGCCGGCGGCGTAGCGCTGCACGAGGAAGCGGACGAGGGCCGCGACGTTCGCCTCGGAGCCCGCGAGCCAGTACTGCAGGGTGAGGAAATAGGCCCGCACGTCCTGGGCCGAGCCCGGGATGAAGCGCAGGATCTTCGGGAGCTTGCGCACCAGCGCCATCTGGCGGGCGGCGTTGCCCTCGGCGCCCGGCTTGCCGCGCAGGCGCTTCAGGAAATCCAGCGCGCTGCGCTTCGTGCCGCTCATGTCGAAGCGGTCGAGCTTCGTCGTGCGCACGATCTCGGCGGCCGAGAGGCAGCCCACCATCGCGTCGCAGTGCGGGCGGCGGGCGTTGAGCGCGGGGAGGATCGCCCGCACGTGCTCGTCGAGGAACAGCATCGCGCTGAGCACGATGTCGGCCTGCGCGATGTCGGCCTCGGCGCGCGCGATCCCGGCCGGGTCGGTCTCCCACTCGGCCGCCGCGTGGAAGGTCAGCTCCAGTCCCGGCATCTCGGCCCTGAGGCGCAGGCGCGCGCGCTCGACCGCGCTCGCCAGATGGTTGTCGAGCGTGACGATCACGACGCGGATGCCCGGCCGCCGGCCGGCATCCGCCGCGCTATCGGCTGAAATGCGCCTTGGCATCGTACAGGGTCTCGAGGGTGATGAGTGGGATCGCCCGCTCCCGGGCGAAGGTTTCCGTGTTGGTCCGCGCCTTGCCGCGGACGAAGAAGGGGATCTTTTTCAGTTCGCGCTCGGCGTCGGGGGCCCAGATGCTCGACGTGGTGGCCGTCGCCGCGGCCTTCCCTCCCCCCTCTGAGGGGGAGGCGACGACGGTCTCCGCCTGGGGGCTCGAACCGGAACGCGCCCCCTCTCCCTGAGGCCGGTGCGCCACGGCATGGCTCCCCAGATGCGACGGCGCCGCGTCGGCGTGGAACTCGCGGTCCTCGCGGAATAGCCCCAGCAGGTGCTCCTCCAGACCCATCATCAGCGGGTGGACGAGGGTGTCGAACAGGACGTTGGCGCCCTCGAACCCCATCAGGGGCGCGTGCCGGGCCGGATAATCCTGCACGTGGGCCGGAGCCGAGATCACCGCGCAGGGGATGCCGAGCCGCTTGGCGACGTGGCGCTCCATCTGGGTGCCGAGCACGAGGTCGGGCGCGGCCGCCTGGATCGCCGCCTCGACGTCGAGATAGTCGTCGGCGACGAGCGCCTCGATCCCGTGGTCTCGTGCCGCCGCCCGCACCTCGCGGGCGAACCCGCGCTCGTAGGTGCCGAGCCCGACCACCCGGAACCCGATCTCCCGGGCCGCGACCCGGGCCAGAGCCACCGCGTGGGCGGCGTCGCCGAAGACGAAGACGCGCTTGTCGGTGAGGTAGGTCGAATCGACCGAGCGGGCGTACCAGGGCAGGCGCGAATCGGGCGCGTCGAGGGCCGGGGCCGAATCGACACCGGCGAGTGCCGCCACGGCGGCGATGAAATCCTTGGTGGCGCCGACGCCGATCGGCGGGATCTCGCAGAAGGGCTGGCCCAGCGCCCGCTCCAGGTACTGCGCCGCCGCCCGCCCGATCTCCGGGTAGAGCACCACGTTGAAGGCGGCGTCAGGCAGGCGGCCGAGATCGGCGGGGCTCGCACCCAGCGGCGCCACCACGTTCACCCGGAGCCCGAGGGCGTCGAGGATGCGCCGCACCTCCACGAGGTCGTCGCGATGGCGAAAACCGAGCGCGGTCGGGCCCAGGATGTTGCAGAGCCGCCGGTCCGCCGCACGCTCCCGCCGCGCGCCCGAGAGCGCCCGCACGAGGCGGTAGAGGGTCTCGGAGGCGCCCCAGTTCTCCTTCTTCTGGTAGGCGGGCAGCTCCAGCCCGATCACCGGTACCGGCAGGTCCAGCGCCCGGGCGAGGCCGCCCGGATCGTCCTGGATCAGCTCGGCGGTGCAGGAGGCGCCGACGATGATCGCCTCCGGCCGGAAGCGGTCGTAGGCGTCGGCCACCGCCTGTTTGAACAGGGCGGCGGTGTCGCGCCCGAGATCCTCGGCCCGGAAGGTGGTGTAGGTCACGGGCGGGCGCCGGTCCCGCCGCTCGATCATGGTGAAGAGCAGGTCGGCGTATGTGTCGCCCTGGGGCGCGTGCAGCACGTAGTGCAGGCCGCGCATCGCGGTGGCGACCCGCATCGCGCCGATATGGGGCGGTCCCTCGTAGGTCCAGAGCGTGAGCTGCATCCTAGACCTCCAGCCGCTCGCGCCGCCTTAAGGGGCGGGCGAACAGTTCGGCGAGGTCGCCCGCCTGCTCGTAGCCCTGGACGGGGGTGAACAGGAGCTCGATCGACCACTTGGTGGCCAGCCCCTCCGCCTCGAGCGGGTTGGCGAGCCCCAGCCCGCAGACCGTGAGATCGGGCCGCGCCACGCGGGCCCGGTCCATCTGGTCGTCGAGGCTCTGGCCCTCGACCACGCGGGTGCCCGCGGGGAGCGCCGCGATCTCGTGGGCCAGATGACCCCGGTGCAGGTAGGGCGTGCCGACCTCGACGATCGCGGCGCCGAGTTCGCCCGACAGGAAGCGGGCGAGCGGCACTTCGAGCTGGGAATCGGGGAAGAAGAACACCCGGCGGCCGGCAAGGCGCGCCCGGTGGGGCGCGAGCGCCGTCGCGGCCCGGCGCCGGCCCGGTGCGGTCACGGCCTCGAAGTGCTCGGAAGAGACCCCGAAGGCGTCGGCCGCCGCCCTGAGCCAGCCGGTGGTGCCGGCCTCGCCGAGCGGGAACGGGGCCGGGAGGTGGCGCAGGCCGCGCGCCTCCAGCGCCCGGGCGGTGCCGGCCAGGAACGGCTGGGCCAGCAGGAAGGGCTGGCCGGGGGCGAGCGCGGGCATCGCCCCGGCGCTGCGCCCCGGCAGGAAGCGGACCGGGATGCCGAGATCGGCGAAGAGGCGCCCGAACTGGTCCTCGACCACGTCGCCGAGCGCGCCCGCGACCAAGAGCCCGGCCTCGCCCGGAGCGGCCTCGGCCAACTCCGGCACCAGGGCGGCGAGGCAGGCATCCTCGCCCTCCGTGAAGGTGGTCTCGATGCCCGACCCCGAGTAGCTCAGCACCCGCACGGGCGCGAGGCGGCGCGAGAGGCGCAGGGCCGCCCGGCTCAGATCCAGCTTGATCACCTCGGACGGGCAGGAGCCGACGAGGAACAGCAGCCGGATGTCGGGTCGCCGGGCGATCAGCCGCTCGACCACCCGGTCGAGCTCGTCCTCGGCGTCGGCGAGGCCGGCGAGATCGCGCTCGTCGAGGATCGCGGTGGCGAAGCGCGGCTCGGCGAAGATCATCACGCCGGCCGCCGACTGGATCAGGTGCGCGCAGGTGCGCGAGCCGACCACGAGGAAGAAGGCGTCCTGGATCTTGCGGTGCAGCCAGACGATACCGGTGAGGCCGCAGAACACCGCCCGCTGGCCGCGCTCGCGCGCAAAGTCGATGCCGCAGCTCTCCGGGCGGACGGGCGCATTCACGGCCGGCCTCCCGCGATCTCGAGCCGCGCCGCGCGCAGCTTCAGCAGGAACTGGGCCGCGTTGACCACGTAGGCGGCGTAGGCGGCGAGCGCGAGGCCGAGGAGCGGCTCCGGCGCCAGCCAGCCGCCGACGAGCCCGGCGAGGTAGGCGGTGTGCAGCGCCAGAACCAGCATGCTCACCGCGTCCTCCCAGAAGAAGGCCGGGGCGAACAGGTAGCGCCCGAACACCGCCTTCTCCCAGATCGAGCCGGTGACCATGATGGCGTAGAGGACGCCCGTCTTGACCACGACCGAGAGGTTGGCGGCCCACAGGCCCTCGCCCGTGGCCAGCGTGCGCAGCACCAGGACGAGGCTCACGAGGAAGACCCCGAACTGGAGCGGGGCCAGCACCCCCTGCACCAGCGTCCAGGGCGTCCTGTCCCGGCGCAGGCGCTCGTCCCGCGTGTAGAGCGGTGTCGTCGGCCGGCTTGGACCCATCGCGTCCACCCCTGTCCGCCTCCGGACCCGTCGAGGGGTCCGAACGGGATGAGCCTAGGCCCCCGCTCTCACGGGTGTCAAGCTAGCTTTACGTAATCGCATTGTGACAGTGATGGCCGCCTAAAAGCCGCATCTTTTTTTAAGTTAGACCATTGCCAGGCGGCCGGATCGGGGTATCGTCAGGCTTCGACCGCTTCGCGCGGCCGCAGAACAAGACTCCCGTGGGGAGCACGCCACCACGGAGGCCCGGCCCCGGGCACCGTCCGCCGCGAGGCCGGCCCCGCGCCTTTCCCGGAACGCCCGCCAGCCGGGCGGATCCCGCTGCTCCTGACGGTTGAGCCGCGGGTAACCCGACGAGACGCCCAGCCGCCCGAGCGGTCCGTTCGATGCGCGATCAGGGAGGCCGCTGATGAGCGAGGCACGGTGTTTCCGCCGGCATCCGACCCAGAGCGATCTGTCCCCTAGCGATCTGTCCTTGGGCGACCCGTTCGGCTGCACCGTGCTGGAGGCGTCGCCGGGCGACGAGCGGTTCTCCGGGGTCCGCGCGCGCCTCGACCGCCCCGGCGCCCTGGCCCGGCTCATCGAGGGCGAGATCCTGCCGCGCCTGATGCTGGTCCACGCCGAGCCCCTGCCCGCGCCTCCGCGGGCGGTGCGGCGGCCGAGCCCCGACGAGGTCGCCCGCTTCGCCGACCTGCTCCTCGCGCCCCCGCGCGCGGAGGGTGACGACCCCCGGCCCGCCGTGGAGGTGCTGCTCGCCCGGGGGCTCCCGCTGGAGAGCCTGCTCGGCGACCTGCTCGCCCCGGCCGCGCGCCATCTCGGCGCGCTCTGGGAGGAGGATGCCTGCGATTTCCTGGCGGTGACGGCGGGGCTCGGCCGGCTCCAGGCCGTCGCCCGGATGCTCTGCGCGCGCCTGGAGGGCGAGCCGCCCCTGCGCGGGCGCAGCGTGCTGCTCCTGCCCTGCCCCGGCGAGACCCACCTCTTCGGGCTCGCCCTCGTGGCGAGCGCCTTCCGCGAGGCGGGCTGGGCGGTCGAGACCGCCGAGGCGGGCGCGGGCGCGGCCACCCTCGCCCGGGATTTCCACGACGTCGTCGGCCTGACGCTGGCCTGCGACGTGAACGCGCCGGCGCTCGCGCCGGCGATCGCCACCCTGCGGTCCGCGTCCTGCAACCCGGAGTTGCGGGTCCTCGTCGGCGGCGCCTACGTGGCACGTCACCCCGAGTGCGCCGCCGCCGCCGGGGCCGATGCCGGCCTGTGCGCGGCCGCGGCCGCGCCGGCTCTTGCCGAATCCTTGCTTGAAATGCGGGCGCGAGCCTGTTGAAAGGACCCTTCCGGCCCATCAGACATGGTGCCCATCAGCCGTGGTGACCGTGAGCGCACCTGCCCGTCCTGCCCCGCACGCGCCCCAGCCCGTGCCCGTCGCGGCCCTGCCGCTTCCGGCCGGCCTCCTCGACGGCGAGGCGGCGGGGCTCATCGTCGCGGCGGGCAGCGACCTCTCCCTGGTTGTGGACGCCGACGGGGTGATCCGCGAGGCGGCCTCCGGGGGCGAGGATCCGGGGCCCGGCACCGTGGCGGCCTGGCGCGGCCGGCCCTTCAGCGACACCGTCACGGTCGAGAGCCGCCCGAAGGTCGAGGCCCTTCTGCGCGAGGCGCGGGCCGACGCGGTGACCCGCTGGCGCCAGGTGAACCATCCGAGCCCCGAGGGGCCCGACCTGCCGGTGCGCTACGCGGCCCTGCGGCCGAAGGCGGGCGGGCCGGTGATCCTGGTCGGGCGCAACCTGCGGGCAGTGGCGGCCCTGCAGCACCGGCTGGCCGAGGCCCAGCAGGCGCTGGAGCGCGACTACGACCGCCAGCGCGCCGCCGAGACCCGCTACCGGCTGCTGTTCCAGCTCACGGGTGAGCCGGTGCTGGTGGTCGATGCCGGCACCCGCCGGATCGCCGAGGTGAACCCGGCCGCCGCCCGCCTGTTCGGTCGGCAGCCGAAGCGCCTTGCCGGGCTCGACGCGGTCGACCTGTTCGAGGCCGGCAGCGCGCGGGCGGTCGAGACCCTGTTCGCCACCCTGCGGGTCGCGGGCGAGGCCGCCGACATCCCGGCCCGGCTCGCCCACGGGCGCGGGGCCACCACGGTCTCGGCCTCCCTGTTCCGGGGCGAGAGCGCCACCAGCGTGCTGCTGCGCCTTGCGGTGCCGGCGGAGGGCGAGGCGGCCCAGGGGCTCGCCGCCCACGCGGCCGAGGTGCTGCGCGCCATGCCGGAGGGCTTCGTCGTCACGGATGCCGGGCGCCGGGTGCTCGCCGCCAACACCGCCTTCCTGGAACTCTCCCAGCTCGCCACCGAGGAGCAGGCCCGCGGCCAGCCCCTGGACGCTTGGCTCGGCCACGACGAGACCGAGGCGCAGGCGCTCTTCGCGACCCTGCGCGACCACGGCTCGGTGCGCCGCTTCAGCACGGTGCTGCGCGGCCAGTACGGCTCGGTGGAGGATGTCGAGGTGGCGGCCGTCGCGGTGCCGGGCCAGGGCTGCCTCGGCTTCTCCTTCCGCGCCGGCCCGCGCCGGGCCGCCTCGCCCGTCGGCACCGCCCTGCCCCGCTCGGTCGAGCAGATGACCGAGCTCGTCGGCCGCGTCTCGATGAAGACCCTGGTGCGCGAGACCACCGACCTGATCGAGAAGCTCTGCATCGAGGCGGCCTTGCGCATCACCCGCGACAACCGCGCCTCGGCCGCCGAGATGCTCGGCCTCAGCCGCCAGGGCCTCTACGCCAAGATGCGCCGCTACGGCATCGGCGACCTCGACGGGCCGGACGAGGCCTGAGCGGGGTTCGGCGGGGTTCGGGCGGGCTGCCCCGGCGGGGGCGGCGCGCGCCGGTTCGGGCGCCGTGAATACGGAATTCAGCATACAATCCGCGGTCTAATCCCGAAGTATTCGTGCGCTGCAGCAGGCGCCACGGCGTCGCGGTTGCAAGCCGCAGTGTAAATTCAACTTGACACCTCGCCCGTCCCGAACCTAGCCTTCCCTCATGGCCACGCCAGCTCCGAGCGCAGTCGTCGAGCTTCTCAAACCGCTCACGTGGTTCGCGCCGATGTGGGCCTTCGCCTGCGGCGTGGTCTCGTCGGGCGTGCCGGCCGCCGGGCAGTGGCCGGTGATCGCGGCGGGTGTGCTGCTCGCCGGCCCCCTCGTCTGCGCCACCAGCCAGGCCGCCAACGACTGGTTCGACCGCGAGGTCGACGCCATCAACGAGCCCGGCCGGCCGATCCCCTCGGGGCGGGTGCCGGGGCGCTGGGGGCTCTGGCTCGCCGCCGCCTGGACGGCGCTCTCGCTGGCGGTCGCGGCGGCGCTCGGGCCCTGGATCCTGGCGGCGGCGGCCTTCGGGCTGATCCTGGCCTGGATCTACTCGGCGCCCCCCGTGCGGCTGAAGCGCAACGGCTGGTGGGGCAACGCCGCCGTGGCGCTCTGCTACGAGGGCCTGCCCTGGTTCACCGGCGCCGCCGTGATGGCCGCCGCCCTGCCCGACCGGCGCGTGCTGGCGCTCGCCCTGCTCTACTCGGTGGGCGCGCACGGCATCATGACGCTCAACGACTTCAAGTCGGTCGCGGGCGACCGGCGCACCGGCATCGCCTCGCTGCCCGTGCAACTGGGACCGGCGCGCGCCGCCCGCCTCGCCTGCTGGGTGATGGCGCTGCCGCAGGTCGCGGTGGTCGCGCTGCTCGCCGCCTGGGACCGGCCCTGGTACGCGGTTCTCGTGGCGGCGCTGCTCGCCGGGCAGGCTGCCCTGATGGTGCGCTTCCTCGCCGATCCGCGCGGGCGGGCCGCGTGGTACAATGGCACCGGCACCACCCTCTACGTGCTCGGCATGCTGGCCGCGGCGCTGGCGCTGCGCCCGCTCCTGCAGGGGGGCGCGTGATGGCCGCCCCTGGATTTTCCTGGACCCAGATCGTCCGCCTCGGTCTCGTCCAGACCGCGCTCGGCGCCGTCGTGGTGCTGATCACCTCGACGATCAACCGGGTGATGGTGGTGGAGCTGGCGCTGCCCGCCCTGGTGCCGGGCTTGCTGCTCGGCCTGCACTACGGCGTGCAGTGCTTGCGCCCGCGCTGGGGCTACGGCTCCGACCGGCACGGGCGGCGCACGCCCTGGATCGTCGGCGGCATGGCCGCTCTCTGCCTCGGCGGCTTCGGCACCGCCTGCGCCACGGCGCTCGCGGCGAGCCACCTCGCGGCGGGCCTCGCGCTGGCGGTCCTCGCGTTCCTCACGGTCGGCATGGGCGCGGGCGCGGCCGGCACCTCGCTCCTCGTGCTCCTGTCGAGCGGCGTCGCGGAGGCGCGGCGCGGGGCGGCGGCCACGATCGTCTGGGTGATGATGATCGCGGGCTTCGCGGTCACCGCGCCGCTCGCCGGCCACTTCCTCGACCCGTTCTCCGGGGCGCGGCTGATGGCGGTCTCCGGCACGGTCTCGGTGCTGGCCTTCGCGGTGGCCTGCCTCGCGGTCGCGGGCGTCGAGCGGCGCGGCGTCGCGCCGGCTGCCGCCGTCCAGAAGGCCCCCTTCGGCCACGTGCTCGCCCGCGTCCTGGCCGAGCCGGAGGCGCGCCGCTTCACGCTCTTCATCTTCGTCTCGATGCTGGCCTACAGCGCCCAGGAGCTGATCCTGGAGCCCTATGCGGGCCTCGCCTTCGCGATGACGCCGGGCGCCACCACGAAGCTCTCCGGGCTGCAGCACGGCGGCGTGCTCCTCGGCATGCTGGGGGTCGCCGCGGTCACCGCCGGGATCGGCGGGCCGGTCCTCGGCTCGCTGCGGCTCTGGACCGTGGCAGGCTGCCTCGGCTCCGGGCTGTCGCTGCTCGCCATCGCGGCGGCGGCCTCGGCCGGACCGGGCTTCCCCCTGCGCGGCGCGGTCTTCGCGCTGGGCGTCGCCAACGGCGTCTACGCGGTCGCGGCGATCGGCACGATGATGGGGCTCGCCGGCGCGGGCGATCCGGCCGAGCGCGGCACCCGCATGGGCGTCTGGGGCGCGGCGCAGGGCGTGGCCTTCGGCGCGGGCGGCTTCCTCGGCACGCTCTGCGTCGACCTCGCGCGGCTCGTCGTCGACGAGCCGGCCCGCGCCTACGCGGCTGTCTTCACGGCCGAGGCCGTCCTGTTCGGGCTCTCGGCCGTCATTGCCCTGCGGCTCGCCGCCCCCTCGGCGGCGTCCGCCCCTCGCCGCGAGAACGCGCTTGCGGGCGTGGCGCGCCTCTCCCTCGGTTCCGGATTCGAAGCGAGATAGCCATGCCCGCGCCCGCCTCCGCCCTGCCCGCCACCCTTGAGACCTTCGACGTCGTGGTGGTGGGCGGCGGGCCGGCCGGCGCGACCGCGGCGACGGATCTCGCCCGGGCGGGCCGGCGGGTGCTGCTCCTCGACCGGGCGGGGCGCATCAAGCCCTGCGGCGGCGCGATCCCGCCCCGGCTGATCCGAGACTTCGCGATCCCCGATCACCTCCTCGTCGCCCGCATCCGCTCGGCCCGCATGGTGGCGCCCTCGGGGAAACAGGTCGACATGCCGGTCGGCGAGGGCTTCGTCGGCATGGTCGACCGCGAGCATTTCGACCCCTGGCTCAGGGAGCGGGCTCGGGCCGCCGGGGCCGAGCGGCGCGACGCCACCTTCACCCGCATCACCCGTGAGGCGCCGGGCCTCGCCACGGTGCATTTTCGCGATTGCGCGGGGGCCGAGGCCGTGGTGCGGGCGCGCCTCATCGTCGGCGCCGACGGGGCGAGCTCGGCGGTCGGTCGGGCCGAGGTGCCGGGCCACGCCGCGATGCGCCAAGTCTTCGCCTACCACGAGATCGTGCGCCGGCCCGATCCCGCCACCACGGCTGCCGACACCGAGCCGACGCGCTGCGACGTCTACTACCAGGGCCGGCTCTCGCCGGACTTCTACGCCTGGATCTTCCCGCACGGCGACACGATCAGCGTCGGCACGGGCAGCGCCCGCAAGGGCTTCTCGCTGCGCGGCGCGGTGCGGACGCTGCTCGCCGAATCCGGGCTCGCGCAGGGCGCCACCGTGCGCCGCGAGGGCGCGCCGCTGCCCCTGAAGCCGCTGCGGCGCTGGGACAACGGACGCGACGTCCTGCTCACCGGGGACGCGGCCGGCATCGTCGCGCCGGCCTCCGGCGAGGGCATCTACTACGCGATGCTCGGCGGCCGGCTGGCCGCCGAGGCGGCCCAGGCCTTCCTCGTCACGGGGGACGTGCGCGCCCTCAAGACCGCGCGGGCCCGCTTCATGCGCCTGCACGGGCGCGTCTTCTGGATCCTGCGGCTGATGCAGGCGGTCTGGTACCGCAACGATCCCCTGCGGGAGCGCTTCGTCTCGATCTGTCGCGACGCGGATGTGCAGCAGCTCACCTGGGACGCCTACATGAACAAGGAGCTCGTTCGGAAGAAGCCCGTGGCGCATGTGCGGATCTTCCTGAAGGACCTCGCCCACCTGTTCCGCTGGGTCTCACCGTGAGCGCGGTGCTGGTGGCCGGCGCCGCCGCCCTTCTGGTCGGGTTCGCGGGGGGCCTCGCGACGCGCACCGACGCGTGGTACCGCGCCCTGCGCCAGCCGGCCTGGAAGCCGCCGGACTGGGCCTTCGGGCCGATCTGGGCGACGATCCTGGCGCTCGCGGCGGGCGCCGCGGCGCTCGGCTGGGCCGTGGCGGGGCTCGCG
>NZ_BPQM01000100.1 GCF_022179245.1 Methylobacterium gregans
TCATCACGAAGAAGGTGCGCCAGACCCGCACCTTCTTCGTGATGAAGGAAGTGGTCGACAACGCGCCCCTCGATCTGTGAGGCGCTAGGCCGCCCGCGAGATGCAGTCGGCGATCGCGTCGAGCATGCCGGTATCCTCGCCCGCCATCGCGTCCATCGCCGCCATGCGGCGCAGCACGGTCGCGGCGATCGCTTCCTCGACCGTATCCTCCGCGTAGGCGTAGTGGATCACCGCGGCCTCGCCGTCGCGATGGCAGCGGCCCTCGATCTGGGCGAGCTGGATCGCGCTGTGGCGCATGTCGTGGACGACGAGCGCCCGGGTCCGTTCCCCGCCGGGCAGCTCGTTCCGGTGCAGCGAGATCGATTCGGTGACCGTGAACACGATCGCATCGAGAGCACCCGTCTGGAAGGCGAGCCGGGCCGCCTCGTTCGCCTCGCCCGTGCGCGTGCCGTCGATCGCGTCGACCCGCCAGCCGCGGCCGCGGAGAGTCTCGGCCAGCGCCGCACCGGTCTCCAGGAAGGCCACCGAGAGCGCCACCTGCTCGCCGGCATCCAGAAGGATCTCGGCGAAATCGGCGGTGCCGGCGACCCGCAGCAGGCTCGCCTTCTGGCGGAAGCGCAGATCCGCGGCCCAGCCGGCGGGGCGCCGGGTGCTGCCCCCAGCCAAGCCGAACTCCCGGCGGAACTCCCGCCAAGTCGCGTCGTAGAGGCGCCGCTCGTCCGGCTTCAGCGCGGTCGGCGCCAGCTCCCGCTGCACCTCGGGCCAGCCCGCGATGTCGGCCGGGCGGCGGCGCAGGCCGATCGCGTTCGCGCCCGTGTAGAGCAGGTCGGCCATCACCGCGCAGTCGTGGGCGTTGGCGCTCCACGACCAGTTCACCCAGCGCCCCTTGGCGCGCCCGATACCGAGCCGCTGCATCAGGGCGCGGAAGTCGGCGAGCGTCTCGGTCGGGCTGCCCACTGCGTGCCCGAGCAAGCGCCCGAGATAACCGAGCTCGTGCGGAGCCTGCCCCGCCGTCGCGCTCATGTAGACCGTGAAGGTCGCGGCGTCGGCGAGCTGGCGGCAGACCATCGTCTGCTGGGCGTAGGGGTTGCGCAGCCGGTGGCTCTCGTCGAACACCACGAGCGGCCAGGCGCGCTTGAGGCTGCCGTGCTTGGCCAGCGCGTTGTTCTTCGCCCTGGTCGAGCGGCGGCGGACCGCCTCCGGGGGCGCCATCAGCGACTTGGTGCGCTCGTAGTTCACGAGCGTCACCTCCTTCGGTGCGAGCCCCGCATCGCGGATCGTGCGCCGCCATTGCGGCATCGCCCCCTTGGGGCAGACGACGAGCACGGCGGCCTCCGGCATCGCGGCGAGCGCGGACCAGACCGAGAGGGTCTTGCCGAGCCCGGTCATGTCGCCGAGCAGGAAGCCGGGACGGCCGGCCGCACGCGCGGACCGGATGGCGCGGGCCGCTTCCGCCTGATGCGGCCTGGGCACCAGCGTGACGCCCGGGGCATGCGGCTGGGCCATTGCCGTCGGCGTGGTGGGCCGCGGGGTCACCACCCGCGTCAGGCCGCGCGCAGGAGCGCGATCTCGTCCATGACCGCGCGACGCATGACGTGCAGGCGGCCGAGGATCGCGGCGTAGCTGCGCCGCTCCTCACAGGCCAGCTCGACCTCGCGGCAGAGCATCGCGAACTCCGTGAAGCCGAGGACGCCGCTGGCGGAGATCATCGCGTGGGCATCGTGGGCGAGCTGTTCGCGCTCGGGCAGGACGCCCTCGGCCCCGAAGCGCTCGCCGAGTTCCTTGGCGAGCGTCGCGAGGAGCTGGCGCATCCGCGCCGGTCCGACCACGGCTGCGACCTCCCGGTAGGTGCTGAGGTCGAGGGTCCCGGTGACGGCCGGCACAGGCAGCTCCTGCGGGGTCCAGCGATCGATCATCGCGTAGAGCGCCGCGCGCTTGAAGGGCTTGCCGATATGGTCGTTCATGCCGGCCTCGCGAAAGGCGGCCACCTGCTGCGGCAGGACGCTCGCCGTCATGGCGATGATTGGTACGCTGGCGCACGGATGCGGGAGGGCGCGGATCGCCCGCGTCGCCGCGAGCCCGTCCATGCCGGGCATCTGCACGTCCATCAGGACGAGATCGTAGCGCTCCGCCTGAACGGCCGCGATCGCCTCCGGCCCGCTCGACGCCGCATCCACCCGGTGGCCGGCATCGTGCAGCACGGCGAGCGCCAGCTCCCGGTTCAGCGCCACGTCCTCCACGAGGAGAAGGCGTCGACCGCGTGCGGGCCGAACCTCCCCCTCCGCCGCGCTGACGGGCGCGTCAGCCGGTTCGGCCACCGCCAAGGGCAGCGAGAACCAGAAGGTGGAACCCGCACCGACCGCGCTCTCCAGGCCGATCGCGCCGCCCATCAGCTCGACGAGCTGCTTCGAGATGGCGAGTCCGAGGCCGGTGCCGCCGTACTCCCGCTGAATCGTGCCGTCCATCTGCGAGAAGCGCTTGAACAGGTGGCCGTGCTTCTCGGCCGGAATGCCGATGCCGGTGTCGCGCACGGCGAAGCGCAGCTGCGCCGCCTCGTCCGCCGGACCGGGCACGCGCGACACGCTCAGAGTCACGCTGCCCGCGGCCGTGAACTTGACGGCGTTGTTGAGCAGGTTGAGGAGAACCTGCCGCAGCCGGTCCGCATCGCCGACGACGCGCTCCGGCAGGCCGGGCTCGGTCTCGACGATGAGGCGCAGCCCCTTCAGCTCGGCCCCGGCCCGCATGATCGCCACGGCCTGATCGGTGACCGCGTCGAGCCCGAAGGGCTCGGCGGCGAGTTCCACCTGGCCTGCCTCGATCTTCGAGAAGTCGAGGACGTCGTTGACGACCGTCAGCAGGCTCGAGCCGGCGCCGCGGATACGCTCCGCGTGGAGGCGGGCCACCGTGCCGGGCTCCAACTCGTCCACCAGGAGGTCGGCGTAGCCGAGCACGCCGTTGAGGGGCGTGCGGATCTCGTGGCTCATCGTGGCCAGGAAGTCGCTCTTGGCGGCGCTCGCCCGCTCGGCCTCGCGCTGGGCGGCCTCCGCCGCGGCCTTGGCACGCACCAGGGCGTCCTCGGCCGCCTTGCGGGCGGTGATGTCGGTGTTAAGGCCGATCACCCGCTGCGGCCTGCCCTCGGCGTCGTAGAGCGCGCGGCCGGTGCCGTGGATCCAGCGGAGGCTGCCGTCGGGGGCGGGCACGCGGAACTCGATCGAGAAGCTCGTGTGCTGCTCGGCGGCTGCGGCGGCAGCGGCGAGCGCCGCCTCGCCGTCCGCGCGCTCGACCATCGCGAGCCATTCCTCGGTGCTCAGCGCGTATCCTTTGGGCGCGTCGATGCCGTGGAGCTTCGCGCTCTCGGCCGACCACGTGATCCGCGCCGAGGCGAGGTCGAGATCCCAGGTGCCGGCGCCGGCCGAATCCTGGGCGAGCTGGAGGAGCTTGCCGGTCTCGGCGAGCTTGCGCCGCGCCGAGATGATGTCGTCGATGTCGAGCGCGGTGCCCAGCATCGCCACCATCTCGCCCCGCTGACGGATCGGAATCATCACCAGCCGATGCCAGCGGTAGATCCCGTCGTGACGGCGCAGGCGGCCCTCGATCTGATAGGGGCTGCGGGTGCGCATCGCGGTGCGCCACGCCCGGTCCATCCGCTCCGCGTCGTCCGGGTGGTTGCCGGCGAGGCGCGCGGCGCGCGAGGGACCGATCGGGCCGTAATAGCGCTCGAACTGCTGATTGACGTAGGCGTTCTCGCCGGTGTCGATCGAGAAGATCCAGATCAGCTGCGGCAGGGCGTCGGCGAGCGCCCGGTAGCGGGCCTCGCTCGCCTCGCGGGCGGCGATCTCCTGCTGCTGGCGGATATTGGCCTCGTGGAGGCGCAGCTGGCCGACCACGATGCCGGCGAGATCCTGCAACTGACGCCGCTGCGCCTCGGAGAAGCTGCGCGGTTGGGTGTCGAGCACGCACAGGGTGCCGACACGCAGGCCCGGCGCCACGATAAGGGGCGCACCCGCGTAGAAGCGGATGGCGGCCGGGCCGACGACCAGGGGGCTGCTGACGAAGCGCGGATCGAGCAGGGTATCCTCGACCACGAGCGGATCGTCGGACTGGATGGTGTGCGCGCAGAACGCGCCTTCCCGCGGCATCGGGCTCGTATCGGTCCCGCAGGCGGCGGCCGGGCGCAGCTCCGTCCGCTCGACCAGCGGCACGACCGCGATCGAGACATCGAACAGGCTCGCGGCGGTCCGGCAGATCGCCGCGAGATGGGACGCCGCCTCGCCCCCCAGGTCGCCCAGCGCCTCGAGCGCGGCGAGGCGCCGGGCCTCGTCGGCCGCGACAGGAACCGTCATCTCAACCGCCTCATCCCTTGCTCTCCGACGCAGCAACCGACCTGCGCCGTGCCATCCTCGTGCGGAGGAAAGCGTTAATCGGGCCTTAATACCCCGCGGCGCGACAGAATTCTGCAGCGCAGCGTGGCTGTAGACCGAGCGCGCCGCGGAGGGAATCCAGTTCCGGGAAAGCTGTCGCGATCTTGATCGGTGATCCTGGCCCGCGCGCCGGCTCGCGCCATCTTCGGCGGACCTTTCCGGGCACGAGGCTCCGCCAGACGGCATGCGCGTCTTCTTCACCGCCGACACCCATTTCGGGGACGCCCACATTCTGCGCCAGCGCGGGGCGCGCTTCGACTCGATCGAGGCCCACGACGCGGCCCTGATCGCGCGCTGGAACGAGACGGTCGGCCCCGATGACGCGGTCTGGCATGTCGGCGACTTCGCCGCGCATGCGGACCGCGCCTACTGCGCCGCAGTGTTCGACCGGCTCAACGGCGTGAAGCGGCTGGTCAGGGGCAACCACGACAGCAAGCGGGTGCTCGCCCTCGCCTGGGCGGATCCGCCGGTCGAGAGCGCGCGCCTCACCGTACGCGACGGGGCGGGCGCTCTTTGCCGCCTGTTCCTGGCGCACTACGCTCACCGGGCCTGGCCCGGGTTGTGGCGCGGCACGCGCCACCTCTACGGCCATACGCATGGCACGCTGGAGGACACGCGCTGCTCCTGCGACGTCGGCGTCGATGCATGGGACTACCGACCGGTCACGCTGCCCGAGATCGTGGCGCGCCAGGAAGCCGCGAGGCATCTGCCGGAGGAGCTGGAGCGCGACGCGCGCGCCGCCACCGCGCCTTCGGACGGGAGCGGGAGCAGGGGAACCGCGGCCTCTGATGTAGATTGAGATCGGATGCGCCGAACCGACCGACGAGACCGATGCTGAACGCGAGCTGCCTGCACCGGCCCGAGCTGACTGCCGCGCTGGCGAGCGGCGACCGCAAGCTCGACAACCTGACCGTCCCCTATCCGCGCACCTTCGCGGCGGGCACGACAATCGTCCAGCAGGGTGCGGAGCACGACTACGTCTACCGCCTGCGCACCGGCTGGGTCGGCCGCGTGCGCGCGCTGCCGGACGGACGCACGCAGTACCTGATGGTGTTCCTGCCGGGCGACCTCTTCGCCATCAAGAGCGTCTTCGTCGCGGCACACCCGGACGCCGTGGTGGCTCTGTCGGACGTGACGGTCGAGCGCCTGGCGCAGCATCGCCTGCGCGATGCCTTCGACACCGATCCCGAGATCGCCCTGCGCTGCACGTGGCAGATCGTCGAGGAGGAGCGGCGGCTGCACAACTGGGTGGTCAGTCTCGGCCAGGGCAGCGCGGAGGAGCGCATCGCTCACCTGCTCCTCGAGTTCAGCGTGCGGATCGGAGCCGCCACCGGCACCGGGCGCGCGCTCGAGTACGGCATCCCGCTGACGCAGGACCAGCTCGGCAACGTGCTCGGGCTGACATCCGTCCACGTCAACCGCGTGCTGCGTCGCCTGCGGGAGGACGGGCTCGTCAGCATCCGCAACCGGGTGGTGAGCATCCACGACGCGCCGGCCCTGGAGCGCATGGCCGAGCCGCTGCGGGACGCGACCCTCCAGGCGAGAGCACGTCCCGAAACCGCGGCCGGCTGAGCGACCGAGGGTCCGCCCAGGAATTCTCAGGCCAGAACTTCGGCGATGATCGGCGGCACCGCGGCCGGGATCTCGCGCGCGAGAAAGCCGAGGCCGCCGCAGCCGAGCGCGAGCCGGCGTCCGGCAACGCCGTGCAGGTAGACGCCCCAGAGCGCCGCGTCGCAGGGCTCGGCACCGCGGGCCAGCAGGCCGGCGATCAGGCCCGCGAGCGTATCGCCCGAGCCCGCGGTGACGAGGCCCGGATGACCTGAATCGTGAAGATAGGCCGTCCCGTCCGGTGCGACGATGTGGGTGCGGCCCCCCTTCATCACCGTGACGGTGCGAAAGCGCTCCGCGGCCTCGCGGGCCGCGGCCAGCGGGTCGGCCTCGATCGCGGCGCGCTCGGCGTCGAGCAACCGCGCCATCTCGCCCGCGTGCGGCGTGATCACCGCCGGCCGCTCGAGCCGACGCACGAGGCCGGGATCCGCGGCGAGCGCCGCCATCGCGCCGGCATCGAGCACGAGGGCCGCCGCGGGCGGGTCGGCCAAAGCGGCGCGGACGAGGTCGCGCGTGTCCCCCTCGTCCATCATGCCGGGGCCGAGCAGCGCGGCGTCGCAGCCGCGCAACTGCTCGATGACCGTGCCGGCCGCCTCCACGGCGACGCGGCCACCCGGTGTCTGGGGGAGCGCGAGCACCCGTGCCTCGGGCAGGGCGAGACCGACCGGCACCGCGAGATCGCGGCAGGTCGCGATCCGGACCTTGCCGGCACCGGCGCGCAGGGCCGCCTCCGCGCAGAGCAGGATCGCGCCCGGCACCTCGAGGCATCCGGCCAGGACGAGGACCCGCCCGCGCGCGTCCTTGCTGTCGGCCTCCGGTATCGGGAGCCCGCGCTCACGCAGCAGGTATGGGGTGACCGGAACGCTCGCGCCCACGCAGGACTCCTCCCGCGCCCCTCCGGACCGCCCAGGGGGACGCCTTCGGGAAACCCGCCTCCGGCCGAATTGTCCCCTGGAAGCGCCTGCCTGCGATGGCCCGCCGATGGCTGCACCGGAGACATAGGGTTAACACTTTTCGCGCTAGGCTGTGCGCCGTTCAGCCGGAGTAAACCATGACGCTGCTGCTCGTCGTCCTTCTGGCCCCGCTGGTCGCCGCAATCGTCCTCGCGGGCGGACGCCCCGGCCCGATCCTCGGCTGCCTCTGCCTGATGGGGATCGGCTGCCTGATCGCCTGCTCCGGCCTGACGCGCCTGGTTCGTCAGCGCGCCTGACGGGATCGTTCAGCGCGGGTCTGCCGGGCGGCTGGCGGACGCGGCGTCGGGCGGCCCGACGCGCGAGAGGATCTCCTGGGATGCTGCGGCGCGCAGCACCACGGCCTGCAGCTCGCTGCGCGGAACCTCGATGCCGTTGGCGCTCAGATCCGCCTGGACGCGCGCGATCAGATCCTCGTCGTGCTGGCCCTCGATCATCGCCGCGATGAGCACCCGCGCATAGGCCTCGGCCGTACGGCCATCGACGCCGAGCTTGGCCATCGCGAAGATGGCGAGCGCGCGGATGCTGCCGCAATGGGCCGCGAAGCGCGCCTCCTCGGTCCGCGCGAATAGGTATTCCGCCGCGCGCTCGCGGTCTTCGAACGCCTTCAACATGCGTCTCGCTCCCTGATCCCGGATCCGCGCGTCGGCACGTCCGGTCGAGGAGCAGGGTGGCCCCGAGGACCGGGAGCGACAACGTCTTTTGATAGGCCCGGGCACGGGAAGCGGCGGCGCCCGTCAGCCCGGCAGTGCCGCGATCAGGTCCCGCAGCGTGGTGATGGTCGAGGCATCCGCGACGCCGTCGACGCGGTCAGGTCGGAAATGGCGCTGGAAGGCGGCGACGACCGCCTGCGTGCGGGCATCGAACACGCCGGTCACCGGCTGGTCGTAGCCGTAGAGGCCGAGCATCGCCTGCAGGGCCTCGACCGGCTGACCGGAATCGCCCCGCGCGAAGAAGCGCCCGTCCCGGACCGGCACGGGCGGCACGTGGTGCCCCACCCCGGCGGCCGCGAGCCGGGCCCAGGGAAAGACCTCGCCCGGATCCTCCTTGCGCTCCGGGGCGACATCGGAATGGCCGAGCACCCGCTCGGGCGGGATGCGCCAGCGGGCGCAGATGTCGCGGGCCAGCGCGATCACCGCCGCCACCTGAGTCTCGGGGTAGGGCGGCAGGCCGCCGACATGGCCGGGATGCACGATCTCGATGCCGAGCGAGCGGGAATTCACGTCGCGCTCGCCTTTCCAGCAGGCCGCCCCCGCGTGCCAGGCACGGCGGGCCTCCGGCACCATCTGGGCGACGCGCCCGTCCTCGAACACGACGTAGTGCGCCGAGACCTCCGCGCGCGGATCGCGAAGCCGGGCGACCGCCGCCTCCGCGCTCTCCATGCCCGTGTAGTGCAGGATCAGGAGGTCGGGCCGCACGGCGGCCGCGTCGCCCCCTTTGGCCCGGCGCTCGCCGTGGTTCGGCGAGGGCAGGACGCTGTGGGCCACCGGACTGTCGGGCGTCATCTGAGACCCCGCTCGGCCGCGATCCGGTCGTGGGCCGCGTTGATCGCCGCGAGCCGCTTCGTCGCGATTGCGATCGCCTCCGGCGGGAGGCCGCGGGCGATCGCGCGGTCGGGGTGGTTCTCCGCGACGAGCCGGCGGTGCTGCGCCTTCACCGCCGCGTCGTCGGCGTCGCGCTCCAGGCCGAGCACGAGGTAGGGGTCGTCGGCCAACCGAACATGGCGGGCGGCGATGCGCCGGAAGTCCGCCTCGTCCAGCCCGAAGATCGCCGCGACGGCGTGCAGGTAGCGCTCCTCGCCCTCGTGGATGGCACCGTCCGCGGTCGCGATGTGAAAGAGGCCGTCGAGCACGTCCTCCAAGAGGGCCGGCTCCTCGCGGAAGGTGGAGGCCAGCTGGGTCGCGTAGGCCTCGAAGCCGGCCGTGGTGGTCTTGGCGAGGTTGAACAGCCGCTCGATGCCCGGACGCTCGGATTCCTCGACCTGGACCACGCGGCCGAAAGCCTCGATCTCGGAGGAGACGACGACGCCGTCGGACTTCGCCATCTTGGCGGCGAGCGCCACGAGCCCGGTGGTGAACACCACCTCGCGCGGCGTGCGACCGAAGGGCGCGCCCTCGCGATCGAAGAGGTAATGGCCGGCGACGCTGCCGGCGAGCGCCCCGAGCGGGCCACCGATCGCCATACCGATGCCGGCACCGCCGATCTTGCCGCCGAACTTGCCCCAGAGACCCGAGGTCATCGCGGCCCTGTTCGGAAGGAGGAGGTCGGGAGAGGCATCGAGGGTGCAGCGCGCATCAGAGGGCCGCATGCGATAGCGGCTCGCGCCCCAACGGAAAAGGGCCGGAGCGTGCGGCTCCGGCCCCCGACCATGCGACCCGTGCAGGGTCGATGAGGATCGTTGAGGATCGCTCAGCGGCAGTACACGTCGCCGTAGGCATCGCGGTAGGTGCCGTAGGGGCAGCGGGGCGCGGTGGCGGCACCCGCGATGGCGCCGCCCGCGCCGCCGATCGCCGCACCGGCGAGCGCGCCGCCGGCCCGACCCGTGGCGAGACCGCCGACCGCCGCGCCGAGACCCGCGCCGAGCACGCCGCCGCCGAGCGCACGGTCCTGCGGCGTGTTGCAGGCGCCGAGCGAGAGGGCCAGGGTACCGGCGAGTGCCGCGGCAACAAGCTTCTTCATCATGGGGTCTCCCTTGTGCGGTCCGGCCTTCCGCCGCGACGATGGTGCGGAACGAGCTTAGCCGTTATGAACCTGGAACGCGAACCGCACGGCCAAGGTTCCGTTCGAGGTTCCGTTCCGCCGGTACGGTTCCTTTTGGTGCCCCGCGTCCCGACATGCAGGTTGCCGCGCCGCCGCACGGACGGACCCAATCCGTCGAGCCCATCTTCGAGGACCCCATGCAGAGAGCCACGACCCTGGTGCGCAAGCCCGCCGTTCGGCCGGATGCCGTCGTCGATACGGTGGTCCTCGACTATGCCGCCCGCGGCCGGGCGAGCGGCCATCTTCACGCGGAGGGCGGGCTGGCCTTCGATCTCGCTCTCGCGAAGGCCGCGACGATCGAGGACGGCGACGCCCTGCGGCTGGAGGACGGACGGCTCGTGGCCGTGCGCGCCGCGCCCGAAGCCCTGCTGGAGGTCCGGGCCGAGAACCCGGCCCGCCTCACGCGCCTCGCCTGGCAGCTCGGCGGCAACCACGTGGCGGCCGAGATCGGGGCGGACGTCCTCTACGTGCCCGACACGCCGGCCAATGCCGAGCTGGTCCGGGGCCAGGGCTGCGCCGCCGCCGCGGTCTCGCGCGCCTTCCGCCCGGAGCGGCAGGCCCACGATCACAGCACCTGCGGACACGATCATGGGCATGAGCATGACCACGGGCATGAGCACGACCATGACCACGGGCATGCCCATCGGCACGGCCACGCGCACGATCACCACGATCACGACCATGCGCACGGCCACGCCCACAGCCACGCGCACGAGCACGGGCATGACCATGAGCACGGCCAGCACGTGCACGGTCCCGGCTGCCGGCACGGGCATTAGGAACGAGGCGGCCAAAGGCGTCGACGGCCTTATCCCGACGGCGCCTTGAACCTCGACGCCGCCTCCCCATTGGTGCTGAGGACGCCCGAGAGGACCCGAGAGGACCAGACCGCCCATGTCGGCCCCGCTCCCCTTCGACAACAGCTACGCCCGTCTGCCCGACCGCTTCTTCCGGCGGCTCGCACCGACACCGGTGGCGGAACCGCGCCTGATCAAGCTGAACCGCGACCTCGCGCTGAGCCTGCGGCTGGATCCCGACTGGCTCGCCGGGCCGGAGGGCGTCGCGATGCTCGCCGGAAACCGGGTGCCGGACGGGGCCGAACCGCTCGCGGCCGCCTATGCGGGCCACCAGTTCGGCAACTTCGTGCCGCAGCTCGGCGACGGGCGCGCCATCCTGCTCGGCGAGGTCGTCGGCCGGGACGGACGGCGGCGGGACATCCAGCTCAAGGGCTCCGGCCCGACGCCGTTCTCGCGTCACGCCGACGGCCGGGCGGCACTGGGACCGGTGCTGCGCGAGTACCTCGTCAGCGAGAGCATGGCGGCGCTGGGCGTTCCGACCACCCGGGCGCTCGCGGCCGTCACGACAGGCGAGCGCGTGGCGCGCGAGACCTTCCTGCCGGGGGCGGTGCTCACCCGTGTGGCGTCGAGCCACATCCGGGTCGGAACCTTCCAGTTCTTCGCCGCCCGGAGCGACACGGAAGCCCTGCGGGCCCTCGCCGACCATGTCGTGGCACGGCACTATCCGGAGGTCGCCGACGCCGAGAAGCCCTACCGCGCGCTGCTGGAGGGTGTGATCGGACGGCAGGCGGACCTCGTCGCCCGGTGGCTGCTGGTGGGCTTCGTCCACGGGGTGATGAACACCGACAACATGTCGGTGGCGGGCGAGACGATCGATTACGGCCCCTGCGCCTTCCTGGACGCCTACGATGCCCGGACGACGTTCAGCTCCATCGATCAGCACGGGCGCTACGCCTACGGCAACCAGCCGCGCATCGCCCTCTGGAATCTGACCCGCCTTGCCGAAACCCTGCTGCCGCTCCTCGCCGAGGATGAGGACGCCGCGGTGAAGGAGGCCGAGGAGGCGCTCGCCGGCTTCGCGCCCCGCTTCGAGGCGGCCTATCACGGCGGATTGGCGCGCAAGATCGGCCTCGCCTCCCTTGGCGAGGGCGACGCGGAGCTCGCCGGCGATCTCCTGCGGCGCATGGCCGAGAACCAGGCCGACTTCACCCTGACCTTCCGCCGCCTCGCCGCCGCGGCGGAGGATCCGGCGGCGGACGGGCCGGTGCGCGACCTCTTCGTCGATCCGACCGCCTACGATGCCTGGGCGACGCGCTGGCGCGAGCGCCTCGGCCGCGAGACGCGCGGGCCGGCCGAGACGGCGGCGGCGATGCGGGCAGTGAACCCGGCCTACATCCCGCGCAACCACCGGGTCGAGGGCGTGATCGAGGCCGCGGTCGAGCGGGGCGATCTCGCCCCGTTCGAGGAACTGCTGACCGTTCTGTCGCACCCCTTCGCGGACCAGCCGGCCTTCGCCCGCTACGCGGAGGCGCCGGAGGGCGGCGGCGTCGGCTATCGGACCTTCTGCGGCACCTGAAACGGGCTTCGGACCGCTCGATCCGACCTCAGATCCGAGACCGCCTACAGCCTCATGCAAGCGACGAGTGGTCAACTTACCGTTGTGCGAATGAAGCCGGACGCGCCCGAACCCAGGCGCATCCGAAGGACAATCGGAGCCCGGTATGGCCGAACTCTCGACCGAGGATCGGGACGCTGTCGATCGCCTGACCTACTTCATGCTGAAGGAAGTCTGCTGCTCCGCGACGGACGCCATGGCGAAGATGAACCCGGAGGCGGCGCGGGCGCTCCTGCACGGCGTCGAGACGCTGCTGACGGGCGCGATCACCCGCATCGACGCGCAGCAGACCGAGGGTGCGAACTCGACGGCGATCGCCCTGGCGGTCGGCACGCGGATCGCGGAGGTTCTCGATCAGGCGCGCGCGATCCTGGACGAGGGCGGAGACCGCGCTGCACCGGCGGCCGGCCGCGCGGCCTGAGATGCCGTCGCGGGGCGGGCCGCAATCAGGCGTCGCGACCTCACGTTGGAGCCGCGTCCGGCCGGGGCCGGCAGCGTTCCGGGCAAGGTCCCGAAAGGAGTGGTCCATGAAGGTTGCGGCGGATCTCTGCATCGTGCCGATGGGCGTGGGCCCGTCGGTCTCGCCCTACGTGCGCGAGATCAAGGCGCTCATCGAGGCCAGCGGCCTCGAGGCGACGATGCATCCCAACGGCACCAACATCGAGGGTGAACTCAGCGCGATCTGCAGCCTTGCCGAGGCTTGCGAGGCGCGGCTCGCCGAATTGGGCGTGCAGCGCACCTTCTTCACGCTGATCTTCTCGACCCGGCGGGACAAGGAGCAGTCGATGGCGGACAAGCTCGACGCCGTCTCCTGACGCGCGGGCTCAGCCTTTCCGGCGCCGGCCGGATGACGGTGCGGGGGGCGCCTCCTCGGGCTTTGCTCGCTCGGCGAGGGCACCGG
>NZ_BPQM01000101.1 GCF_022179245.1 Methylobacterium gregans
ACTGGCTGCTCCTGGCCACTGACCGCATCGACGGCAGCGAGATCGTGATGACCCACGAGGCGCTCGCCCAGGTGCTGGGCACCCACCGCCCCGGCATCACGGTCGCGCTGCACGAGCTCGAGCGGGCCGAGATGATCGCCACCCGCCGCGGCCAGATCACCGTGACCGACCGCCCACGCCTGATCCGCGCCGCAGGAGAGAGCTACGGCCTCGCCGAGGCCGAGTACAAACGCCTCATCGGACCCTTCGCCTGACCGGCTCCATTCTTTCGGCGTAGTTCGCAAGCCGAATGGAAAGTACATCGGCGATCATGCCAGGAATTACCTGCCTTCATCACAGGTAAGGACTGCCCAAGATGATCCCCGTCCTCGTAACCGGAGCCGGCGGCTTTATCGGCCACCATCTCGTCAAGTATCTCGTCGGCCGGGGCTACTGGGTCCGCGGCGCCGACCTCAAGCTGCCCGAGTACGAGCCGACAGCCGCGCACGAGTTCCTGCAATGCGACCTGCGCCTGCACGATGCCTGCCAGCGGGCGTCGCAGGGGATGGAGCAGGTCTACCACCTCGCCGCCGACATGGGCGGCATCGGCTTCATCAGCGGCTCGCACGCCGAGATCACGCTGAACAACACGCTGATCAGCGCCCACATGGCCAAGGCCGCGGCCGACAACCGGGTGAAGCGCTTCCTGTTCTCGTCCTCGGCCTGCGTCTACCCGATGCACCTGCAGACCTCGCCGGACGTCACGCCGCTCTCCGAGGACGTCGCGTGGCCGGCCCAGCCCGAGGAGGGCTACGGGCTGGAGAAGATCTACATGGAGAAGCTGTGCCAGTACATGACCGAGGATTGGGGCCTCTCCACCCGGGTCGTGCGCTTCCACAACGTCTACGGGCCGCTCGGCACCTATGACGGCGGCCGCGAGAAGGCGCCGGCCGCGATCTGCCGCAAGGTCGCGCTCTGCCCGGAGAACGGCACAATCGAGGTCTGGGGCGACGGCCTGCAGACACGCTCGTTCATGTATATCGACGACTGCGTCGAGGGACTCTACCGGCTGATGCAGTCCGACTATACGGCGCCGCTCAACCTCGGCACCGACGAGATGATCAGCATCAACGACCTCGTCGACGTCGCCGCCGCGGTCGCGGGCAAGCGGATCGCCAAGCGCCACGACGTCTCGAAGCCCCAAGGGGTGCGGGGCCGCAACAGCGACAACGCGCTGATCCGGCAGGTGCTCGGCTGGGAGCCCGCCACCCTGATCCGGACCGGTCTCGAGCCCACCTACCGCTGGATCGAGGCCGAGCTCGCCGCCGGACGCGGCGGCCGCCTGCCGGACGCCGCCGAGTAGGACGCGCGGCCTCGCCTTCCCCCGCCCACGGGGGAAGGGTCCCCCAGCCAGCGAGCAACCCGATGACCGAAGAGACCGGGGCGCCGGCAGGCCTCGACATCCGCCACCTCGTCGTCGAGGAGGCCGAGCAGTCCCGGATGAACGGCGTGCACCTCGTGGCGAACCGGCTCGCCCGCGAGCAGGCCCGCCTCGGCCAGAGCGTCCGGATCGTGGTCCTGCACCCGCCGGCGCGGTCGATCGATCCGGGCGTGTGGGACGCGCCCGTCGAGGCGCTGCCGCTCGAGGGCCACAGCCTGTTCGGCCACCTCGTCCAGCCGGCGCCGCGCCTCGTCGCGGCCCTCGTTGCGGGCACCGGCCCGCGCACCCTGGTCCACATTCACGGTGCGCGCCGGCCGCTGCTCCTGGCGATCGGGCGGGAGCTGGCGCGCCGGGGCATCCGCTACGTCGTCACCATCCACGGGCGCTACGCGCACGTCGCCGACGCCGCGATGCGCCGGGCGCACCGCTCGACCAGCCTCTACCTCGCGATGTTCGAGCGCCGGGTCTTGGAGCGGGCGTGGTTCGTCCATGCGCTGACGGTGCAGGAGGCCGACGCGGTCCGCCAGATCGCGCCGCGCGCCCGCATCGCGATCGTGGCGAATGCGGCCTATTCCAGCACCTTCGACGCGCCCCCCCCGCCACCGGCGCGCGCCTTCCCGTCGCCGGACTTCCCGCTCTTCGGGTTCTGCGGACGCTACGCCGCCCATCACAAGGGGCTCGACCTGCTGATCGGCGGTCTCGCGGCCCACCTGTCGGCGGGCGGGCGGGGACGTCTGGCGCTCGCCGGCAACGGGGCGACGGGCGGGGAGGGCGCCGCGCTGCGCGCGCTCGCCGCCGAGGCCGGCATCGCCGGATCCGTGACGGTGGGCGGTCCGGTCTTCGGGCCTGAGAAGGAGCGGACGCTGCGCGGCTGGGACTTCTTCGTCCAGTCCTCGCGCTTCGACGGGCTGCCGATCGGCGCGGTCGAGGGAGCGCTCGCCGGCCTGCCGCTGATCGTGTCGACCGCGACCGGCCTCGCCGAGGCGGTCGAGCGCCACGGCGCCGGCTTCGTCGTGCGCGACCTCTCGCCCGGGGCGGTCGCGGACGCGCTCGGACAGGCCGCCCGGCTGACCCCCGAGGCCTGGGTGCGGATGTCGCGCGCGGCCCACGCGATGGCCCTCGTCACGGGCGACTGGGCCCGCTCGGCGGAAGCGCTGCAGCACCTCTACGCGGCCGGGAGCGACGACCTCAGACTCGCCGGCTGATCCGGCCGGGCAGGGGCTTCGGAAGGGACAGCATGCACGCAAGCGCCGTCGCGGGTCGCCCGGTCCCACGGGATCCCAACGATCTCTACCTGCGCGGTCTCGGCTGCGCGCTCGTCGGCTACGCGGTGTTCGGCAAGGGCTTCGCCGTGCTGGGCGTCGCGCCGCTCTATGTCGGCGAGGTCGCGCTCGGCCTCGGCCTCCTCGCGCTGATGCGGACACGGTGCGGGTTCGCGATGCTGGGTACCCCCACGAGCGTGCTGCTCGGCGTGCTGATCGCCTGGGTGGTGATCCGCACCGTGCCGTTCCTCGGCCCCTACGGCGTCGACGCGGTCCGCGACAGCGTCATCGTGGTCTACGGCCTGTTCGCCTTCGTGGTGGCGGCGCTGCTCATCGAGAACCCGCTCCGTCTCGGCTGGATCCTGCGCGTCTACGCGGGCTTCGCCTTCGTGTACGGGATGATCGGCGGCTTCCTCTTCGTCCTCAGCGTCACGCTGGCCGACCAGCTGCGTATCCCGGGCACGCAGATCCAGCTTCCCTATGTGCGGGCCGGCGAGGCGGCGTTCCATATCGGCGCCGCAGCCGTCTTCATGCTGCTGGGCCTGCGCCGGGTGGGGCCGCTCTGGTGCGCTACCCTGTGCATCAACATGGCGGTGGTCACGGTGAGCCGGGCCGCGACCCTCGCCTGCCTCGTGCCGATCCTGCTTGGCGTCGTGCTCGGGCAGCAATTCCGCCGCTTCGCGCCCGCCGCCCTGATCGGGGTCGCGATGCTGGCGGCGGCCGCGCTGGCGGACCTGCGCGTGATGATGCCCGGCGACCGCGAGGTCGGCGCCATGCAGATCGTGGAGGGGATCAGCAGCGTGTTCGGCGCGAGCGAGACCGCGAATTTCGAGGGCACCAAGGAGTTCCGGCTGCGCTGGTGGCGCACGATCCGGGAATACACCCTGCACGGTCCCTACTTCTGGAGCGGCAAGGGCTTCGGCGTGAACCTCGCGATGGAGGATGGCTACCACAGCTTCGTCACGGCGGAATTCGCCCTGCGCAGTCCGCACAACGGACACATGACGGTGCTGGCGCGGGCCGGCGTGCCGGGCCTCGCGATCTGGAGCGCGCTGCTCTGCACATGGTTCGGCATGCTGGTGCACAGTCTGCTCCTGGCCCGCCAAGCCGGCCACGGACGCTGGGCGGCCGTCTTCGTCTGGATCGCCTGCTACGGCGCCGGCATCCTGGTGAACGCCTCCTTCGACGTGGCCCTGGAGGGCCCGATGTCGGGCATCTGGTTCTGGTGCGTGATCGGTCTCGGGATCGGCGCCAGCATGATCTACCGGGCGGGCCTCGTGCGGGCGATCGGCGACCCGGCCTGACGGGCTGCGGGCTTCCAGCGTTCGGCCATCGCGTGCCGCCGTCCGGATGCCGGCGCGTCAGCGCAAGGTCGATCCGGGATCGGGTGGATGAGAACGCCCCCCTTGGCGCGAGAGGCTGCGGACCCGCCTTACGGGCCCGTGATCGCGATGGAGCGGCCTCATGACGGTTCCAGCTGCTCGCTTCGATGCCGTCTCCACCGCGTCATCGCGGGGCCGCGAAGGACGAGCCCGGAACGACGGGGGTGTGCGGGCGGCGCCGAAGCGACCGACCGGGAGCCGGATCAGGCGGCCGGCAGCGGCGCGTCCGCGGCGATCAGGCGCCGCAGCAGCAGCTGCGAGATCAGGAGCCGCACGAGGCTCGCCAGCACCATCGCCGCGCAGGCTCCGCCGAGCCCGAACCGGAGCGTCAGCGGCACGGCCGCCGCGAGAACCGCGACGGTGCCAGCCGCATTCACCACGAGGGCGTGGCGCGCCGCCTCCACCCCGTGAAAGTAGGAGCACACCATGTCGGTGGCGTAGGCCGCAACCGCCGCGAGCGCGAGGAGGCGCACCGGGCCTGCGAGCCCGAGATACGGCGAGGCCGAGCCGTAGACGAGGCGCAGCACCGGTTCGGGGGCGGCGAACAGGACGCTGAAGAAGAGGAGCGCGACCGGGACGCCCGAGAGCGCGAAGGGCCGCGCCGCCCGCCACGCCTCCGCCTTGCCGCGGGCGTGGGCCCGCGCCGCGGTCTGCGGGATGATGTTGCAGAGCCCGATGACCAGCGGGTTCATCAGGTTCACGAGATTCTGGCTCGCCTGGAGCTGCGCCGTCAGGGCCGCTCCGGAAAGGACCGCGAGCAGCCAGAACAGCACCTGTCCGCGCAGCGTACCGAGCAGGTTGTTGGCGAGCGACCAGCCGCCGAGGCGCCAGAAATCGCCGAGGATCGCGGGCAGGCGCGGCGCGGCGCGGCCACCCCGCCCGAGCCCGGCGCGCCCGGCCTGCAGGAGCGCGCCGAGGCCTGAGGTGAGTGCCATCGCGCAGAGCGCCCCGCCAAGCGTCAGATGCCCGTCCCGGGCGAGCCAGAGCACCAGCGCGACCTGACCCAGGTAGCTCACCGCGTCGCCCGGAATCGCGGCGGCGAAGCGCAGCTCCGCGAAGAGGTAGCGCCGGAACGCTTCCTGGGTCTGCCAGAGCAGAAAGTAGGCGAGGGCGGGCAGGATCAGGTCCGCCCGGCCCGCCGCGAGGGCGGCGAGCGCGATCGCCGCACCGGCCGGCAGGAAGAGCAGGCCGAGAAGGTCGAGGCTCGCCCGCATCAGGGCTGCCCCGCCTTCCGGACCCGCGGCCGCCGCCCGGACCGAGAGCGGATAGAACACCAGCGAGGAGGTGACCATGTGGAGGATCATCAGCCCGCCGAGCAGCAGGGCGAAGACTCCGTACTCCGCGGGCGGCAGCGCGCGCGCCAGCAGGATCGTCAGCCCGAAGGTGCCGATGCTCGCGATGCCCTGGTCGATCAGGGGCCAGGCGAGGCGGGCGGCGTGGCCGCCGGCCTTCCGGAATCGCGCCGGCCCCGCGCGCGGTGTTCCCGGGGGCCAGCCGCCGTTCCGCGGCGAAGCGGGCGAGCCGGGAATCCATGAGCGCCGCATCGTCTCGTCCTGCCGCTTCGTTGTGCGTGGATCCTCGATTCCCCGTGCGCGGGGAAAGGGCTCGGCCGACCCCGTCGCCGCCTGAGCGGGCCGGCTGTCGACCCCGCAGGGACCGAGGCGTGGGGTCGAGGGGATCGCGACGGAAGCGGCCCTTCCGGAGCCGCCCCCTCACCCCGGCTCCCGCTCGGCCCGCCCCCGACGAGGGGCGGGGACATCGCGGCATCGGCCGGGAGCTTCCGGGCGCCGGGCCGGGCGCCGTTCAGCGCGCGTCCGCTACCGGCGTTCCCACGGGGGCGGCGGGCGGCGCGGAGGTGCCGCGGGCGCGGCGCGCCGCCCGCACGAGGTCGGCATAGGCCCAGACGAGGTAGGGCGTCGTCTCGCGCATCCCGTCGGCGAAGGCGAAGCGCGGCGCGTAGCCGAGCAGCCGCCGCGCCTTGCCGATCTCGGCGGTCGCCCGGGTGGTGTAGAGGGCGGTCTTCTGCGGGTCCGGCACGATGAGCGCGCCGAATACCGGACCGCCGCTGCCGAAATAGTAGCGGTCGACGAGCGCCCGCAGGGGCTTGGGCAGTGCGTCGAGCCCCGCCTGGAGGGCCGAGCGCGCCGGGGGCCAGCGCACGATGATCTGGACGATGCGCTTCGGGTTGCGCAGCACGAGCTTCACGTCGCGCACGAAGCCCTGGTTCTGCTTCGAGACCTCCGCCAGCGGCCAGGAGGTCGGGCCCGGCACGCCCAGCGCGCGGGCGAACTCGCTGAAGAACGTGCCCCAGCTCACCGTGTCCGGCCCCGACAGGATGAAGCGCTCGCCCACCGCCGCGTCCCGGGTCGCGGCGAGCAGCATCCCGTCCACGAGATCGTCCACGAAGACCGCGCTGCACCGGCCGGCGCCGCCGTCCGGCAGAACCACCTCGCCGTAGATCAGCTCCTCGGCCGGCGCGTTCGTCCAGGGCTTGCAGAAGGGGCCGTACACGATGGTCGGCTGCACCACGGCCGTCGGGACCCGGCCATCGCGGGCCGCCGCGAGCATCTGGCCCTCGATGTCGAGCTTGTCCTTCACGTAGATCCAGGCGCGGTCGCCGTCGCGGGTCTCCTCGGTCAGCGGCGTCGGCGGGAAGGGCTCGTAGACCGAGAAGGTGCTGACATGGACGAGCCGACGCACCTGCGCCTCGGCGGCGGCTCCGATGAGCACGCGCGCGCCCTCCAGGTTCTGCCGGCGCGAGCGCGGATCGTAGGCGCAGTGGAACACCGTATCGGCCCCGCGAAGGGCCGCGCCGATCGCGGCGGGATCGGTGAGGTCGGCCTTGACCAGCCGCACCGGCAGGCGAGCCAGACGCGTCGCGCTGCCGATCTCGCGGATGATGCAGGTGACGTCGATGCCGGCGCGCACCAGCCGTTCGACCAGCCGGCCGCCGATGAAGCCGCTCGCCCCCGTCACGACGACGCGGGCACCGGGCGCGAGTCCGTCGACGAGCGCCGCGTGCCCGGCATCCCAGGGCTGCTCCAGCGGCTCGCGCAGGGCGTAGCAGCCCTCGATCCGCCGCACCGAGGCCAAGCCCTCGTCGCCGCCGACCAGGGGCGGGCGCCCGTCCGCGACCGCATCGCGGAAGTCGCGCATCTCGGCGTCGAACAGCGCGGGGAAGAGCTGCGGCTTCATCGTGGTGCCGCTCACCCCCGCATGCGTGAAGGCGAGCGCGTTGGGAGAGCCCGCCACCACCTCGTTGCGGTAGAGCGCGACCTCGACATGGCCGTGCGTGCCCTCGATCCGGGCGGTGTTGGCGAGGTTGCGGGTGCGGCTCAGCTCGACCCGCACCTCGCCGCCGCCGTCGAGCAGGAACTCGGCGACGCAGTCGGCCTCGACGCCGCTGGTCCCGTCGTCGCGATAGCGCGTCGGCGTCATCGTGCCGAACCAGTGGCCGAGAATGTCGAGGGTGTGGGCACCCGTATCCATGAGGACGCCGCCGCCCGAGAGGTCTCGGCGCAGCAGCGCGTCCGAACTCGTCGCCCAGTTGAAGACGAAGCCCTCGCGCGCATCGACCCGCCGGATCGCCCCGATCGTGCCGGAGGCGATCAGGGCCTTGGTCCAGGCGGCGATGATGAGGTTGCGGCGCAAGAGGCCGACCGCGAGCACGAGGCCCTTGCGCGAGGCGGCGGCGATCATCGCCTCGCCCTCGGCGCTCGTGGTGGCGAGGGGCTTCTCCATGAAGACGTGCTTGCCGGCCTCCAGCAGGCCGAGCCCGATCGGGCCGTGGGTGGTGTGGGGCGTCGCGACCAGCGCGGCGTCGAAACGGTCGGCGACCTCCCGCCAGTCGGCGGCGGTCGCGATGTCGGCGCGGCGCCGCCCGGCGCGGCCGGCGAGCAGCGCGAGGCGCTCGGGCGAGCGGTCGACGAGCACGCTCGGGGCCCAGCCCTGTCGCTTCAGCGCGGGCAGGAGGTGGTGGTCCACCACGGCGCCGCAGCCGATGATGGCGAGGCGGGCTTTCGGGGAGGCGGCGGGCGTGGACATGCGTCTGGGAACCTTCCGGGTGTCGTCAGAGACGGGGGACCGAGCCTCAAGAGGCGGGCGTCAGCAGCTCGGCGATCGGCGCGCGCGCGGCCGGGCGGACGGCCGGGACGGGCCGGTACTTCGCCGTGAGGTGCGGCGGCAGGTCGGGCCGCTCCCAGAGGTCGGCGAGCGCGGTATCGATCGTGTGCCGGGGGCTCCAGCCGAACAGCTCGCGGATGCGCGCGATGTCGGCGGCGAGCACCGGCCGGTCGACGGCGCGCAGCCGGGCCGGATCGGTCTCGACGGTGAAGTCCGCGCCCCCGATGCGCCGGAGGTACGACAGGATCTCGCCGACCGCGTAGGCTTCGCCCGTGCCGAGGTTCACCGTGACGCTCTCGCCCGGCGCCACCGCGCCCGCGAGCGCCGCTGCCCGGAAGCCTCGGGCGGCGTCGTCCACGTGGATGTAGTCCCGCCGCGCCGTGAGGTTGCCGAGGCTGATCCGCCGGTGGCCGGCGATGAGCTGCGCCAGGATCTCGGGGAGGAGGTGTGGGTTCGTCTCGCCCGGCCCGATCACGTTGAACAGCCGCACCACCACCGCCGCGAGGCCGCGCTGGCGCGCCATGTGGCGCACGTAGTGCTCGCCGTGCAGCTTGGTGAAGCCGTAGATGTCGCTGGGGGCGACCGGCGAGGCGTCCTCCCGGTGGGGCCGGGCCTCCGGCGCGTAGACGGCACCGCTGCTGGCGAAGACGAAGCGGCAGCCCGGCGGGCAGGCGGCGAGCAGGCTCACCGTGCCGGCGACGTTGGTGCGTACGGCCAGGACCGGATCCTGCTCGCATTCCGGGATATAATGGATCGCTGCCAGATGGATCACCGCCTCAGGCGAGAAGCTGCGCATCGCGGCCGCGACCTGTGCGGGGTCGGTGATGTCGGCAGGGATCAGGACGAGGCGGGCGAGCTCCTCGGGGGAGAAGCGCGGGGGCCCGTAGCGCAGGGCGTCGAGCACGCAGACCTCGTGCCCGTCCGCCAGCATCCGCGTCAGCGGCCGGCCGACGAATCCGTTGCCGCCGATCACCATGATCCTCATCGGGGTCGCTCCTGCGGTTGCGTGGGGCGGGCTGCGGGCCCGGGTGCTCAGGCGGTGCGGGCGGCGGCGGCCGGCCGCGACTCCGTCGCTTTCTCGGCGGGATGCTCGGTGGGCTTCGTCCCGCCGGATCCCCCCGCGTCGGAGCGCGACAGGCCGGCCCGGGCCGCCGCCGCGTCCGCCGAGGCTTCCGCGGGCGGCTGGGCGGGGCCCTCGAAGAAGGTCCGGTAGCGGTGGTAGTGCGAGCACGCGTCGGCGAAGGGCTCGTGCCGGTGCTGGTCGAGATCGACCCGGGTGAGCACGAGACCACGCACGCGCACCGAGAGATCCTGGAGCCGCTGCAGCGTCGCCAGCACCGTCTTGCGCGGGGTCGAGGCCCAGCGGACCGTGAGGATCGCGGCGTCGGCGACATGGGCGAGCGGCACGAAGTCGAGCACCAGCATGGCGGGTGGCGCTTCGATCAGCACCAAGTCGAAGGCCTCGCGAGCGCCCTCCATGAAGCGCTCGAAGGGCTCGGAGAGGTAGAAGTCCTGCGCGGTCGCCCGGCCCCGCCCGTGCAGCAGGGTGACGGCGCGGTCCCGCGCGTCCGCGAGGAACGCCGCCTGATCGCCCAGCACCACGTCCTCCAGAGCCGGCATCCGGCTGGCCGGGCTCGCGGGCCGTGCGCCGGTCGCGTCGATGACGAGGACGCGGGTGCCGCGGGCGGCGAGCATCTTGGCCAGCGCCATGCAGACCAGCGACTTGCCCTCGTCCGGCACCGAGGAGGTGACGAGCAGGACCCGCGGCGCACCGGTAGCCCTTGGCCAGCCGAGCGAGGCCGCCACGAGCCGGATCGCCTCGTCGAACATCCGGATCTCGCCCGCGCCCGAGGCGGTCGAGATGTCCGGCACCATGCCGAGGCAGCGCAGGGCGGTGTCCTCGGCGAGCTCGCTTCCCGAACGGAAGCCGGTATCGCGCCGCCCCATCAGCAGGGCGTAGCCGACCCCGAGCGCCCCGGCGGCCGCCACCGCGAGGCCGATATAGAGGGCCCGCAGGGGACCGGAGGGCGTGATCGGGCTCTGGGCCCGCATCACCACCTGCGCGGTCGAGGACTTCATCGCGGCGAGCGCCAGGGCCTGGGCGTGGGCGTCGCCGAGCAGCTTCAGGCGCTCGCGGATCGCCGTGGCGTTCGCCTGGAGACCCCGGAGCTTGGCCTCGGAGCCCATCGCCTCGATGACCTCGGTCTTGAGGGCCGCCACCCGGGCCGTGAGGGTCTCCTCGTCGGAGGCCGCCGTGCGCACCTCGCTCTTCAGGTTGTCGACGGCGCGATCGACCTCCTCGCGCAGACGCTGCTCCGCATCCTCGAGCGCGGCCCTGGCCTGGAGGTAGCGCGGGTGGCGCGGCCCGGTGAGGAGCAGCGTGGCGACCTCCCGCTTGGCCGCCTCGACGTTCTCCAGCATGCGCTGGATCACCGGCGCGCCGGCGAGATCCTGCGCCGAGGGCACGCCTCCGGAGCGGAAGATCTCCTGTGCCCGGGCGAGGCGCGCCTCGGCGGCCGTGCGGGCCTGCGTGGCGGTGCCGAGCTGGACGGTCGCGTCGCGCAGCGCCTGCTGGGGCAGGCTCACGCTCGCGGTGCCGCCCTCCACGAGGCCGGTGCGCTGCCGGTAGGCCGCGATGGCGGCTTCGGCGCTCTCCAGGTCCGCGCGGCTCGCCCGGATCTGACCGTCGAGCCAGTTGCCGGCGCGCTCGGCGTTGGCGACGCCCATGTCCAGGCGGTTGCCCAGATAGGCGTCCACGAAGGCGTTCGCGAACCGAGCCGCGCGGGCCGGATCGGACGCCGTGTAGGCGACGGTGATCAGGTAGGAGCGGCTGTCGTTGGTCACCGCGAGGCCTGAGCTCAGCGCCCCGGCGATGCGCTCGGCGGCGTTCGGAGCCGGAGCGGTCGCGGCGGGTTCCGTGCGCCACCAGGCGAGTCGATCGAGGAGCGAGCGCGTCGCGAAGGCGGGATCGTCGACGAGGTCCAGTTCCGCCACGACCCGGCGCGCGACCGCCCGGGAGCGGATCACCCGGGCCTCGCTCTCGACGATAGCCCCGGTATCCGGGCCGGCGCTCTGGCCAGGCTGGCCAACCTGCACCGGGACCGGCCGCGCGAGATCGACCTGCAGGATCGCCTCGGCGGTGTAGCGGTCGCGCAGGGTCAGGCAGATCGCACCCGCCCCGACGAGGGCCAGCGCCAGCAGGATCCCGATCACGCGGCGGCGGCGCCAGATCGCCGTGAGGATGCCGAGGTTGCGCGCCTCGTAATGCGCCCGCAGCGACAGGCTTCCGTTCCTGTTCGGCTGCTCCGGAACCCAGTTCATCCCGACCTCGCAATCGCGCGCCGTCCGCGCGGCGGAGGGGTGGTCCCCCGAGACGCGCGGGCCGGCTCCAGATGCGGGTGCCGGGCGGGGCGATAGGATCGTGCCCCGGCCGGTTTTGGGAGTTCCAATCCGGGATTAGCCCGATCGTACCGCAGTGCGGTGAGACCGGAGGGCGCGGGGATCGGGAGTCGTCAGGAGGGCGGCGGAGGGCGCAAGGCCGCTCCAGCGCGGGAAGCGGAGATTCCCGCGCACGCCGAAGCGGTCAAACGGACGTCGCGTCAGAAATCGACGGCGAGGCCCTTCACCTCCCAATCGTCGTAGCGCACCGGTTCGAGGCCGCCGCGGCCCAGGCGCTCGGGCTTGGCGGAGATCTCGGCCGCGCGGGCATCGACGGCGGCGCGGCGCGCGGCCGCCTCCGCGAGCGCCCGCTCGGCCGCCGGCGTGAGGGTGCGCGGGGTCGATTCGGCTGCGGCAAGCGTTGTGTCGGCGGGCGTTTCGTCTTGCATCGGGCTCGCTCGGATGGAAGGGCAGTGCGTCGGCGCGAGGGCCGGCAGGCTACGGGATGACGAGACAAGTGGCATCACGGCAGACACCGCGCAACGGACGAGGCCGCCGCAACGAGGCCGGGCCGGCACCGCAGGACGGCGCGGCTGCCGAGGCGCTTGCCGAGGTGGCCGGGCTCGGTGCACGCGCCGCCGCCCAGCGCGCCGTCGCCGAGCTGATCGGCCAGAACCGGGCGCTCGCCCTGGAGGATGCACTGTCGCAGGCCTCGCGCGGGCTGGACCCTGCCGAGGCGGCGCTCGCGCGCGCCATCGCCACCGCGACCTTCCGCCGGTTCGGCCTGATCCGGGCGGCGCTGGGCAGCCGGCTCGATCACGGGTTGCCGGACGATCAGCCGCTGCTGCTCGCTCTGCTGGCGACCGGCGCAGCGCAGATCCTGGACCTCGCGGTGCCGGACCACGCGGCGGTCGATCTCGCGGTGCGCCTTGCCAAGACGGATCGGCGGACCCAGCATCTCGGCGGCCTCGTCAACGCGGTCCTGCGACGGGTTGCCCGCGAGCGCGACGCCATCCTGGCGGCGGGCGACCCGCTCGGGGACGGCGCGCCGGACTGGCTCGCCGCGCGCTGGCGCGCGACCTATGGGGAGCGGGCGGAGGCGATCGGACGGGCGCATCTGGCCGGCGCGACCGTCGACGTCACGGTGAAGGCGGATCCGCAAGGCTGGGCCGAACGCCTCGGCGCCGCGCTGTTGCCGACCGGATCTCTGCGGCTGCCCGCGGAATCGGGGCCGATCACCGCGCTGGATGGTTTCGAGGCGGGCGCGTGGTGGGTGCAGGACGCCGCCGCGGCGCTCCCCGCGCGGCTCCTCGGCGCCCGCCCCGGGGAGCGGGTCGCCGATCTCTGCGCGGCGCCCGGGGGCAAGACCGCCCAGCTCGCCGCAGCCGGCGCCGCGGTCACGGCGGTCGACCGCTCCGCCCCGCGCCTGGAGCGCCTGCGCCGCAACCTTGAGCGCCTCGGCCTCGCCGCGGAGGTGGTGGTGGGCGACGCCCTCGCCCTCGACCGGCCGGAGGGCTTCGACGCGGTGCTCCTCGACGCGCCCTGCTCGGCCACCGGCACGATCCGCCGCCACCCGGATGTGGCCTGGACCAAGAGCCCCGACGACATCGCCCGGCTCGCCGGGCTGCAGGCGCGCCTCCTCGACCGCGCCGCGACGCTGCTGCGGCCGGGCGGGCGCCTCGTCTACTGCACCTGCTCGCTGGAGCCGGAGGAGGGGGAGGCCCAGATCGCCGCCTTCCTCTCCCGCAGCCCCGACTTCGCGCGGGCACCTGTCACGGGCGACGAGGTCGGCGGATTGACGGAGCTGATCGACCCGAACGGCGACCTGCGCACGCTGCCCTGCCACCTCGGCGGCGGGACGGACGCGCGCGGCGGCCTCGACGGCTTCTTCGTGAGCCGGTTCGCCCGCCGGAGCTGAACGCCGACGTTTCATCCCGACGAAAATCGGTCTAAACGGCCGCTCCCGCGCGACGCGCGGGAGCCACCTCAATCCCCCGCTTACCTGCCGCGTTCGCAGGAGTGAGCCCGGAGCGACACGCGATGCCCACGCTGACCTTCCCCGACGGCAACACGCGCGCCTACGACGCCGCCGTGACCGGCCGCGCCGTCGTCGAGGGCATCGCCAAGTCGCTGGCCAAGCGCACCGTCGCGATGGCGCTCGACGGCGTGGTGGCGGACCTCGACGACACGATCGCGCACGACGTCCGCATCGAGTTCCTCGACCGCACGGATCCCCGCGCCCTGGAACTGATCCGGCACGACTGTGCCCACGTCCTGGCCGAGGCCGTGCAGGAGCTCTGGCCAGACACGCAGGTGACGATCGGCCCCGTCATCGAGAACGGGTTCTACTACGACTTCGCCCGGGACGAGCCCTTCACGCCCGAGGACTTCCCGAAGATCGAGGCCAAGATGCGCGAGATCATCGCGCGCGATGCCCCCTTCACCAAGGAGATCTGGAAGCGCGACGACGTGCGCAACCTCTTCGCCGAGAAGGGCGAGGGCTACAAGGTCGAGCTGGTCGACGCGATCCCGGTGGGCGAGGATCTGAAGATCTACCGCCAGGGCGCGTGGTTCGACCTCTGTCGCGGCCCGCACATGACCTCGACCGGCAAGGTCGGCACGGCCTTCAAGCTGATGAAGGTCGCGGGCGCCTACTGGCGAGGCGACGCCAACAACCCGATGCTGACGCGCATCTACGGCACCGCCTGGGCGACGAAGGAGGATCTCGACGCCTACCTGCACCGGCTGGAGGAGGCCGAGCGCCGCGACCACCGCCGGCTCGGCCGCGAGATGGACCTGTTCCACTTCCAGGAGGAGGGACCGGGCGTCGTCTTCTGGCACGCCAAGGGCTGGACGATCTTCCAGGAGCTGATCGCCTACATGCGCCGCCGCCTCAAGGGCGACTACGCCGAGGTGAACGCGCCGCAGATCCTCGACAAGGCCCTCTGGGAGACCTCGGGCCACTGGGGCTGGTACCGCGAGAACATGTTCGCGGCCCAGTCCGCGGGCGAGGAGGCCGAGGACAAGCGCTGGTTCGCCCTGAAGCCGATGAACTGCCCGGGTCACGTGCAGATCTTCAAGCACGGGCTGAAATCCTACCGCGACCTGCCGCTGCGCATGGCCGAGTTCGGCGTGGTGCACCGCTACGAACCGTCGGGCGCCATGCACGGCCTGATGCGCGTGCGCGGCTTCACCCAGGACGACGCGCACATCTTCTGCACCGAGGACCAGCTCGCCGCCGAGTGCCTGAAGATCAACGACCTGATCCTCTCGACCTACGCCGATTTCGGCTTCGACCAGATCCTGGTGAAGCTCTCGACGCGCCCCGAGAAGCGCGTCGGTTCGGACGCGCTCTGGGACCACGCCGAGTCCGTGATGACGCGCGTGCTCGCTCAGATCGAGGAACAGTCGGGCGGCCGGATCAAGACCGCGGTCAATCCGGGGGAGGGCGCCTTCTACGGGCCGAAATTCGAGTACGTGCTGCGCGACGCCATCGGCCGCGACTGGCAGTGCGGCACCACGCAGGTGGACTTCAACCTGCCGGAGCGGTTCGGCGCCTTCTACGTCGATGCCGACAGCCAGAAGAAGCCGCCGGTGATGGTCCACCGCGCGATCTGCGGCTCGATGGAGCGCTTCACCGGCATCCTGATCGAGCACTTCGCCGGCCATTTCCCGCTCTGGCTCGCTCCGACCCAGATCGTGGTGGCGACGATCACCGGGGAGGCGGACGACTACGCCCGGCAGGTCGTGCGGACGCTGGAGCGCGCGGGGCTCCGGGTCGAGGCGGATCTGCGCAACGAGAAGATCAACTACAAGGTCCGCGAGCACTCGCTCGCCAAGGTGCCGGTCATCCTGGCGCTGGGCAAGCGCGAGGCCGAGGAGCGCACCGTCTCGATCCGCCGGCTCGGCAGCCAGGGCACGAAGACGCTGCCGCTCGCCGAGGCGGTCGCGGCCTTCGTAGACGAGGCGACCGCGCCCGACATCCGCCGGGCCGAGGCGGTGGCCGAGACCCGGCCGAGCGCGGACGTCACGCTCGACGGGCAGCACGTGGTCGAGCCGGCGCCGTAGGCCAAGCGCCGTCTCCCTCCCCGGCGGGGAGGGAGACGCGCGGCCCTCACCGCGCCATAGCCCGCTCCAGCACCGCGAAGATCCGCGGGTCGGCGCACTGGGCGACGTTGAAGCGCAGGTCGCCCGTCGCGCCCTGACTCACGCTGAAGACGTTGCCGGGCGCCAGGATCACCCGTTCAGCGAGCGCCCGGCGCGAGACCTCGGCAGCGTCGAGTCCGTCCGGAAGGCGCGCCCAAAGGAACATGCCGGCACCGGGCACGAACGGCACGGTGATGCCGAGCCCGGCGAGCCGCCGGACCGCGCGCCCGCGCGCCTCCGCCAGCCGGGCGCGCATCGCCTCGAGATCGTGCCGGTAGCGCGCGTCGGTGACCGCCCGGTGCACGACGGTCGCGGCGAGGTGCGGGTCGCCCAGCGTCACCGCGACCTTCAGGTCCAAGAAGCGTTCGACCCAGTCCCGGCGCAGGGCGACGTAGCCGATGCGCGCGGCCGAGGAGAGCGTCTTCGAGAAGCCGCCGATCTGAATCACCCGCTCCAGCCCGTCGAAGCCCGCGAGGCGTGCGGCCGGCTCCACCTCGAAATCCGCGTAGATGTCGTCCTCCACCACCAGCGTGTCGTGCGCCTCGGCCAGCCGCAGGATCCGGTGCACGATCGCGGGCCCGAGCGAGGCGCCGGTCGGGTTATGGAGCGTCGAGTTGGTGAGGTAGAAGCGCGGCCGGTGCTCGCGCAGGGCCGCCTCGAAGGCCGCGAGGTCCGGCCCCTGCGGGCCGAACGGCACGCCGACGAGCTTGACCCGCTGCGCCCGCAGCAGCGCCTGGAAGTTGAAGTAGCAGGGGTCGTCCACCAGGACCGTGTCGCCGGGCTCGATCAGGAAGCGGCAGAGCAGGTCGAGGGCCTGGGTCGCGGAATCCGCCAGCACGATCTGGTCCGGGTGGACCGCGATACCGCGCTCGCCCATCCGCCGGGCGATGTGCTCGCGCAAGGGCGCGAGGCCGCGCGGCTCGTCATAGGCGGTGAGCGCCGGACCGCCCGCGCGGGCCACGGCGCGCAGCGCCCGGCGCAGGGACTCCTCGGGCAACCAGTCCGGTGGCAGCCAGCCGCAGCCGGGCTTCAGCACGTCCGGATAGGTCTCGAAGGATTGCCGGCTGATCCAGAGCGGATCGACCGCCCGCTCGAGGCGCGGCCCGGCCGCGGCGAGGCAGAACGGCTCCGGCCGCCCCGCCACGTAGAAGCCGGAGCCCGGCCGCGAGACGATCGCCCCCTGCGCGGCCAGCCGGTCATAGGCCTCGACCACCGTCGATTTCGAGACGCCGAGGCTTTCCGCGAAGGCGCGCACGGAGGGCAGGCGCGCCCCGGGCGCGAGATGGCGCCCGGCGATGCGCGCCTCGATCGCGGCCATCACCGCCTCGACCCGCGTCAGGGCCGGATCGAGCTGGGGCTTAAGGACACCGAGCGCCATCGCGACTTCCCAACCGTACTGCCGATCGTCCTGGACAGTTTCTCGATATTGTACCGGAGCTGTGCCTGTCGGCAAATTGTGAAACGCCGCATCCATCCGGCCCGAGCCAGAGGAGGACGGGATGAGAGCGTTGCGCGTCGACCGGCAGGGGGCCGCGTGGATCGCCCGGCAGATCGTGGATCTGGTTGTGCTGGCGGCCGGCGGGATCGGCCTCGCCCTGCCGCTGATCCTGCCGCTGGGCTGAGCGATGACGACCCGCATCCTCACGGCTCCCCCGCAGGCTCGGACCGCGCCACCCGCAGGGGCGCTGCGCAAAGGAGCGCTGCGCGACGGGCTCGTCGGCGTGGCGATCTTCAGCGGCACGCTCGCGGCGACGCGGCTGGCGCTGGCGTCCTTCGAGCCCATCGCCCTGACGCTGACTCGCGCGGCGCTGGCCGGACTCGTGGCGGCTGCTGTGCTGATGGTTCTGCGCCAGCCGGTCCCGCGCCGGTCCGACCTCGCGGCGCTTGCCGTCGTCACCGGCGGCGTGGTGCTGGGCTTCCCGCTCTTCACCGCCTTCGCGCTCGGCCAGATCGGGGCCGGGCGGGCGAGCGTGTTCGTCCGGCTCCTGCCGCTCGCGACCTCCCTGTTCGGCGCGCTGCGGGCGGGCGAGCGGCCGTCCCGGGCCTTCTGGCTGCTCTCGGCGCTGGGCAGCGCCGTCACGGCCGCCTTCGCAGGCCGCGGGGCTGGGCCGGGCTCGCTCTTCGGCGACGGGCTGATGCTCGCGGCGATCCTCGTCTGCGGTCTCGGCTACGCCGAGGGTGCGCGCCTCGCCCGGCGGCTCGGCGGTTGGCAGGTGGTCGCCTGGGCGACGGTGCTGGCTCTGCCCGCGACGCTGCCGGCCGCGCTCTGGCTGCTGCCGACGCATCCGAGGCCCGTGACGCCGACGGCGCTGGCCGGGCTGGCCTACGTGACGATGCTCAGCGCGCTTGTCGGGTTCGTGTTCTGGTACCGGGCGCTGGCGCGCGGCGGGATCGCCGTGACGGGCCAGTTGCAGCTGCTGCAGCCCTTCCTGGGGATCGGGATCGCCGCGCTCGTCCTCGGAGAGGCAGTCGACCCCATGATGCCGCTCGTCGCCGCCGCGGTGGCGGCCTGCGCGGCGGGCGCGCGGCGCCTCGCCTGAGGCGTCGTGGTGTCAGGCGCCTTTCGCCACCACCTCGATGTCCCGGTCCATGCCGCTCTCGACCTTGAACTCGCGGGTGTAGACCTGCCCGTCGTGGCGGGCGATCAGCACGTAGTCGCCCTCCGCCAGCGTTACCTGCGGGAAGGCGCCGATCGCCTCGCGGATCGTGTCGCCGCCCGGCGTCAGCACCGAGAAGGCGGTGCCCGCGAAGGCCTCGGCGCCCGGCGTGGCCACCAGCTTGAGGGTCACGGTCGCGGCCCGGTGGTTGAGGGTCGCGTCGGTGACCTTGCCGTTCTCGACCTTCAGGTCGGCGCGCTGGATCGCGTTCGATTCCCCGTAGGTCGAGACCACGTGGTAGGTGCCCTCGGGCAGCCGGATCAGTTCCCCGGCCTTGACGCCGCTGCGCACCAGCCGCCCTTCCGAGTTGGTGCCCACCGGTACGAAGACCGAGAACGCGAGCTGCGCGGGCGCGATCTTCTGGTCGCCGACCGCACCGGAAAGCTTCAGGGCCCCCGCGCTCACCCGCAGGGTGTCGGTCTGCGCCTGCCCCGCCATGGTGATGCGCTTCGAAGCGCTGGCGAAGCCGTAGGTCACGGTGGCGACGTAAGGACCGGGCGCGAGGCGGAAGCTCGGCTCGGGATCGGTCGAGCGGGCCACGATGCTCGGCCGGCTGCCATCGCCCCGGTCGTCGTAGATGCGCCAGGCAAGGCCCGTCCGCAGCGGCTCGCCGATGCCCGCGAGGATCGCGCTGAGCGACAGGCTCGCCTCCGCCTCCGCGGGCCCGGTGGGGAAGGCGGGTGCGGTGATGGAGGGGGAGGGCACGCCGGAGCCGAGGCGGTTCGGGAAGGCGTCCTGCGCCGCGGCCGCGGCGGGCATGAACACCGCCAGCAGGCAAGCCGGCAGTCGAACCCCGCGCAGCCAATCCCCGACCCGCACGTCCATCCCGCCTCTCCGAACGGGCCGCGAACTGCCCAGGGCCGCCGGTCTGGCGCGAGACCGTGGCGGCGGCAAGGCGTCGCCGCCGCTTCCCTCGGGACGGTGCACGTGCCAGATCCGCTCGGGACCCCACGCGAGACGCGCCGCATGAACGCCACCCTCGATCTCCTCCGCACCCGCCGCTCGGTGCCGCCGCCGCGCCTGGAGGCGCCGGGGCCGGATCGTGAGACGCTCGACGCGATCCTGGCCGTGGCGTCGCGGGTGCCGGACCACGGCAAGCTCGCCCCCTGGCGCTTCATCGTGATCGAGGGCGAGGCCCGCCAGCGGGTCGGCGAGACGCTGGCCGCGATCCACGCCGCCGACAATCCCGGCGCGGACGCCGCCCGGCTGGATCTGGAGCGCAACCGCCTCGCCCACGCGCCGGTCGTCGTCGCCGTCGTCTCCCGCGCCGGGCCGCACGTGAAGATCCCCGAATGGGAACAGGTGCTCTCGGCGGGTGCGGCGGCGATGAACCTCGTCGTGGCGGCGAACGCGGCCGGCTTCGCCACGTCCTGGCTGACCGAGTGGTTCGCCTACGACCGCCGCGCGCTCGACGCACTCGGCCTCGCGCCCACCGAGCGGATGGCGGGCTTCATCCATATCGGCCACCCGGCCGAGATCCCGAGCGACCGGCCGCGGCCGGACCTCGCCCAGATCGTGACGCGGCTCTGAGGTCTCCATGGACTACGATTCCCAGAACCGCACCCTGCCGCACAACCCGCTGAAGGCGATCGTCGCCCCGCGGCCGATCGGCTGGATCAGCGCGATGGACCGCGACGGGCGGCTCAACCTCGCGCCCTACTCGTTCTTCAACGCGGTCGCGGACGACATGGTGGCGTTCTCCTCCTCCGGGCGGAAGGACGCGATGACCTTCGCGGAATCGGGCGGCGACTTCGTCTGCAACCTCGCGAGCCACCCCTTACGCGAGGCGATGAACGATTCCTCGGCCCCGCTGCCCCGGGGCGAGAGCGAGTTCGCCTTCGCGGGGCTCGCCACCGCCCCCTCCCGCAAGGTGCGCTCCCCCCGCGTGGCGGGTGCCGCGGCGGCGATCGAGTGCCGCTGGCTGCAGACCGTGCCGCTCAGACCCCTCGACGGGTCAGAGCCCACGAACTTCCTGGTGATCGGTCAGGTGGTGTCGATCTACATCGACGACCGCTTCGTGGCGGACGGCCGCGTCGACACGGCCGCGATGGAGCCGATCCTGCGCGGCGGCTATTTCGACTACTTCCGGATCACCCCCGAGAACCGGTTCGAGATGCATCGGCCGAAGGGCGGCGGGGATTTCAAGCGCCCCTGATTCACGCGTTCCCGAGGCGGCCCACCGCGTCGCGGGCGAGCGCGATCATCGGCACGCCCGCGGCGGCGGCGACGAGCCCTGCCATCGCCCGCGCCTGCACGCGTTCGGCCTCCCCCAGGCCCAGCTCCGCCAGGGCCGTCGCGTCGAGGGCGAGGGCCGCGAGGCGCGGCCCCGCATCCGCGAAGCTCGCCGCCGCCAGCACGGCGCGGGCCGTCCCCAGGACCGGCACGATCCGCAGGGTACCGTCGGCCAGGCCGGTCTCCGCCTCGTGCACCGCGAGCATGGCGCCGAGCCGCGCGACGTCGCGCCCGTGCTCGGCGCCGAGCAGCAGGATGCCGGCCGGGACCGGAACGAGTGCCGCCGCGAGATCGCGGGCGGCCCGGTCGAGCACGGCGTAGGGGTGGGGATCCTCGCCCGTCCGGAGGGTGAGCGTGCAGCGCATTCGCGGCCGGTGGGTGAGCGTGGCGGGGCCGCACTTCAAGCTTTCTTTACCATAACAGCAACAGGGTCGTGCACGGGGGGCGCCATCGCGCCGCCCCGGCGCCGGCCTCGTCTCGAACCGGCTCGGATCCTCTCGCGGCGGGCTCGATGTTCCTGTTCACCACGCCCTCCAGCCCCCCTGAGCCCGCTCCGGCGGCGCCGCGGGGCGCCAATGCGGGGGTGTTGCAGGCGATCCGGGAGGGAGCGCAGGCGAGCGGCGCGGGCTTCGAGTATCTGCTCGCCACCGCGCAACGCGAATCCGCCCTCGACCCCGCGGCCAAAGCCGGCACGTCGAGCGCCACCGGGCTGTTCCAGTTCATCGAGCAGACTTGGCTCGGCGTGATGAAGAATGCCGGGCCGCGGCTCGGGCTCTCGTCCTACGCCGACGCGATCACAGCGCGCGCCGACGGCAGCTACGCGGTCGAGGACCCGGGGCAGCGCCAGCAGATCCTGGATCTGCGCCGCGACCCGAAGATCTCGGCGACGCTCGCCGGCGCGCTCACCCAGAAGAACGGCGAGGCGCTGGCCTCGGCGCTCGGGCGCGATCCGACGCCGGGCGACCTCTACGTCGCCCACGTGCTGGGCGCCCGGGGGGCCGCCGCGCTCATCGGTGCCGCCCGCGCCACGCCCGACCGCGCCGCAGCCCTCGACATGCCGGAGGCGGCCGCCGCCAACCGGGCCCTGTTCTACGACCGCGCGGGCCGCCCGCGCAGCGTCTCCGAACTCTACGCTAGCCTCTCGGCGGCCGCCCGAGGGGTGGCCGATCTCGGCATCCAAGCCCAAGCGAGCGGCCTGCCGCAGGCCACCACCTCCTACGCCGCCTCGGCCTACGCCGCGGGCGCGGACCTGCGCAGCCTGTTCCAGACCGACCGGCGCACCGGCCCGGTGGCGCAGGGCCTCGGCCGCCTCTGGCAGGGGCGGGCCGAGGGCGCCGGGAGCGAGCCTGCGCGCCCCGCCCCGAGCTACTTCCCGCGCTCGGACCCGCGCGAGGACGTCGTGCGGGTGGAGGGCGACGCCGCGACGACGACCGGCACGATCGTTGCGGCGCTGCCGGCGCCCGGGACCGTCATCCGCAACCCGCCGCTTCCGCCCCGTCGCCCGGCCGACCTCGCGGCCTTCCCGGCGGCTACCCTTCAGACCTCGCTCTTCGCTACCCGGAGCGGTCCATGATCATCCGACAGTTCCTGGCCTCCACGCAGCACACCTCCGCGGGCCACCGGGCCGAGGCCGCCTCGGCGCTCGCGCGGGCCTTCCTCTACGGCAATCTCGCGCCCGAGGCCGCCTGGGAGGCCAAGACCGCGATCCTGGCGCTGCTCGACGACCCGGCCCCGATCGTGCGCCGGGCGCTCGCCGAGGCCTGCGCCGCCTCCGCGCGGGCGCCGCGCCCGCTCATCGTGGCGCTCGCCAGCGACCAGACCGAGGTGGCCTGCCTCGTGCTCGCCCGCTCGCCGGTGCTCACCGATGCCGACCTCGTGGACGCCGCCGCGATGGGCTGCGAGGCGGTGCGCACCGCGATCGCAGGCCGCCACCACCTCTCCCACGCGGTCGCCGGGGCGCTCGCCGAGATTGCCGGGCCGGACACGCTGGCGGTGCTCGCCCGCAACCCGACCGCCCGCATCACCACGGGGCGGATGCTCCGCATGGTCGAGCGCCACGGCGCCGCGCCCGTGGTCCGGGAAGCGCTGCTGGCGCGGCCCGATCTGCCGATCGAGGTGCGCCACGCGGTCGGCGCCCGGCTTGCCCACGACCTCGAACGGTTCGCCACCGGCTGCGGCTGGCTGAGCCCCGAGCGCGGCGCCCGGATGAGCCGCGAGGCCGGCGAGCGCGCGGTGCTCGACCTCTGCGCCGGGGCCGGGCCGGCGGCGACCGCCCGGGTGGTGCGGCACCTGCGCGCCACCGGCCAGCTCAACGCGGGCCTGATCCTGCGGGCGATCCTCTCCGGCGCTGTCGCATTCGCGGAGACCGCCTTCACGGATCTGACCCAACTCGAACCGGCCCGCGTCGCGGCCCTGATGCGCGAGCCCCGCGGCATCGCCGAGTTGCACCGCCGCGCCGGCCTCGCCGAGGCGCTGCTGCCCGCCGTCACCGCCGCGCTCGGCGCGTGGCGCGAGGCGCAGGACGGCGCGACCGCCGCCCGCGGCGCCGGCCTGTCCCGCCGGATGATCGAGCGGGCGCTCACCGCCTGCGAGGACATGGCCTTCGGGGAGATGCAGGCCGTGATGGCGCTGCTCACCCGCTTCGAGGCGGAGGCCGCCCGCGACGAGGCCCGCGAGGTCGCCCGCGCCATCGCCGAGGAGGCGCTCGCCCGCGAAGCCACCCGCCGCGCGAGCCGCGACGAGGGTGCGGCCTGGGATGCGGCACAGTCCGCCGCGAAGGCCGCGGTCCGGACCGCTCCGACGCCCCCCATCCCGGTCGCGCCGGACCCAGAACCGCTGCCGGAGGCGCCGCAGGACGCCGTAGCGCCAGCCCTGGCACCTGATCAGGAGGCCGCAATGCCACCTTCCGCGGACGCGCTCGACGCCGTGCTCGACGCGCTGCCCGGGGCGATCCTGGCCAGCTTCCGCGAGGAGCAGGAGCGCCTGCGCGAGGAGGCGGCCCGCGCGGGCGCCGAGGTCAGCGAGGAGGGTGGCGAGGGGCCGGAACGGCTCGCGGCCTGACCGGCCGCGATCCCGCTAGGCCACGCTGCGCTCGATCTGCTCCTCGTCGCAGATCACGCCCGCGCTGCCCTCGAACTCGGCGGTGATGTCGGCCGCGGCCTGGACCGGGGCCGGCGCCGCGCGGTCCTTGGCGAAGGTCTGAAGGAACAGGCGCATGACGTGGCGCACGCCCGCATCGTTGATGGTGCGCTGGTCGTCGTTGTAGTAGCGGCCCGCGTTCACGTTGCTGGTGACGATGTCGTAGGCCGGGAAGTACACGGCCCGCGGGTCGCCCGTGCAGACCTCGCCCGCCGCCACCCGCAGGACCGACTTGGAATAGCTGTTCGACTCCATCACGTGCCGGTCCATGTAGGTGGCGATCATCGGCACGGGCGAGACCGTGAAGATCACCCGCGCGGCCGGGTTCACGCTCCAGAGCCGGTCGAGGAAGCCGCGCAGGTCGCCCAGCACTTCCGCCGCGCCCGCGTTGACGCACTCGTAGAGGTCCGGATCGAAGGTGCCGCCGGCAACCCCCGGCGCCAGCGGCAGCGCGGCCCCGTCGGCCCGCCAGCGCCAGCCCTCGGTGAGGCCGAGCGTCAGCACGAAGACGTCCAGCGTCTCGAACAGGCGGCGCACCTCGGCGAGATGCGCGTCGCGGGCGGCGATCACCTCGGCCTCGGTGGCGAAGCCGTCCGGCTCGACGGTCGGGCGGAACGGGTCGACGTAGCGCCCGTCCTCGCGCAGCCACGCCTTCAGCTCGGGCTCGAACCGGCCATAGGCCCGGTCGAAGAGCTGCACGAACTGGCGCGTGTAGTAGAGATTACCGTAGCGCGCCGAGAAGGTGCCGAACTGGCGCGCATTGGCCTCATTACCGCTCATGCCGGGCGCGGGGGCCTCGGTGAGGTAGTAGTTGAACCCGGCCTCCCGCAGGGCCTCGGCGACGCGCTGGGCGAAGCAGGAGCCGCCGGTCGCCACCTTGTCGGTGCGGGCGATCGCGAAGGTCTCCCGCGGGTGCGGGTTGACCGCGAAGGGCGGCACGTTGGTGACGACCTTGCGCCAGAATCGCTCGGCCGGTAGACCCGTATACGGATTTGAAGCCAACGTCCCGATCCTTTGTCCGATGCGGTAAGGGCGTTTCGCATAGACCGCGAACCCCGCTCCCGCGAGACCCCCGGCACAGCCTTGGCCATCAGCGATCTGCCCCGGCGCGCCCGCAGCGCGTTTTCCTTGTCGGCGCCATCCTGGGCAAGACCGTGGCGTACCAAGGCGGCCGATGACGGGCGAAAGGGTCCGAGCATCGCGGTGCTGGGCAATTGCCAGGGACGCGGCGTGGCGCAGGCGATGCGGCTCCTCGCGCCCGAGAGCCCGGTCCGCTACCTCTCGATGGGCACGCTCCGGCGCGACCACGGCACGCTGGACGGCTTGGCGGCGACGCTTGCCGGCTTCGACCATGTCTACTCCCAGGCCTTCCCGGGCGGCCTGCTGCCGGGCGGCGACAGCGGCACGCTGTTTTCCCGCGAGAAGCGCCTGAAGATGTTCCCGACGATCGTGTTCTCGGCCTTCCACCCGGACATGGTCTATGCGGGCCGCACCCAGAACCTCGCCGACCAGAAGCTCGCGGCCTCGCCGCTCGGGCAGTATCACTCGGCGATCGCCCTCTGCGCCCACCGCCTCGGCCTCACCGTGCCGCAGACCGCGAGCCTGTTCCGGGAGGACGTGTTCCAGCGCCTCGGCTATTTCGACCATTGGGACCCGGCGGTGCGGGAGCTCGTCGTGAGCTCGGCCGGGGTGGGTTTCGGTCTGGAGCGCGAGGTCGGCCGCTGGAGCCGCCGCGGCGCCTTCATGCACGTGATCAACCACCCGAAGGCGTACGTCATCGGCGACATCGCCCGGCGCCTGCTGGCGGAGAGCGGCTTCACGCCGGAGCCCGTCGCGATCGAGGATTATCTCGGCGACGAGCTGGTCCACGACGTGGTCTGGCCGGTCTACCCGCCGGTGGCGGAGCAGTTCGGCCTCACCGGCTCCTACCTGTTCAAGCGCAAGCCCCGCGGGGCGGCCTTCCCGGTCCTCTACGATCTGGAGGGCTTCATCGCGGCGAGCTTCGCGCTCTACGACGCCAGCGCGCCGGGCGACCTCGCCTGCCCGCGCGTCGAGACCTGGGCGACGTCGCCCTGGATCGCCGAGATCTTCCTGGCGGCGAAGGGGTAGGGCTCAGCCCACCGCCCGCAGGCCATCGTCCGACACGCCCTCGCGCATCATCCGCACCAGGGCGTTGACCTCGCGGATCTGGAAGGGCTTGCGCAGGTAAAGGCTGCCGGGCACCGCCCGCGGGGGCAGCCGCGCGGCGGTCGAGGTGTAGACCACCGGCCGGTCCGGGTGCAGGGCCCGGAAGGCTTCCGCCACGGTCCAGCCGTCGATCAGACCCGGAAGGTTGATGTCGGTGAAGAGCCAGTCGATCGTCGCGCCGCGCTCGCGCAGGATCGTCAGCGCCGCCTCGCCGCTGGAGGCCTCGATGACGCGCGTGCCCTGCGAGGCGCAGAGCTGCGCGATGATCTCCAGGAGCATGAAGCTGTCCTCGACCACGAGGACATTGTGTACCGGGCTCATCGTCCGAACCGTTCTGTCGACGCGCCCAAGTTCGCAGCACACACGGTTGAAGAAGGGTTAAGCGCCTCGATCCGGACTGTTCCCGGTGCTCCGTTCTGTGACCCCTACGCAACGCTCGCCCGGCATCGCGATGGCCGGACGTCGGGCCGCCGCCGCGCCGCCGTATTCCCGGCCTGTAAGCGCGGCCGTGGCGCGGTGCCGAAGCGTCCCGCTGCCCTGCCGGTCGGATGGGGTGCGCCGGCACACGGCATCGCCGCGCAGAGACTGCTGGAAAGCTCCTGTCAAGGTTGACGGAACCTCTGCTTAACCGGGTCGGCCTATGAGGGTCGCAAGATACACGCTGCGGATCCGCCTTGCAGACCGGCTGCCGGCCTCGAGGCTCCGCCTCAAGGAGTTGAGACCAGTCATGACCGTTTCCCCGCGCCTGCGCGCCGTCTCCCTCGGCCTCGCGCTCTGCGCGGCCCTCGGCCTCGGCGCCTGCTCGAAGGACTCGAACCTCGCCGATGCGTCCGGCTTCGGTGCCGGTGCCGGCGGCGCAGGGGGCGCGGGCGTGCCCGGCAGCGCCCAGGACTTCGTCGTGAACATCGGCGACCGCGTCTTCTTCGAGTCGGACTCGACCGACTTGACGCCCACCGCGACCGCCACCCTCGACAAGCAGGCCGCGTGGCTGCAGCGCTACCCGCGCTACAGCTTCCTCATCGAGGGCCACGCCGACGAGCGCGGCACCCGCGAGTACAATTTCTCGCTCGGCGCCCGCCGCGCGCAGTCGGTGACCGACTACCTCGCCTCGCGCGGCATCGCGGCCGGCCGGATGCGCACCGTGTCCTACGGCAAGGAGCGCCCGGTCGCGGTCTGCAACGACATCTCGTGCTGGTCGCAGAACCGCCGCGCCGTCACGGTGCTGGACCGCGGCGCCGGCTCGTAAGCCGAGCGCGTAAACTCTATCGCGCCGCCGCATTTTTGCCGCGGCGCCGCGCATCTGCTACCGGCAGGCCGCGCCGGCGCGAGATCGCTTGCGCGGCCTGCCGCAACGTCCGGTGCCGACATCCATGCTCCGCCGCCTCCTGCTCACGACCTCGCTCATCATCGCCACCGCGTTGCCGGCCGCGTCCCAGGACGCCTCCGAGTTCGTGGTGCGCCTCGGCCGGCTGGAGAACCAGTCGCGCATGATGGCCGGGCAGATCGAGACGCTCCAGTACGAGAACCGCCAGCTCAAGGAGCAGCTGCGCAAGTTCCAGGAGGACGTCGAGTACCGCCTGAACGAGAAGAGCGGAGCCAAGCCCGCGCCCTCGGGCAGCACCGGTCCGGTCAACGGCACCAATCCGGGCGCGGGCAAGCCGCAGAAGCGCGGCGACGCCTTCGACCCGGACCAGAATCCCGGTCAGCCGGGTGCCCCGCGCCAGCTCGGCTCGACGGAGCCCTCCGTACCGGTCGCTGCCATTCCGCCCGTCGCGCAGCAGGCTGCGCCGGTCGCGCGCCGCATACCCCAGGGCGCGATCGATGAGGCCGAGGAGGCCGAGGCCGCGGCGCCGGGCTACGACGAGCCCGTCGACCTCGCGCCGCCGGCCCGCGTCGGCACCACCGGCGCCCTGCCGGCCCGGCCCAGCGCCAGCGTCGCGGCGACCGGCTCGGGCGACGCCCGCTCCGACTACGAGGCCGCCTTCGCCAACATCCAGGCCCGCCGCTACGAGCAGGCCGAGATGGACCTGCGCCAGTTCATCCAGTCGCACCCGCGCGACAGCCACGTGCCGGCCGCGACCTTCTGGCTCGGCGAGAGCTACCTGCAGCGCAACCGCAACCGCGAGGCGGCCGAGCAGTTCCTGAAGGTCTCGACCGATTACGCCCGCTCCGCCCAGGCGCCGGAGGCGATGCTGAAGCTCGGCGTCTCGCTGAACGCTCTCGGCGCCCGCGAGCAGGCCTGCGCCACGCTGGCCGAGCTGGAGCGCAAGTTCCCCTCCGCCGGCCAGGGCGTGCGCCAGGGGGTGGCGCGCGAGCAGAAGCGCGCCCGCTGCTCGGCTTGAGCGGGGAGGAACACGACGCGCTCCTGGGGGCCCTCGGCCCCCAACTGACCGAACCCTGCCTGCTCGCCGTCTCGGGCGGGCCGGACTCCACGGCCCTCATGCACGCCGCCGCCGCGGCGCGTGGCCCCGCCGCTCTCCACGTTGCCACTGTCGATCACGGGCTCCGGCCCGAAGCGCGGGAGGAGGCCGGGGCGGTCGCCCGCCAAGCCGAAGCGCTCGGCATCCCGCACGCCATCCTCACCTGGGACCCGGACGGTTCGCACCCCGGAACCGGCATCCAGGCGGCGGCCCGCGCGGCGCGCTATCGCCTGCTCGCCGCCCACGCTGCCGAGATCGGCGCCAAGCGTCTTCTCACCGCACATACCCGCGACGATCAGGCGGAGACGGTGCTGATGCGCCTCTGCGCCGGCAGCGGCCCGGCCGGCCTCGCCGGGATGCGAGTTGAGCGGAACCTCGGCGGAGGCCTGACGCTCGCCCGGCCCTTCCTTGCCCTATCCAAGGCCGCTCTCGTCGCGTGGTGCGACGCGCGCGGCATCGCCTACTTGCGGGACCCCTCGAACAGCGATGGGCGCTTCGCCCGCGCTCGTTTGCGCCGTGTGCTGCCGCTCCTCGCCGAGGAGGGGCTGACCGCGGAGCGCCTCGCGCGCCTGGCCGACCGTGCCGCTCGGGACGACGCGGCCCTTGGGCAGGCCGCCGAGGACGCCCTGGACCGCCTCGCCAGCCCGGGGGAGGGGGCATGGAGCCTCGACGGGCGCGCCCTCGCGGCCCTCCCGGAGGCCGTCGCCCTCAGGGTGCTCGATCGCGCCCTCGAGCGGGCCGGCGCGCCGGCCGGACGCCTCGAACGCCTGGAGCGCCTCGGGGCCACGCTCCTGCCCGCACTGCAACAGGGCCGGGCGCTGCGGCGCACCTTCCGCGGCTTCCTGATCGCGGCCGATCCACAAGGGACGATCCGTCTCACGCCAGCGCCCCCGCGGGCCGCCATCCGCGGAGACGACTTACTTGGCAACGGATAGGCCTCTGCCTACATTGGGCGCTGAGTGCCGGATCGCCCGCAGCGCCGGGCGAGGGGGCCCGCACTCGCTAAGGAATGGTCGATGAACCCGAATTTTCGCAATTTTGCCTTGTGGGTCGTCATCTTCCTGCTCGTGCTCGCCCTCGTGACCCTGTTCCAGAACCCGGGTCATCGCGGCGGCGGTAGCGAGATCGCCTACAGCCAGCTTCTGAACGATGCCGATGCCGGCAAGATCCAGTCGGTGGTGATCTCCGGGCAGGATGTCAGCGGCACCTATGTGGGCGGCGGCAACTTTACCAGCTACGCGCCGAACGACCCGGGCCTCGTCACGAAGCTGCAGGGTAAGGGCGTGCAGATCACGGCCCGGCCCCCCTCCGACAACACGCCCTGGTTCATCCAGCTCCTCGTGAGCTGGCTGCCGATTCTCGTCTTCATCGGCGCCTGGATCTTCCTGTCGCGCCAGATGCAGTCCGGCGCCGGCCGCGCCATGGGCTTCGGCAAGTCGAAGGCCAAGCTCCTCAACGAGGCGCATGGGCGCGTGAGCTTCGACGACGTCGCCGGTGTCGAGGAAGCCAAGGAGGACCTGCAGGAGATCGTAGAGTTCTTGCGCGACCCGCAGAAGTTCCAGCGCCTCGGCGGCCGGATCCCGCGCGGCGTGCTCCTCGTCGGCCCGCCCGGCACCGGTAAGACGCTCATCGCCCGCGCCGTCGCCGGCGAGGCCAACGTGCCGTTCTTCACGATCTCCGGCTCGGACTTCGTCGAGATGTTCGTGGGCGTCGGTGCGTCCCGCGTGCGCGACATGTTCGAGCAGGCCAAGAAGAACGCGCCCTGCATCATCTTCATCGACGAGATCGACGCGGTGGGCCGCCATCGCGGCGCCGGCCTCGGCGGCGGCAACGACGAGCGCGAGCAGACCCTCAATCAGCTCCTCGTGGAGATGGACGGCTTCGAGGCCAACGAGGGCGTCATCATCATCGCGGCGACGAACCGTCCCGACGTGCTCGACCCCGCGCTGCTGCGTCCCGGCCGCTTCGACCGCCAGATCATGGTGCCGAACCCGGACGTGACCGGCCGCGAGCGCATCCTGCGCGTCCACGTGCGCAAGGTGCCGCTGGCGCCCGACGTCGACCTCAAGACCATCGCGCGCGGCACCCCGGGCTTCTCGGGCGCCGACCTGATGAACCTCGTCAACGAGTCGGCGTTGCTCGCCGCGCGTCGCGGCAAGCGCATCGTCACGATGCACGAGTTCGAGGACGCGAAGGACAAGGTGATGATGGGTGCGGAGCGCCGCACGCTGGTCATGACCGAGGACGAGAAGCGGCTCACCGCCTACCACGAGGGCGGCCACGCCATCGTCGCCTTCAACGTGCCGGCGACCGATCCCGTCCACAAGGCGACGATCATCCCGCGCGGCCGGGCGCTGGGCATGGTCATGCAGCTCCCTGAGCGCGACAAGCTCTCGATGAGCTACGAGCAGATGACCTCGCGGCTGGCCATCATGATGGGCGGACGCATCGCCGAGGAGATGATCTTCGGGCCCGAGAAGGTCACCTCGGGCGCGCAGTCGGACATCGAGCAGGCGACGCGACTCGCCAAGATGATGGTCACGCGCTGGGGCTTCAGCCCTGAGCTCGGCACTGTCGCGTACGGCGACAACAATGACGAGGTCTTCCTCGGCATGTCGATGGGCCGGCAGCAATCGGTCTCCGAGGCCACCGCCCAGACGATCGACGCCGAGGTGCGCCGCCTCGTCGAAGCGGGCCTGGAGGAGGCGCGCCGGATCCTCGCCGAGCGCAAGGACGATCTCGAATGCCTCGCGCAGGGCCTGCTCGAGTACGAGACCCTGAGCGGCGACGAGATCCGGAACCTGCTGAAAGGTCAGCCTCCGGTCCGCGACGGTGGCGACGTGCCGCCGACCCCCGCCCGCGGTTCCTCCGTCCCCTCCGCCGGCCGCGGCCGGCCTCGGGAGAACGACGGCGGTCTGGAGCCGCAGCCGCAGGGCTGACGAACGGGTCTGTTCGCGGCCAGCGACATCAAAAGGGCGCCTTCGGGCGCCCTTTCCTTTGGAAAGATGGCGAACGTCCGGGAGCGGCCGTTCACCGTGAATCGCAATCCACGACCGGGCGCGGCCGGGTTCCGGTACCGTGCGCGTTTCGAGGATCCGGTCGCTTGTGCGGAGTTGGACGTGCGGAAGTATTTTGGGACCGACGGCATCCGGGGTCGGGCCAACGGCGTGATCACGCCCGAGCTGGCGCTGAAGGTGG
>NZ_BPQM01000102.1 GCF_022179245.1 Methylobacterium gregans
CGCCGCGCTCGCCTCGGGCACGATCGGGTCGAGAGCGCCCGAGGCGAGCGCGGCGGGGCTCGCCGACCTGCTCGCCCGGTCCGGCGCAGCGGTCGAGCACCGCCGGCTCCCGGCCGGGCACGGTCTGTCCCAGGCGGACGTCACCCTGGTACAGGCTTGGCTGGCGCGGGGATCCGTCCCGGCGGCGGCCTAGGGCGGGAAGCGAACGAACGGCCGCGCCGGAGGTTTTCCAGCGGAGCGGCCCGCCTCCGGGCCGCCCTCGACTCAGGGAGGCCCGGAGATGAGCGCGGTCATCGAGCGCCGGATCCTCGATCGCCTGATCGCTCTCGGGCGAGCGACAGGTCGGATCTCGTCCGACGAGTTGCGCGCCCACCTGCCCACTGCGACCATGACGGCCGAGGATATCGCGCTCGTGGTGCTGGAACTGGAAGAGTCCGGCGTCGAGGTGGAATTCGAGGGGCCGCTGGAGACCGCAGGGCGCCCGTCCCCGGTCCGGCCCGTCGCCGAGTTGCCGCCGCTCCCGACTGCGCCGGCCGTCGCGGCCTCCCCCGCCCCGACCGTTCGGGCGGCGGATCCGTCCGCATCGACCTCATCGGCGGCGCCCCGGTCCGGTGCTTCCTGGTCGGGCGGCCGGAATACGGTCACCCGTGCGGTGATCGCGGCCGGCGCGCTCACCGTTCTGGTGATCGCGGTCGTTCTGCTGCTCGTCCGGCGCTGAGGGTCGGCCGGAGCGTCGCTGCCCCTACTTCCGCGACGCCATCAGGTCGTGCGTCAGCACGGTCAGCTTGCCGATCAGGCTGGTGATGTCGCTGCGCTGGCAGGACCACTGCGTCCCGACCGCCTGGCCGTCCGAGGAGACCGAGACCACCGCGACCGAGCGGAGCTTGCCCTCGCGGGCGAGCTTCAGCTGTTCTTGGAGCACGTCGATCATCGAGGCGATGTTCTCGTCCGCCTCGACAGTTGCGAGCTGGGCCGGAAACGGGACGACCGGCGCCGTCGACGCTTGTTCACGCTTGCTCATCGCCGGACCTCTTGAACTCTGCTGCGATCTGCTCCGCTCTTTTACAGGCCAGTGTGGGCGCAGTGTGGCTGATCGGGGGCCGACGACATCATTCGTCCACGGTGTGACCCTTCGGCAACGACCGCTCGGCCGGTCGGGAGGCGGCGCGCCCGCAGAACGGCCAAGGTTGATAACGCGAACTCAAGCGGAACATTTAACCTGCCGTTAACCACCTCGGCGCGATGTTGCCTTCAGAACGGAGAGGGAACATCGATGCACCGGACCGTCCAGCCGCTCGAGGGAGCCCGCCGCCAGGGTGCTTGCGCCGGCTTCGCCGCGAGCTTTCGCACCCGCTACAGCGAGGTCGCCGCCGAGCCACTGCCCGCCCGGCACATCGACCTGATCCTGGTCCTTCGGCGCCAGGAGCGCGAGCGCGCCCGGGGAGCGGATCGCCACTGAGGCCGTTTCGGTCGGTCGCTTCGATGCCGTCCCCGCTCCGTCATGCCGGGGCGCCGCATACGAGCGCGGACTGAGGACGGCGAGAGCATGAACCAGCCGAGCCGACGGAATCTTCGTGGCACCACGCCGCGAAAGGGTCGCATTTCGCCAGTCGAGCGCTGTGAATTTTGGGACTTATCCTGGCGAGGCCAAGTTTTGGCCAGATTCGGCGTATGTCTTGACTGCGGGGGTAACGAGTAAGGAGGCCGCGATGGTGGTCCTCGACCCGCGTACCGGTCGGCTGGTCTCGATCAGCCTGGGCATCCAGCCCGACACGCGCACCGGTCCCGCCGCACCCCGGCCTGCGCGCCCGCCGAGGGAGTGGCCGCTGCACCATCCGGAAGCACACCAAGAGCCGCCGGGTGCCCCGCCGGCCCGCCTGCGGATCCGCCGCGAGGAGAGCTGAGCCCCGCGGGCTTTGTCCGGGCCGTCGCGTCACCCTATCCTCACCGGGATCTGAAAGCAGGCCGGATCCGCAAACCGTGGCGCCCCGCTTCTACCTCGACCTGATCGACGGGGACGAGACCGTCCCCGACGAGGGCGGCCTGGAGACGCCCGACCTCGACGCCGCCACGGCCCACGCGCAGGCGGTGCTCCGCGAGATCCGCATGGCCGGCCGCCTCACCGGGGCCCACGGGCCCTGGGAGATCGTGATCCGCGACGCGCGGGGCCGGCCGCTCCGGCGCATCGCGGTGTCCTGAGCCGGCGGATCAGGTCGGCCAGCTCGCGAGGGCGAATCCTTCGTCCTGCCAGCCGGTGACGCCGCCGATCATCAGCTTCACCGGGCGACCGCAGCGGGCGAGCCGCAGGGCCGCCTTGTCGGCCGCGTTGCAGTGCGGGCCGGCGCAGTAGACCACGAACAGCGTGTCGGGCGCCCAGGCCGCCATCCGCTCGGGCGTGATCTCCCGGTGCGGCAGGTTCTGCGCGCCCGGAACGTGCGCCCGCGCGAAGGCGGCCGGGCCGCGGGTGTCGAGGAGCACGAAGTCGGGCGCACCGCTTTCGAGGGCGGCGTGGACGTCGTCGCAATCGGTCTCCAGCGCGAGGCGGCGGGCGAAATGCGCCTCGGCCTCGGTGGCGGGAACGGACGGGGTCTCGGTGACGCGGCTTTCGGTCCGGCTTCCCATGGGGTGTCTCCTGTGCGGGTTGCCGGGCCAGGATGCGGCGTGGGATGACGGAGCGTGAGCGGTCCGGCCGCCGATCCGCGTCAAGATCATGCCAATCGCCCTCCCCGACCGACGCGTCGTCGCCCTCGCCTATGACGGGCTCTGCACCTTCGAGTTCGGGATCGCGGTCGAGGTCTTCGGGCTGGAGCGGCCCGAGATGGGGCCGGACTGGTACCGCTTCACTGTTGCGGGCGTCGAAGCCGGCCCCTTGCGGGCGACCGGCGGCATCCGCATCGCCGTCGATGGCGGGCTCGATCTCGTGGCCGAGGCCGGCACCGTCGTGGTGCCGGGCTGGCGCGGGGCGGACGCGCCGGTGCCGGAGGCCTTGTGCGCGGCACTGCGGGCAGCGGCCGGCCGGGGCGCCCGGGTGATCTCGCTTTGCTCGGGCGCCTTCGTGCTCGCCGCGGCGGGCCTCCTCTCAGGCCGACGCGCCACCACGCACTGGCGCTACTTCGACGCCCTGGCGCAGGCCGCCCCCGACGCCGTGCTGGTGCCGGACGTGCTCTACGTGGACGAGGGCACGGTCCTCACGGCGGCCGGAAGCGCGGCCGGCATCGACCTCTGCCTGCACCTCGTGCGGCGGGATTTCGGGCCGGAGGCCGCGAACAGGGTCGCGCACCGGCTCGTGGTGCCCCCTCACCGGGAGGGGAGCCAGAAGCAGCGCGTCGCGCGGCCGGTGCCGACCGCGCGGGAGGGCGCCCGGCTCTCGCCGCTCCTCGACCGGGTCCGGACCCGGCTCGACCGGCCGCACACCCTGGCCACGCTCGCGGCCGAGGCCGGGATGAGCCCGCGCACCTTCCTGCGCCGCTTTCGCGCCGCGACCGGCACGACCCCGGCCGCGTGGCTTCTGGCGGAGCGGCTGGCGAGCGCCCGCTTCCTGCTGGAGACCGGCGCCCGGCCGATCGACGACATCGCCGCCGCCTGCGGCTTCGGCAGCGCGGCGACCCTGCGCCACCATTTCCGAACCCGCCTCGGCACGAGCCCGGCGCGCTACCGGGCGGGACAGCTCCCCGCCTGACGGGCGGAGCGCGTCCTCAGGCGCTGAGCCGCACCTGCATCCGCGGCAGCGGCGCGCTGGGAGCCAGCCCGTACGCCCTCAGCGAGACGATCTCCGCCGGCCGGTCGTGCCGGGCCACCACCACGCTGTTGTCGGGCACCGCGATCCAGTTGCGGTGCTCGCGGTCGAGGGGCTCGGAGACCACCAGAACGCCGTCCTCCGACTCGCGGTAGTAGAGGCTGTTGGCCGCGTCGTTGACCGCGTAGCGGAAGGCGTAGAGGTCGCGCCCGTTGGCAAGCGCCGCGGTGAAGCGGAACGGGTGGCCGCCCACCGGGCCGCCGACGATCTCCGTGAGGGTGGCGAGCGTCGCGGCGGTCGCCTCGATCGGGTCGCGGCCCGCATCCGGGCCGACGAGCCCCGCGCCGGCGATCGCCAGGAACACCGCCTCGGAATCCGTCGTGCCGCTGCGCGAGGGATAGAGCGGATCGGGGATCAGAGCCTCGATCGGCCGGCGCAGGCGCGTCCAGTCGCCGATATAGCCGTTGTGCATGAACAGCCACGTGCCGCAGGCGAAGGGGTGGCAGTTCGGCCGGGTGATCGGCGTGCCGGTGGCCGCCCGCACATGGGCGAAGAACAGGTGCGAGCGCAGGTGCCGGCAGAGGTAGCGCAGGTTCTCGTCCGACCACGCGGGCTGGACCTCGCGGTAGAGGCCGGGCTCGGGATGATCGCCGTACCAGCCCAGCCCGAACCCGTCGCCGTTGGTGCTGGCGGTGGATTCGAGCGCCTGGATGCTCTGCGAGACGAGCGAGTGACCCGGCTCGGTGACGTAGCGCTCGAGCGGGATCGTGCGTCCCCGATAGGCGATCCAGCGGCACATGCGCGTCCCCACTCCCTCGTCAGCGTGGCAGGCCCGGTCCCGGGCGCGGGTCCCCATCGGCCAGGATCGTGGAGAATCCGCGTCACCTTGAGCGGGCGGGCGCGACCGGGTCCAGAGGCGCGGCCTAGTTCCCGTGGGTCTGCAGCCAGGATTCCAGCAGCGCGACCTGCCAGAGCTTGGAATTGCCCTTCGGCGTCAGGGTGCCGTCCGGGTCCGCCAGGAGATGGTCGATGTAGGCGCGGTTGAACAGGCCCCGCTCACGGGCTTGTGGCCGGTCCAGCACGTCGCGCACGAAGTCCATGTAGGGGCCGCGGATGTGCTTGAGGGCGGGCACCGGGAAGTAACCCTTGGGCCGGTCGATCACCTCGGCCGGGAGCACCGTGCGGGCCGCCTCCTTGAGGATGTACTTGCCGCCGTCCCGCACCTTCAGGGCGGCCGGCACGCGGGCGGCGAGTTCGACCAGTTCGTGGTCGAGGAAGGGCACCCGCGCCTCCAGCCCGCAGGCCATCGTCATGTTGTCGACGCGCTTGACGGGATCGTCCACCAGCATGATCTGCGTGTCGAGCTGGAGGGTCGCGTCGACCGGGTCCTTCCCGGCGACGCGGGCGTAGTAGTCGCGCACGAAGTCGCCGCTGTGGTCGGCGCCGAGATAGTCCGGCGCCAGGGTCTCGCGCATCTCGGCGTGGTCGCGGTCGAAATAGACCCGGGCGTAGTCGGCGGCCGGATCGGTCGAGCCCGCCATCTTCGGGTACCAGTGGTAGCCGCCGAAGATCTCGTCGGCGCCCTGGCCGCTCTGCACCACCTTCACGTGCTTGGCGACCTCCTCGGAGAGCAGGCGGAAGGCCACGGCGTCGTGGCTCATCTGCGGCTCGGACATCGCGGCGATCGTGGCGGGCAGCATGTCGAGGGTGCGGGCCGGATCCACCGCGATCTTCAGGTGATCGGTCTCGAACTCCCGGGCGACGAGATCCGAGTACTTGAACTCGTCGCCCTCGACGCCGTTCACCGCGTCGAAGCCGACCGCGAAGGTCTTGAGACCCGTCTGCCCCTTGCGGGCGAGCAGCGCCACGAGGAGCGAGCTGTCGAGGCCGCCCGAGAGCAGCACGCCGGTCGGCACGTCGGCGATCCGGCGCCGCTCGACGGCGAGCGCCAGCATGTCGAGCACCCGCTCGCGCCACTCGGCCTCGCCGACGCCGGCATCCTCGGCGCGCGGGCCGACCTCCAGGTACCAGTAGGTGCTCTGACGACGGCTACCGTCCGGCTCCACGGTCAGAAGGGTCGCGGGCGGCAGCTTCGTCACGCCCTTCAGGATGGTGCGAGGCGCCGGCACCACCGCGTGCAGGCTCATGTAATTGTGCAGGCCGACCGGATCGATCGCGGTGTCGACGTCACCCGCCGCCAGCAGCGCCGGCAGGGAGGAGGCGAAGCGCAGTCGCCCCTTCGTCTCCGCGAAGTAGAGCGGCTTGATCCCGAGCCGGTCGCGGCCGAAGACCACGCGTCCGCTGTCGCGCTCCAGCACCGCGAAGGCGAACATGCCGAGCAGGCGCTCGACGCAGTCCGGCCCCCAGGCGTGGTAGGCCTTGAGCAGCACCTCCGTGTCGCTCGTCGAGAAGAAGCGGTAGCCCTTCGCCGTCAGTTCCTCGCGGAGCGCCGGGTAATTGTAGATGCAGCCGTTGAACACGACCGCGAGGCCGAGTTCCGGATCGACCATCGGCTGCTGGCCGGCCTCCGACAGGTCGATGATCTTCAGGCGGCAATGGCCGAAGGCGACCGGCCCCTGCGAGACCAGCCCGCTGGCATCGGGCCCGCGCGGGCTCAGCACGCCCATCATCGCGCGGATTGCGGCGGGATCCGCCGCACCTCCGAAACTGATCTCGCCGCAGATTCCGCACATGGCAGCCGAACGCCTTTCTTTGGGAACCCCCAGGCGGCACAACCGAGCCGCGCCCGAGCCGTTCCAGCTCCGCGCGGTCGGCGGCGCACCCGCGCGCGGCCCCGACCTTTCCAATCCGTGACCGACCAATGCACCAAATGGGCCGTCCGCCTCTGGATAGCGGGGATCCGTGGGGATGAATCCCGCTCTGGCGCAGGTCGGCACCGCCCGGCGAGGCGGCGCTTAAAGGTCGATTCACGCCGGTCTCGTTAGCCTGCGGTTACCCAAGTTGCGTACCCGAAGTGCCATGCCCCCATCCGTCGAGAATGCGCCGGACCTGTCCGGGCTCATCGAATTGTCGCGCGTCGCGCATCTCGATCTGAAGCCCGTGGTGCTGCGGGTTCAGACGGACCTGTTCGTGCAGGCGGAGCGGCGGGACCGGGCGGAGCGGGAATCCTTCGAGGCCCTGGCCTGCGGGCTGATCCCGACGGTCGACGAGGAGACGGCGCTCATCGTCGCCGAGAAGCTCGCGGGTTTTCCTGGCACGCCGGAGGCGGTGCTGGCCGCGCTGGCCCACCGCGGCGGAGCGGTGCGCGATGCCGTTGTGGCCGCGCTCGCCGACGGGCGCC
>NZ_BPQM01000103.1 GCF_022179245.1 Methylobacterium gregans
ACAGCAGGAGTTTGCCCGAGATCGGGCAAACTCCTGCTGTCGCAGTAGACGCGTTCGCGCGCACGGCCACGGTGCTGTCGGCGAGGCCTTTGGTCATCCTCAGCGATGTCCGTTTCCAGATTGTCTGCGGTCGGCGGTGGATGCCGCCCTCGCACGTTCGGAGGCGGTCCTACGACAGGATGCGGAAGCCGGCGGATGCCACCTCGGGGCGCCCCGTCGCCGCGACGTCCGTGACGCGCGCGCCAGGCGGTCCCTCCCGACAGGCCGCCAGCATCGCGTCGACCGCGGCCTCGGGCCCCGAGAACACCGCTTCGACCGAGCCGTCGTGGCGGTTGCGGACGTGACCCGCGAGGCCGCGGGCCCGCGCCTCGCGCTCGGTCCAGGCCCGGTAGGACACGCCCTGCACCCGGCCGCTGATCACGACATCGACGCTCTTCGTCCCGCCCACGGCAGCACCTCCCCGATCGTCGAAGATCTGGGCCGACGCACCGGGCCGGCAAGGCCGCCTCAGCTGCCGCGGTAGGTCTGGAAGCTCCAGGGCGTCGCCACCAGGGGCACGTGGTAGTGCCCCTCCGGGTCCGACACGCCGAAGCGCAGCGGCACGATGTCGAGGAAGGGCGGGTCGGGCAGATCGTGCCCGGCCGCGCGGTGGTAGGCTCCGAGGGCGAAGCGGAGCTCGTAGGTCCCGATCGGCACCGGGCGGCCGCCGATCAGCGGCGCGTCGGTGCGCCCGTCCGCATTGGTCACGGCGCGGGCGACGAGGACGGAGTCTTCCGCCGAGACGATCTCGTGCAGTTCCACGCCGACCCCCGCGGCCGGGCGGCCCCGCACAGTGTCGAGGACGTGGGTGGAGAGGCTGCCCGTGGTGCGCAGGGGCCCGGCGCCCTCCACCAGCCCGCCGAGGCGGATCGCGCCGATCCGGAACACCTCCGCGAGCGCGGTGCGCCGCTCGGTCTCGGGATCCGAGGCGAGGCGGGCCTCGAAGCTGCGCAGGAGAGAGGCGCGGCCGTGGCGCTTCACGCAGAGGATGAAGGGGATCCCGAACCGCGCGCGGTAGGCCGCGTTCAGGGCCTCGAAGCGGGCGTACTCGGCCTCCGAGAGGCGGTCGAGACCGGCCGCCGCCTGCTCCTCCACGGACGCGGGCTCGATGTGGCCGGACCGCGCGGCGCGGCCCGCGAGTTCCGGATGGCCGGCGAGGAGGGCGTGGCGCTGCGGGTCTGGGGCCTCTTCGATCGCCCGCCGCATCGCGTCCGCGAGCGCCTCGACCGTCGCGAAGGGGCGCCGGGCCGCTGCCGCCGCCGCGACCCAGGGCGCGTGCTCGTAGATCGCCCCGAGCGCCGCCGTGAAATCGGGCGTCGACATCGCGTCGAGTGCGGCGAGGGTGAGGGAAGCGGAGGCCATTGTCTCTCTCAGTCGGTACGCCGGTCATCCGGGATGCTGCCCGGCATAGCAGGCCTTGCGCCAGGAGCCGGTAACTTGGCGCCGGGCCGCGCGCCGCCCGGTCGGACGGATCGTGTCCCTCTGACCCGGGATCGGCCTCGTCCTGCATCACCGATGGGTCCGATCGCCGCCCGGCAACGCGGCCCTTGATGTCGGAGTTCGCTGCCGACGATCAAGTGCAATCTCTAGATGTGTCTCGGATGTGGGGCATCGCTGGGCGTAGTAAGCCTGTATCCCGCATCCGCTTGAAATGGATGCACAAATCGCATGTCCGCATAGGGCGTGAAATGTTGCATTTCGGTGACTTGATCACGAGATGCCCGATCTGATCGCCGTTATGGCACCTCGATTGCGACACGAATACAGATTTGGTCGGATCGGGGGGGTGCGATGATCGGACGGAGCGCGGTGGCGGCACTGCTGTCGCTGGAAATGGTCGCGGCGGCGGGTGCCGCGGACATGGATGCTGTACGGCAGCGCGCGGCGCCCGAGCGGACCGAGCAGAAGGAAGCGCCCTTCTTCGTCTTCGCCGACACGCAGATCAGCTATCGGCACGCGTTCACCGCCTCCGAGCCGGGCATTCCCAAGCTCAAGACCGCGGATCCGAGCGACGGGCGCGACATCCCGAAGAACATCCTCAACATCGCGCACGCGAACGCCTGGGCCTACGGAACGAACTTCCTCTCCCTCGACGTCCTGAAATCCGGCTCGCAGGACCCTGCGGGAACGCGCAACGAGATCCCGGGGCAGACGACGCTCTTCGGCTACGGCGCGACCGAGGCCTACGGTCTCTATCGCGGCACGCTCAGCGGCAACAAGATGACGGGCACCAAGGCCTTCGCGATCAGCGGTCTGATCAAGGACGTGTCGCTGTCCTTCGGCTTCGACGCCAACGCCAAGAACACGCCTTTCGGGCCGCGCAAGCGTCTGGTGGTCGGCGGTCTCGTCTTCTCCATCGACGTCCCGGTCGGTTTCCTGAACGTCGCGGTCCACGCCTCGAAGGAGTGGAACCGGAACGGCTTCGCGGTGGCCCCCTACCGCGACGTCACCTTCGAGACGACGCCGGAATTCGAGATCGTCTACAATTTCCCGCTCGACGGCCTGCTCGGCGGTTTCCCGCTCCGGGTCGCGGGGTTCAACAATATCGTGATGCCCAAGGGGCGGACGAGCACGCCGACATCCACGCCGACGACGGTCGAGTTCCTGTCGCGCACCAACCTCGTGCTCGATGTGGGCAAGCTGATCTGGAACCAGCCCGGCCGCCTCGACGCCTTCGTGGGATTTCAGTACTGGCGGAACAAGTTCGGCAACGACATGGACTACTTCAGTCGGGCCGTCACGCCGGCGATCTACACAACCGGAATCTCCGGTGCCGGCGCGGAGGAGAAGACCTTTCTGGCCGGGGTGTCGATCCACGTCTTCTGATGGCGCGTGAGGGGGCGGCGCGCCTCAGCGCCGCCGTGCAGCGGTGACTGGAATGCCGATGCCCCGTGGTGCGCGAACCGCATCGCCTTTGCGGAAGGCCCGCGCCACGTTCCGCTTGCCCGCGATCCCCTGCGTCCCGCCGGCCGCGGTGGCCGGATCCTTACCGGCCGGTGCGCCGACCGACTGGGCCTGGGCGGAGCCGCAGACGGCGAGGCCGAGCGCGATGGCGACGCCGAGTGAAGCGCGTGTGATCATGGACGACTCGATTGCAGGTTTCGTCGGCGCGTTCATCCCGACTGTCCGGCTCTAAAGAGCCGAATGCTGAGAAATGTTCCGTTCCGGCGCGCGTATCGACTCCGGAGGTCGCCGGGTCTGGCACATGGTCTGCATTGACCGCGTCCGGCCGGCGCCGGAACGCTCATATCGACGTCGCTCACGGAGGCTCTCCATGTCGTTGCCCCCTCCCCCGTCATCGGCGGCCGGATCGGGCCCGCTGCTCGGGCGGCGGCTCTCCCGCGGCGCCCTCGGGTTGCTCGGCCTCCAGCACGTTCTGGTGATGTATGCGGGCGCCGTGGCGGTACCCCTCATCGTCGGGCGGGCCCTCAAGCTGCCGCCGGAGCAGGTGGCGATGCTGGTGAGCGCCGACCTCTTCGCCTGCGGCCTCGTCACCCTGGTCCAGAGCTGGGGCCTGCCGGGCATCGGCATCCGCATGCCGGTGATGATGGGCGTCACCTTCGCGGCCGTGACCCCGATGGTGGCGATGGGCACCACCCCGGAGATCGGCCTCACGGGCATCTACGGGGCGGTGATCGCCTCCGGCCTGTTCGGGCTCCTCGTCGCGCCCCTGATCGGGCGGCTGTTGCCGCTGTTCCCGCCGGTGGTGACCGGCACGATCATCCTGGTCATCGGCATCTCGCTGATGCGCGTCGGCGTGAACTGGGCGGCGGGGGGCGTCGGCAACCCGAACTACGGCGCGCCGCTCTATATCGGCATCGCGGCCTTCGTGCTCGGCGCGATCCTGGTCATCACCCGCTACGCGAGGGGCTTCGTCGCCTCGGCCTCGGTTCTGATCGGCATCGTGCTCGGCATGGTCGTGGCCGGGTTCGCCGGCCTCGTCCATCTCGACCGCGTCGCGGCGGCGCCCTGGTTCGACGTGGTGCGCCCCTTCGCGTTCGGTTGGCCGACCTTCGACCTGGTCTCGATCGTCACCCTCTGCCTCGTGATGATCGTCGTGATGATCGAATCGACCGGCATGTTCCTGGCGCTCTCGGAGATCACCGCCGATCCGGTCGACGAGCGGCGCCTGACCCGGGGCCTGCGCGCGGACGGGCTCGGCACCGTGATCGGCGGCGTGTTCAACACCTTCCCCTACACCTCGTTCTCCCAGAATATCGGGCTCGTGGGCGTCACCGGCGTCCGCTCGCGCTGGGTCACGGTGGCGGGCGGGTTCATCATGCTCGGCCTCGGGCTGATCCCGAAGCTCGCGGCGCTCGTCGAGGCCGTGCCGCAATGCGTGCTCGGCGGGGCGGGCCTCGTGATGTTCGGGATGGTCGGCGCCACCGGCACGCGCATACTCGGGGGCGTCGATTTCGCGGGCAACCGCAACAACCTGTTCATCGTCGCGGTCTCGGTCGGCTTCGGCATGATACCGCTCGTCGCGCCCGCCTTCTTCAAGCAGATGCCGCACGCGCTGCATCCGCTCCTGGAATCGGGCATCCTGCTGGCGGCGATCGCGGCCGTGGGACTGAACCTCTTCTTCAACGGCCTGGGCGGAACGGCCGAGGCCCGCGACGCGGCGATCCGTCAGGCCAAGGTCGCCGAAGCCCATTGACCGATAGCGCGACCCAACCGGAGCCCGCCATGCCGCTCACCGCCTCCACCTACGGCAAGGGCCGCGTCCGGGTGATGCGCCTCGCCCGCGACGGCGACCACCACACGCCGCGCGAGCTGACCCTGACGGTGCTGATGAAGGGCGGGTTCGACGCCGCCTGGACGCGGGCCGACAATCGCGCCTGCGTCGCCACCGACACCGTGAAGAACATCGTCAACGTGGTGGCGGCGCGCAACGTCGCCCTCGACAAGGAGGCGTTCGCGCAGGCCGTCGCCGCGCTCTTCCTCGACACCTACCCGCAGGTCGAGGAAATCTCGGTCGAGGGCCGCGAGACGCGCTGGCTGCGCCATGCCATCGACGGCACCCCCCACGGCCATACCTTCACCCTCGACGGCAACGGCACCGGCTACGTCGCGCTGACGGCGAGCCGCGACAGGCAGATGCTGCGCTCGGGCCTGCGCGGCTACACCTTCATGAAGACCACGCAGTCCGGCTGGTCGAACTTCTTCGACGACGCCTACCGGACGCTGCCCGACACCGACGACCGCATCGCCGCGACCAGCATGGACGCGACCTGGACCTGGAGCGCGGCGCCGACGGACTACGCGGCGGCGAACGCGGCCGTGCTCGAGACCCTGATCCGGGTCTTCGGCACCACCTACTCGGCGAGCGTGCAGGATTCGATGTACCGGATGGGCGAGGCGGCGCTGGCCGCAACGCCTGAGATCGCCGAGATCGGCTTCGCCATGCCGAACAAGCACTACATCCCGATCAATCTCACACCCTTCGGCCTCGACAATCCCGGCACCGTCTTCCTGCCGACGGACGAGCCGCACGGCCAGATCGAGGCGACGATCGGCCGGAACGGCTAACGGCTGAGGCACAGTGGGCGGGGACGGCATGGACGCGAGATCCGACATCGCACAGGCCCGGCCGGGCGGCGGGCTGCTGGAGCGCCTGTTCCGGCTCTCCGCGCACGGCACCAGCGTGCGCACCGAGATGCTGGCCGGGCTGACCACCTTCCTGACGATGGCCTACATCGTCTTCATCAACCCGAGCATTCTCGCCGACGCCGGCATGGACCGGGGCGCGGTCTTCGTCGCGACCTGCCTCGCGGCGGCGATCGGCTCGGCGATCATGGGCCTCTTCGCCAACTGGCCGGTGGCGATGGCGCCCGGCATGGGGCTCAACGCCTACTTCGCCTACGTCGTCGTGCTCGGGATGGGCTACACGTGGCAGGCGGCGCTCGGCGCCGTGTTCGTCTCAGGTGTCTGCTTCCTCGTGGTGACGCTGACCGGCCTGCGCCGGGTGATCGTGGACGGCATCCCGCGCTCCATGCGCATCGCGCTCACCGTGGGGATCGGGCTGTTCCTGGCGATCATTGCGCTCAAGAATGCCGGCATCGTCGCGGCGAGCCCCGCGACCTTCGTGACGCTCGGCGACCTGCACAGACCCGGCACGGTGCTCGCCGTCGTCGGCTTCCTCGCGGTCGCCGTGCTCTCGGTGCGCAAGGTGAAGGCCGCCCTGCTGATCTCGATCCTCGGCGTCACCACCCTCAGCTTCTTCGTGGCCGGCAACAGCTTCGGCGGCGTCGTCTCCCTGCCGCCCTCGCTCGCGCCGACGTTCCTGGCCCTCGACCTCTCGGGCGCGCTCTCGGCCGGGATCCTCAACGTGGTGCTGGTGCTGTTCCTCGTGGAGCTCTTCGACGCCACCGGCACGCTGATGGGCGTGGCGAGCCGCGCCGGCCTTCTCACGCCGGACCGGACCGCCGGACTCGACCGGGCTCTGATGGCCGATTCCGCCGCGATCTTCGCCGGTTCGCTGCTCGGCACGTCGAGCACCACGGCCTATCTGGAGAGCGCGTCGGGCGTCGAGGAGGGCGGCCGCACCGGGCTCACGGCGGTGACGGTGGGCGTGCTGTTCCTGGCCTGCCTGTTCTTCGCCCCGCTCGCCGGCTCGGTGCCGCCCTACGCCACCGCGCCGGCCCTGTTCTACGTGGCCTGCCTGATGCTGCGCGAGCTGGTCGATCTCGACTGGGACGATCTGACCGAGGTGATCCCCGCCTGCGTCACCGCGCTTCTGATGCCCTTCACCTACTCGATCGCGACGGGCATCGCCTTCGGCTTCATCACCTACGCGGTGCTGAAGCTGTTGACCGGACGGGCGCGGGACGTGAAGCCGGTGGTCTGGGGCATCGCCGCCCTCTTCGTCCTCAAGTTCGTCACCACCGGAGCCGCGCACTGACCGCAGCCGCCGACACCGTCCGGGCCGTCCGGGGCCGGGTCCTCACCCTCCGGGCGAACCCGTTCCTCTCCGAGCCCGGCTCCTGCCTCGTCCACCACGAGGACGGACTCGTCGTGATGCAGGGCGGGCGCATCACCGCCTTCGGCGCCTACGAGCTGACGAAGGGCGCCCTGCCGCCGGGCGTCGTGCCGGTCGAGTACCCGAACGGCCTGATCCTGCCGGGGCTCGTCGACACCCACGTGCACTACCCGCAGATCCAGATGGTCGGCGCCTTCGGGGCGCAGCTGCTGGGCTGGCTGGAGCGCTATACCTTCCCGGCGGAGGTCTCGTTCGCGGACCGGCGGCACGCCGAGGACACGGCGCGCCTTTTCCTGCGCGAGGTGCTGGCCTGTGGCACAACCACGGCCGCGGTCTACTGCACGGTCCACCCCCACTCGGTCGACGCCTTCTTCGCCGAATCCGAGCGCTTCAACACCCGGATGATCGCCGGCAAGGTCCTGATGGACCGGAACGCGCCCTCGGCCCTGCTCGACACGGCCGAGCGCGGCTACCGGGAGAGCGAGGCCCTGATCCGGCGCTGGCACGGGCGCGGGCGCCAGCTCTACGGCGTGACGCCGCGCTTCGCCCCCGCCTGCACAGAGGCGCAGCTCGACGCGGCCGGCGCGCTGCTGCGGGAGCACGACGGCCTCTATCTCCAGACCCATCTCAGCGAGAGCCCGGCCGAGGTCGCCTGGGTGCGCGACCTCTTTCCGGCGCGGTCGAGCTACCTCGACGTCTACGCCCATGCCGGGCTCGTCGGGCCGCGCGCGGTCTTCGGCCACGCCATCCACGTCGAGGAAGAGGATTTCTGCACCTGCCACCGCACGGGCGCGGCGCTGTCGCACTGCCCGACCTCGAACCTCTTCCTCGGCAGCGGCCTGTTCCGGCTCTTCGACGCGCTCGATCCGCGGCGCCCGGTCCGGACCGGGCTCGGCACCGATGTCGGAGCCGGCACCACGCTCTCGCTCGTGCGCACGCTCGGCGAGGCCTACAAGGTCGCGGCTCTGCGCGGCGACAAGCTCGACGCGGTGCGCGCCCTCTGGCTCGCGACGGCGGGCGGCGCCGAGGCGCTGCACCTGGAGGACCGGATCGGCCGCATCGCGGTCGGCTACGAGGCGGATCTCTGCGTCCTCGACACCGCCGCCTCGCCGCTGCTCGCTCACCGCGCCCGCTACTGCACGGACATCGAGGAGCTTCTGTTCGTGCAGATGACGCTGGGCCCCGAGCGCGTGCAGGCGACTTGGGTCGCGGGCGAGCCGGTCTACGAGGCGGCCAGACGGCCCGACCCCTACCGCTACCCCGGGTAATCGGTTTCGAAAGGTCGGAGACCTTTCGCGGGTGCAGGGCAGAGCCCTGCATCTGGAACCGCCGTCCCAACATTGCCGGGGCAGCGGTTCCAACCCGGGGCGCCGCCCCGGGACCCTGCCAAAGGGCCTCGGGCCCTCTGGGATCCCGTTACCTGTGCGTCCGGCGCATGGCGGCGCGCCTCCCGGCCCTCCGCGGCTGGCATTCCAGTTGCTGATGCAGGGCGGCGCGCGGATGATAGGCCGGGCGCCGATTCTGTACCCCGAGCCCTGCCGGTCCCGGTCCCCGACCGGCGAGAGGATGCGTTGCCGATGTCAGCCGACACTCCTGCGAAGAATCCTACGAAGACCCACAACCTGCGCGTCGACGGATCGCGCCTCTGGTCCACCCTGATGGAGACCGCCCGGTTCGGCGCCACCCCGGCCGGCGGGATCAACCGCCTGACGCTCTCGGACGAGGACCGTGCGGTGCGCGACTGGTTCCGGGACGCCTGCGAGGCCGCGGGGCTGGAGGTCGGCACCGACGCGCTCGGCACGCAGTTCGCCCTGCGCCGGGGCCGCGACATGAGTCGGAAGCCGATCGCCTGCGGGTCGCATCTCGATACCCAGCCGACCGGCGGCAAGTTCGACGGCATCCTCGGCGTGCTCGCCGGGCTCGAGGTGATGCGCAGCCTGAACGATGCCGGCATCGAGACCGAGGCGCCGCTCCTTCTCGTCAACTGGACCAACGAGGAGGGCTCGCGCTTCGCCCCCGCCATGATGGCCTCGGCCGCTTACGCGGGCGAGTTCACCACCGACGAGATCCTGGCCAAACGCGACGCGAAGGGCGTGAGCGTCGGCGAAGCCCTCGAATCCATCGGCTACCAGGGCGGCGAGCCGGTCGGCGCGCGCGAGATCGGTGCCTTCGTGGAGCTGCATATCGAGCAAGGTCCGATCCTGGAGGCCGAGCAGAAGACCATCGGCGTGGTCGAGGGCGGCCAGGGCATCGCGTGGTTCGACGGTACGGTCGCGGGCTTCGAGAGCCACGCCGGCACCACGCCGATGCCCCGCCGCCGCGACGCCATGCTGGGCTTGGCCGAGTTCGCGCTGGCGGTGGAGCGCATCGCGCTGGCGCACGCGCCCACGGCGGTCGCCACGCTGGGCGAGGCCGAGATCGTCAGCCCGTCGCGCAACGTGGTTCCGGGCCAGATCCGCTTCACCCTCGACGTGCGCGACCCGGCCTCCGCCGTCCTGGACGCGATGGAGGCGGCCCTGAACGAGGCGGCCGCCGAGATCGGCACCCGGCGCAACCTCGCGATCGCCCTCACCCGCATCTGGCGCAAGGAGCCTGTGCCGTTCCATCCGCACCTGATCGCGGCGGTCGACGGCGCTGCCGAGGGGCTTGGGCTCAGCCGACGCCGCATGGTCTCAGGTGCCGGCCACGACGCTTGCAACCTCGCCGGCCGGATGCCGGCCGCGATGATCTTCGTGCCCTGCAAGGACGGCGTCAGCCACAACGAGTCGGAATCGGCCGAGCCGGCGGATTGCGCGGCCGGTGCCGACGTCCTGCTGCACACCCTGGTGACGCTCGCCAACGCGCCGCAAGCGTGAGCATCCTGCTAATCCTTTAAGCGAATTGCAGGTCGTGCGGTCACTGCCTTCAAAAAAGGCAATTGGTCGACCGCCGACCTGCGCATCGGTCCTGCATGGCCGCCGGTTAATGCCACCAAAATAGGCAAACGGCCAAGTTTCTGCGCGTCAGCCCCTATCGACGAGGAACGACGATGCCCCTTGCTTCTGTCCCTGCCCCTGGACCTGCGGTGCCGGATCTGACGGCCTACGCCGCGGCGGCCGCCCCCCTGCTCGGCCTCACCCTTGATCCCGCCTGGATCGAGCCCGTCTGCCGCAACCTCGCGGTGCTCTCCGCCGCTGCCGACCTCGTCGCAGGGTTCCCCCTGCCCGACGAGGCCGAGGCGGCCCCGGTCTTCGAGGCCTAGCACCATGACGGACGAGACCATCAACGACTGGAGCACGGCCGGGGCCGCCTCCATCGCCGAGGCGGTGAGCGCGGGCCGCGTCAGCGCCCGCGCGGTGACCGAGGCGGCGCTCGCCCGCATCGCGGCGCTCGATCCGGCGGTGAACGCCTTCACGGACGTGACCGCCGCACGGGCGCGGGCGCAGGCCGAGGCGGTCGATGCCGGCCGTGTCCACGGACCGCTCGCCGGCGTGCCCTTCGCGGTCAAGAACCTCATCGACATCGCCGGCCTGCCCACCCGGGCGGGCGCGAAGATCAATCGCGACCGGCCTCCGGCCGAAGAGGACGCGACGCTCGTCAGGCGCCTGAAGGCGGCGGGCGCGATCCTCGTCGGCGCCCTCAACATGGGCGAGTACGCCTACGACTTCACCGGCGAGAACGTGCATGACGGCGACAGCCGCAACCCGCACGACCCGGCGCACATGACCGGCGGCTCGTCGGGCGGCTCGGGCGCCGCCGTGGCGGCGTGGCTGGTGCCGCTGGCGCTCGGCTCCGACACCAACGGCTCGATCCGGGTGCCGTCGGCCTTCTGCGGCTGCTTCGGCCTGAAGCCGACCTACGGGCGGCTGAGCCGGGCGGGCAGCTTCCCCTTCGTCGGCAGCCTCGACCATCTCGGGCCGATGGCGCGCGGCGTCGGCGACCTCGCCCGCGCCTACGACGCGATGCAGGGGCCGGACCCGGCCGACCCGGTCGCGACGACCCGCCCGCCCGAGCCGGCCCTGCCGGGTCTGGATGCCGGCATCGCGGACCTGCGCATCGCCGTGGCGGGCGGCTACTTCGCGGGCGGAGGCGACCCGGAGGCCTTCGCGGCGGTCGCGCGGGTCGCCGAGGCCCTCGGCGCGACCCGCACGGTCGAGATCCCGGAGGCGCGCCGCGCCCGCGCGGCCGCCTACCTGATCACCGCCGCCGAGGGCGCGGCCCTCCATCTCGATCGCCTGCGCACGCGCGCGGGCGATTTCGATCCGGCGGTGCGCGACCGTCTGATCGCCGGCGCGATGATCCCGGCGCCCCATGTCGAGCGCGCGCAACGCTTCCGCCGCTGGTACCGCGCGGCCGTGCTCGACCTGTTCGGAACGGTCGATGTGATCCTCGCCCCTGCCACGCCTTGCCGGGCCCCGCGCCGCGGCCAGACCCACTTCGTGATCGACGGTGTCGAGTTGCCGGTGCGCGCGAATGTCGGCCTGTTCACGCAGCCGATCTCCTTCATCGGCCTGCCGGTCGTGGCGGTGCCGGTCCGGCTCGACGCCGGCCTGCCGCTCGGCGTCCAAGTCATCGCCGCGCCCTGGCGGGAGGATGTGGCGCTGCGTGTCGCCCGCCATCTGGAACGCGTCGGCGCGGTCGCGGCCCCCGTCGCGACACTCGGCTGAAGGAGGCACCGATGCAGATCGACGATCCCGCGGTGAAGGCCGAGGTCGAGGCGGCCTTCCGGGTCTACGAGGCCGCCCTCGTCGGCAACGACGTGGCGACGCTGGAGGCGCTGTTTCACGACGATCCCCGCACCATCCGGTACGGCGCGGGCGAGAACCTCTACGGCATGGACGCGATCCGGGCCTTCCGCCGGGCTCGCTCGCCGGTCGGTCTCGCCCGGTCCCTGGAGCGGACCGTGATCACGACCTACGGCCGCGACTTCGCGACGGCCATGACCCTGTTCCGGCGCGACGGCGCGCCCGGCCGGGTCGGGCGCCAGAGCCAGACCTGGGCCCGCCTGCCCGCGGGCTGGAAGATCGTGGCCGCCCATGTGAGCGTCGTCGACGACGAGCGGCCTGCCTGAGCGGGCCCGGGCGGGTGCGTCGCGGCCGCTCCCGTCCTCCGGGGTCGCCGCAACGGCTCCGGGACGCCGGCCCGATGCGCGGATGCGCCCCGGCTTTCGGAGCGTGTCCGGCGCGCGTGATCGCGCCCGCCCGGCTGGCCAGGGCTAGCGATGCCTCGAACCGATCTGTTCTCTTCTGTTCTGTGCGCGCCCGCGCCGAAGTCCAGCGAAGGTCCTGCCGAGGTTCGGATCGCGACGGGGCCGAGAAAAGGCGGGCCGCGAGACCGTGTTGGCCGACCCCTTGCATAGGCGGATCCGTCCCGAGGGCACCCGATGTGTCCCCCCACGGAGCCAGCACTTTCGATATGTTCTCTACCGCGAAACGACTCGGCGCCCGCGCGGCGCTCGCCGGCGTCCTCACGGCCGGGTTCGCCGTGCCCGGCGCCCTGGCTCAGGGCGTGCTCCGCATCGGCATGACCGCGTCGGACATCCCGCTGACCACGGGGCAAGCCGATAACGGTGGCGAGGGCATGCGGTTCACCGGCTACACGGTCTATGACGGGCTCGTGAACTGGGACCTGTCGTCGGCCGACAAGCCGTCCGACATCGTCCCGGGCCTAGCGGAGAGCTGGACGGTCGACCCGAACGACAAGACCAAGTGGACCTTCAAGATCCGTCCCGGCGTGAAGTTTCACGACGGCTCCGACTTCACCGCCGAGTCGGTGGTGTGGAACCTCGACAAGCTCCTGAAGAACGACGCGCCGCAATACGATCCGCGCCAGTCGGCGCAGGGGCGCACCCGCATCCCCGCGGTGGCGAGCTACCGGGCCGTCGATCCGATGACTTTGGAAGTCGTCACCAAGGCGCCGGACGCGACCCTGCTCTACCAGCTCGCCTGGATCATGATGTCCTCGCCCGCCCAGTGGGAGAAGCTGGGCAAGAACTGGGACGCCTTCGCCAAGACGCCCTCCGGCACCGGCCCCTGGAAGATGACGCTGTTCGCTCCCCGCGAGCGCGCCGAGATGGTGCCGAACACCAACTACTGGGACAAGGCGCGGGTGCCGAAGCTCGACAAGCTCGTGCTCGTGCCGCTGCCCGAGGCCAACGCCCGCGTGGCCGCGCTGCGCTCCGGCCAAGTCGACTGGATCGAGGCGCCCGCGCCCGACGCCGTGCCCTCGCTCAAGGCGGCCGGCTTCAAGATCGTCACCAATTCCTACCCCCACAACTGGACCTGGCACCTGTCCCGCATCGAGGGCTCGCCCTGGAACGACATCCGGATCCGCAAGGCCGCCAATCTCGGCATCGATCGCGAGGGCCTGAAGGAGCTGCTCGGCGGTCTCGCCATCCCGGCCAAGGGCTTCATGCCGCCCGGCCACCAGTGGTTCGGCAAGCCCACCTTCGACGTGAAGTACGATCCCGAGGCCGCCAGGAAGCTGATGGCCGAGGCCGGCTACACGCCGCAGAAGCCGCTCGCCATCAAGGTCGGCATCTCGGCCTCGGGCTCGGGCCAGATGCAGCCCCTGCCGATGAACGAGTTCGTGCAGCAGAGCCTCGCCGAGGTCGGCTTCAAGGTCGATTTCGAGGTGGTCGAGTGGAACACGCTGATCAACATCTGGCGCGCCGGCGCCAAGGCCGACATCTCCCGCGGCGTCTCGGCGATCAACTACTCGTACTTCATCCAGGACCCCTTCACCGGATACATCCGCCACCTGCAATGCAACCTCGCGCCGCCGAACGGCACGAACTGGGGTTACTACTGTGATCCGGCGATGGACAAGCTGTTCGACGGCGTGCGCAACGCCTTCGACAAGACCGACCAGGAGAAGATCCTGAAGCAGGTCCACGAGAAGTTCGTCGACGACGCGCTGTTCGTGATGATCACGCACGACGTCAATCCGCGCGCGATGAGCCCCAAGGTCCAGGGCTTCAAGCAGGCCCAGAACTGGTTCCAGGACTTCTCGCAGATCACGATGGGGACCGCGAGCCGCTGAGATCGGCGTCCGGCCTACGGGCTGGCGCCGCGACAGGCCCCTCTCCCGTGCCGGAGAGGGGACCCGCGCACGCTCAGGACGCGGGTCTGAAGTCTGGCGGTTCGGACGATGCGTCCGAACCGCCGCGCGTACCGTTGAAACAGTCGAGTCAAGACAGCCGATGCTGCTCTACATCCTCAAACGTCTGCTCTACGTCACGCCGGTCGCCTTCGGCGTCAGCGTGGTCTGCTTCGCGCTGGTGCATCTGGCGCCCGGCGATCCCCTGAGCGCCGTCCTGCCGGCCGACGCCACCCAGGCGACCATCGACGAGATGCGCGCGGCCTACGGCTTCGACAAGCCGCTTCCCGTTCAGTACGCGATCTGGCTCTGGCACGTGCTCCAGGGCGATCTCGGCACCTCGATCGCCACCGGCCGCCCGGTTCTCGGCGAGGTCGCCCGCGCGGTCGTCAACAGCCTGATCCTGGCCTCCGTGGCGACGCTGATCGGCTTCACCTTCGGGACCCTGTTCGGCTTCGTCGCGGGCTACCACCGCAACTCGATCCTCGACCGGGCGGCCTCCGCGCTCTCCGTCTTCGGGGTGAGCGTGCCGCATTACTGGCTCGGCATGGTGCTGGTGATCATCTTCTCGGCGACGCTCGGCTGGCTGCCGCCGACCGGCGCCGGGCCGGACGGCTCGGGCAACTGGCGGCCGGATTTCGAGCACCTGCGCTACATCATCCTGCCGGCGATCACGATGTCGGTGATCCCGACCGGCATCATCGCCCGCACGGTCCGGGCGCTCGTGGCCGACATCCTGGCGCAGGACTTCGTCGAGGCGCTGCGCGCCAAGGGCATGAACGAGTGGGGCGTGTTCAAGCACGTGGTGCGCAACGCCGCCCCGACCGCGCTCGCCATCATGGGCCTGCAGCTCGGCTATCTCCTCGGCGGCTCGATCCTGATCGAGACCGTGTTCGCGTGGCCCGGCACCGGCTTCCTCCTGAACGCCGCGATCTTCCAGCGCGACCTGCCGCTGCTGCAGGGCTCGATCCTCGTGCTGGCGATGTTCTTCGTCGGCCTCAACCTCATCGTCGACGTGATGCAGACCGCCCTCGATCCGCGCATCGAGCGGGCCTGAGGAGGCTTCCATGACTGCACCCGTCACCGCCGCCTCCGTCGCCCTTGACGGCGCCGTTCCCACCGCCTCGCCCGTCGCGGAAGCCGAGGCCTTCGCGCCCTCCCGCGGCTTCTGGGGCCATGTCGGCCACCGGCTCGTGCGCGATCCCGTCGCCATGGCGGCGGGCGCCGTGATCCTCACCATCGTGCTGGTGGCGATCTTCGCGCCCTGGATCACCCCGATGGATCCCTACAAGGGGTCGATGCTGCGCCGCCTCCGGCCGGTCGGCGACGCCACCTACTGGCTCGGCTCGGACGAACTCGGCCGCGACATGCTGAGCCGCCTGATGGTCGGCGCCCGGCTCTCTCTCTTCATGGGCGTGACGCCCGTGCTGATCGCCTTCGCGATCGGCTCCAGCATCGGGATCCTGGCCGGCTACGTGGGCGGCTGGACCAACACGATCCTGATGCGCACCATCGACGTGTTCTTCGCCTTCCCGTCGGTGCTGCTCGCCATCGCCCTCTCGGGCGCGCTCGGGGCGGGCATCTTCAACGCCATCGTCTCGCTGACCTGCGTGTTCGTGCCCCAGATCGCGCGCGTCGCCGAGAGCGTGACGACGGGCATCCGCAAGCGCGACTACATCGACGCCGCCAAGCTCTCCGGGGCCTCGGCGCTGACGATCATGCGCGTGCAGGTGCTCGGCAACGTGGTCGGGCCGATCTTCGTCTACGCGACCTCGCTGATCAGCGTGTCGATGATCCTGGCCTCGGGCCTCTCGTTCCTCGGCCTCGGCGTTCGCCCGCCGGAGCCCGAATGGGGTCTGATGCTGAATACCCTGCGCACCGCGATCTACGTCAACCCGATGGTCGCGGCGCTGCCGGGGCTGGCCATCTTCATCGTCTCGATCGCCTTCAACCTGTTCTCGGACGGCCTGCGGACGGCCATGGAGATCCGCCAGTGAGCGTCACCACCTTGTCCCCCTCCCCGGCTCTCGCCCAGCCTCTCGCCCGGGCGCCGATCGACGCCCGCGACCGCGGCGGCCCCGCCCAACCGCTCCTCTCGGTCTCGGGCCTCCAGAAGCACTTCCCCGTCCGCAAGGGCAGCGGCCCGAAGCAGGTGGTCCGCGCCGTCGACGGCGTCGATTTCGAGACGCTGAAGGGCGAGACGCTCGGCATCGTCGGCGAGTCGGGCTGCGGCAAGTCCACCACCGCCAAGCTCCTGATGGGGCTGATCGAGCGCGATGCCGGCGAGATGCTGTTCGACGGCGAGGCCGTGGGGTCCCGCGCCCTGCCCTGGCGGGCCTACCGACGCCAGGTCCAGATGGTGTTCCAGGACTCCTACGCCTCGCTCAACCCGCGCATGACGGTGGAGGCCTCGATCGCCTTCGGCCCGAAGGTGAACGGGGTGCCGGGCCGCCAGGCGGTCGAGCGCGCCCGGGCGCTTCTCGCCCGCGTCGGCCTGGAGCCGAAGCGCTTCGCCGGCCGCTACCCGCACGAGCTGTCCGGCGGCCAGCGCCAGCGCGTGAACATCGCCCGCGCGCTCGCGCTCGAGCCGCGGCTGGTGCTCCTCGATGAGGCCGTCTCGGCCCTCGACAAGTCGGTCGAGGCGCAGGTCCTGAACCTGCTCCTCGACCTCAAGGCCGAGTTCGGGCTGACCTACATCTTCATCAGCCACGACCTGAACGTGGTGCGCTTCATCTCGGACCGCGTGATGGTGATGTATCTCGGGCGCGTCTCCGAGATCGGCCCCTCTGACACGGTGCTGGCCGAGCCGGCGCATCCCTACTCGCACGCGCTCCTGCACGCGATGCCCTCGCTCGATCCGGACAACCGCACCCAGGAGGCGCTGCTCGCGGGCGACCCGCCGAACCCGATCGACCCGCCCTCCGGCTGCCGCTTCCACCCGCGCTGCCGCCTCGTCGCCCCGGTCTGCTCCGGCACGGAGCCGCCCCTCGATCCGGTCGGCCCCGCCCACCGCGCGGCCTGCCTCGCACGCCAGCCCGGCTCGGGGCACCCGGACGCGCCCGCCGTCCGGGAAGCGGCCTGAGGAGAGACGCGCATGACCGACACACAAGCCGTCGTGCTGAAGGACCTCAAGGTCGGCTTCGGCAAGGTCCAGGTGGTCGACGGCGTCGACCTGACGCTCGAGCGCGGCCAGGCCATGGCGCTCATCGGTGAATCCGGCTCCGGCAAGAGCGTGACGCTTCGCGCCATCCTGCGCCTCTTCCCCGAGGGACGCAGCCGGATCACCGGCACGGTCGCGGTTTCGGGCCGCGACGTGCTGGGGCTCTCGAAGCGCGAGCTCGCGGATTACCGCGGGCGCGAGGTCTCGATGATCTTTCAGGAGCCGCTGCTCGCCTTCGACCCCGTCTACACGGTGGGCCAGCAGATCACCGAGGCGATCCTGCGCCACGAGAAGGTCTCGAAAGCCGAGGCGCGGGCGCGCGCGCTCGCCCTGTTCGAGCGGGTGCGCATCCCGAGCCCGGAGCGGCGCCTCGACAACTTCCCGCACGAGATGTCGGGCGGCATGCGCCAGCGCGCGATGATCGCGCTCGCGCTCGCCTGCCGGCCGCAGGTGCTGCTCGCCGACGAGCCGACCACCGCGCTCGATGCCACGGTGCAGATCCAGATCCTGCTGCTGCTGCGCGAGCTGCAGCGCGATCTCGGGCTCTCGATCATCCTGGTCACGCACGATCTCGGTGCGGCGGTCGAGGTCGCCGACCGGATCAGCGTGATGTACGCGGGCCATATCGTGGAGACCGGCTCGGCCCGGCAGATCGTGCGCGATCCCCACCACCCCTACACGATCGGCCTGCTGCGCAGCCGTGCCGAGGGGGCGATGGACAAGGGGGCCCGGCTCCAGACCATCCCCGGCAGCCCGCCGGACCTGACGAATCGTCCGGCCGGCTGCCCCTTCGCGCCGCGCTGCTTCCTGGCCGAGGAGCGCTGCCGCCGCGAGCGCCCGCCGCTCGGCGCGGTCGGGGACGGGCATCAGGCGGCCTGCTGGCGCGCGGAGGAAGCTGCCGCCGCCTTCCGCGCGGGCCAGGCCCGCGAGCTTGCCTGTGCGTAATCCCGTCCTCGCCCTTCCTGTGGATCATAGGGAGGGCGAGCGGGACGCGCTTCATTCCAGCCTTAATTTTGAGTTACGAATTTCCCCGGGATTTAAGTGTCGGGCGGAACCCGGTCTTCCGGAGCCGCGTGGCACTCTCTATCTGCCTCGAACGACAGATTGATGGTTCCGGTCGTGCCTGCCTTCACCCGCTTCCGCGCCGCCACGAAGTCCGCCCGCACGATTGCCCGCACAGCCGGCCTCATGGCCGGTCTGCTGGTGCTGCCGTCCGCCGTTCTGGCCTACGCGGACCTGCTCCCGGCCCCGCTCAACCTCGACGTGCTGGGTCTCGGCTCGGACGAGCAGCCGGACCTGCCCCACGTCGCCCGCCAGATCGCGATCGGCGCGCCGCTGCGCATCGTCGCCTTCGGCTCCTCCTCGACGGAAGGCATCGGCGCCAGCAGCCCGACGAAGGCCTATCCGGCGCTCCTCGAGGCGTCGCTCCGCAAGCTCTACCCGCAGCTCGGCGGCGTCACGGTGATCAACCGCGGCATCGGCGGCGAGCACGTGGACGACATGCTCAAGCGCCTCGACCGGGACGTGATCGCGGCCGAGCCCCAGCTGGTGATCTGGCAGACCGGCAGCAACGACCCGCTGCGCGGCGTCGCCCTCGACCATTTCCGCGCAGCGACGGTCGGCGCCATCAAGCGCATGCAGGAGGCCGGCATCGACGTGGTGCTGATGGAGCCGCAATGGTGCCCGGCGCTCGACGCCACGCCCGGCTCCTACCGCTTCCGTGACGCGGTCCGCGAGATCGGCGACGAGCTCGGCGTGCCGGTGATCCGCCGCGCCGACCTGATGCAGGACTGGATCCGCGAGGGGAAGCTGACCCGCAAGCAGCTCTTCGCGGCGGACGGCCTGCACATGGCCGACGGCGGCTACGCGCTTCTGGCCCAGGCGGCCGCGGCCGCGATCGTCGAGGATTCGGGCCGGGTGAGCGTCGCCGAGGCGGTGGCGGAGTAAGAACAGCTCTCCACGCTCGCCCTCCCCCGCAGAGGGGGTGGGAGGGAGAGCCGCGTGGCGCCCAGCCTCGATCCTACACCGACAGCCAGCGCAGCACCTGGGCCTCGTCCATCTCCGCCCGTGCCCCCGCATCGACCACCTGCCCGCGATCCATCACCGCGTAGGTGTCGCAGAGGTCGCGCGCCCACTCGAAATACTGCTCGACCAGCACGATCGCCATCTCGCCCTTGGAGCGGAGATAGGTGATGGCCCGGCCGATATCCTTGATGATCGAGGGCTGGATGCCCTCGGTCGGCTCGTCGAGGACGAGGAGCCTGGGCCGCGTCACCAGGGCCCGCGCGATGGCGAGCTGCTGCTGCTGGCCGCCCGAGAGGTCGCCGCCGCGCCGGTGCAGCATGTCCTTCAGGACCGGGAACAGGTCGTAGATCTCGGCCGGCACGTAGCGGTCCGCCCGCTTGCAGGGCGCGAAGCCGGTCTCGAGGTTTTCCTTCACGGTGAGCAAGGGGAAGATCTCGCGACCCTGGGGCACGAAGGCGACGCCTGCACGGGCCCGGTCATAGGGCGCGAGCCCCGACAGCACCGTGTCGCCCAGCCGGATCGAGCCCTTGGCGATCGGCTGCTGGCCGACGATGGCGCGCATCAGCGAGGTCTTGCCGACGCCGTTGCGGCCGAGCACGGCGGTGACCTGCCCGGGCTCGGCCGTCAGCGAGACGCCCCGCAGGGCCTTGGCGGCGCCGTAGTACAGATCGATGGAGTCGACCGTCAGCATCGTCCCGCTGCCTGCTCGATGGAGTTCCGGGGATCCCAAAGGGCCTCCAGGCCCTTTGGCGGTGTCCCGGGGCGGCGCCCCGGGTTGGAACCCCCGACCCGGCAGAGCCGGGACGGAGGTTCCAAATGCAGGGCTCTGCCCTGCACCCGCGAAAGGTCTCGACCTTTCGAAACCATGTGCTTGAGAGATGCCCGCACGGCGCTCACCGGCCGAGATAGACTTCGACCACCTTCGGGTCGGCCGAGACCGCATCGATCGAGCCCTCGGCCAGCACCGCGCCCTCGTGCAGGCAGGTGACGCGGCACTGGAGCGCGCGCACGAAGTGCATGTCGTGCTCCACCACGATCACCGCGTGGTCGCGGGCGATCTCGCGCAGCAGCGTGGCGGTCTCGGCGGTCTCGGCATCGGTCATGCCGGCGACCGGCTCGTCCACCAGCAGCAGTTTGGGGTCCTGTGCCAGCAGCATGCCGATCTCCAGCCACTGCTTCTGGCCGTGCGAGAGGTCGGCGGCCGGGCGCGACCGGTGCGCGATCAGCCCGACTTTGGTCAGCAGCGCGTCGATGCGCTCCGCCTCGACCCGATTGCGCCAGCCGAACAGCGAGGCCAGCCCCGAGCGCGGGCCTTTGAGCGCCAGCAGGATGTTGTCGGCCACCGTGTGGCTCTCGAACACGGTCGGCTTCTGGAACTTGCGGCCGATGCCGAGGTCGGCGATCGCCGGCTCGTCGAGCTTCGTCAGGTCGTGGGTGCCGTCGAAGAGCGCCGTGCCGGTGTCGGGCCGCGTCTTGCCGGTGATGCAGTCCATCATCGTGGTCTTGCCGGCCCCGTTCGGGCCGATGATCGCCCGCATCTCGCCCCGGTCCAGGGTGAGCGAGAGGCCGCGCAGGGCCCGGTAGCCGTCGAAGGTGACCTTGAGGTCGTCGAGGTAGAGCAGCGCGTCGGTGACGCGCCGGGTCTGGGCCGGGGCGTGGCCGTCGTCGGGGCGCCCCGTGGCCGTGACGCTGACGGGCGCCAGGAGGTCGGCGTCGCTCATCAGCCCTGCCCCTCTTCGGCGAGTTTCGGCGCGATCTCGGGCTCGGGCGGCAGCTTGGCCCGCGCCCGCGGGCTGCCGAAGCGCTCGATCAGGCTGCCGACGATGCCCTTGGGCATGAACAGGGTGACGACCACGAACAGGGCGCCGAGCGCGAAGAGCCACGCGTCGGGCATCGCGCCGGTGAGCACGGTCTTGGCGTAGTTGACGATGACGGCGCCGAGCGCCGCGCCGACCAGGGTGCCGCGCCCGCCGACCGCGACCCAGATCACCGCCTCGATGGAGTTGGTGGGCGCGAACTCGCCCGGGTTGATGATGCCGACCTGCGGCACGTAGAGGGCACCGGCCACCCCCGCCATCATGGCCGAGACCGTGAAGGCCAGCGTCTTGTAGTGCTCCGGCCGATAGCCGAGGAAGCGCGTGCGCGATTCCGCGTCGCGCACCGCGATCAGGATCTTGCCGTAGGCCGAGACCGTCATGAAGCGCGCCACCAGATAGCCGAGCGCCAGCGCGACGCCGGTGGCGACGAAGAGTGCCACGCGCGTGCCCTGCGCCTGGACGGGGAAGCCGAGGATGTCCTTGAAGTCGGTGAGCCCGTTGTTGCCCCCCAGTCCCATGTCGTTGCGGAAGAAGGCCAGCATCAGCGCGAAGGTCATCGCCTGCGTGATGATCGACAGGTAGACGCCCGTCACCCGCGAGCGGAAGGCGAGCCAGCCGAACACGAAGGCGAGCAGCCCCGGCACCGCCAGAACCATCAGGGCCGCGAAAGCGAAGTTGTCGAAGCCGAGCCAGTACCAGGGCAGGTCCTTGTAGTTCAGGAACACCATGAAGTCCGGCAGGACCGGGTTGCCGTAGACGCCGCGCGGGCCGATCTGGCGCATCAGGTACATGCCCATCGCGTAGCCGCCGAGCCCGAAGAAGGCGCCGTGGCCAAGCGAGAGGATGCCGCAATAGCCCCACACGAGGTCGAGGCTGAGCGCGAGTAGCGCGAAGGCGAGGTACTTGCCGAAGAGCGAGACCAGATAGGTCGGCAGGTGCAGCCCCGAGCTCTCGGCGACCCCGAGGTTGAGGAGCGGCACCACGAGGCAGAAGGCGGCGAGTGCGGCGAGGAAGATCCAGCCCTTCGGGTCGATGAGGCGCGTGCGGGTCATGCTCAGGACTCCACCGCCCGGCCCTTGAGCGCGAACAGGCCGCGCGGGCGCTTCTGGATGAAGAGGATGATGAAGACGAGGAGCGCGATCTTCGCGAGCACCGCGCCGAAATACGGCTCGAACAGCTTGTTGGCGACGCCGAGCGTCAGCGCCGCGACCAGCGTGCCCCAGAGGTTGCCGACGCCGCCGAACACCACCACCAGGAACGAGTCGATGATGTAGCCCTGGCCGAGGTTCGGCGAGACGTTGTCGATCTGCGAGAGCGCCACGCCCGCGATGCCGGCGATGCCCGACCCGAGGCCGAACGTCATCGCGTCGACCCAGGGCGTGCGGATGCCCATGGCGGCGGCCATCCGGCGGTTCTGGGTGACGGCGCGGGTCTTCAGGCCGAACGACGTCTTGCGCAGCACGAAGAGCAGCCCGAGGAAGACGCCGAGGGCGAACAGCACGATCCACATCCGGCCCCAGGTGATCGACAGGCCGGCGACGTCGAAGGCGCCCGACATGAAGCCCGGCGAGCCGACCTCGCGGTTGGTGGGGCCGAAGATCGAGCGCACGCTCTGCTGCAGGATCAGGCTGACGCCGAAGGTGGCGAGCAGGGTCTCGAGCGGGCGCCCGTAGAGGAAGCGGATGATGCCGCGCTCGATCGCGACGCCGACCGCGCCGGCCACCAGGAAGGCGCAGGGAATGCTGATGGCGAGCGACCAGTCGAACAGGCCCGGCGCGTGGGCGCGGATCGCGTCCTGCACGAGGTAGGTCGTGTAGGCGCCGAGCATCACCATCTCGCCGTGCGCCATGTTGATGATGCCCATCACCCCGAAGGTGATGGCGAGCCCGATCGCGGCGAGCAGCAGTACGGAGCCCAGCGAGATGCCGTACCAGACGTTCTGGGCGGCCGCCGCCACCGCGAGCCGGGTCTCGACGGCCTGGATGCCGCGGGTGGCCGCGGCCTTCACCGTCTCGCTCGGGTCGCTGGCCGCGACGTTCCTCAGGATCGCGATGGCGTCGCCGTCGCCCCGCGCCTGGATGGCCGCGAGCGCGGCGATCCGCTCGTTCTCCGGCGTCTCGGGCCGGGCGAGCAGCACGGCGGCGCGGGCGGCTGCGAGAACCCGCATCACGTCCGGGTGGGATTCCGCGGTCAGCGCGCGCTCGACCGCGGGTAAACCGACGGGATCGCGCGCCTTGAACACCGCCTCGGCCGCCTCCCGGCGCTTGGCCGGATCGGGGCTCGTGAGGTTCAGTTGACCCTGCGCGGCCTCGAGCGCGCGGCGGATCTTGTTGTTGGCGCGGACCGGCTTCAGTCCATCGGCCTGGGCGGGCCGGCCCGTGCGGGCATCCACCAAGTCGTTGCCCTGCTTGATGAAAAGCGTCTTGTCGGCGGGTCGGTAGAGAAGCCTGCCCTCCGCGAGGGCGCCGAGCACCGCGCCCGCGCGCGGATCCCCGCTCGCGGCAAGCCCCGCGATGCCGGCCTCGATGTCACCGTAGCTGTCGCTCGCGAGCCGCGTGTAGGCATCGGCCGGCGGGGCGTCCTGCGCAAGGACAGGCGCGGATAGGCCGAGTAGAACCAGAAATATCAGAATGCGGATCATGGAAAGGCCGGTCTCTCGGCAGGTCATCCTTCCGCGATCGGAAGGAAGAGCCGCGCGCCGGGACGCGCGACTCTGATTTCAGCGTCTGCGATGTGGCAATCGGCCCGATCTCAGGCGCCGCCGCACTTCTTGGTCTTGGTGTTGTAGTTGCCGCAGTTGAGCTTGACCCAGTCGGCCTCGAGGTCCTTCGAGCCTTCGAGCTGCTTCGACCACGCCTCGCCGGGGATCAGGCCCTCGGTCTTGTTGACCACGTCGAACTGGCCGTCATCCTTGATCTCGCCGATGAAGACCGGCTTCGTGATGTGGTGGTTCGGCAGCATCGTGGAGGTGCCGCCGGTGAGGTTCTTCTGCTCGGTGCCCGGCAGCGCGGCGATGACCTTGTCGGGATCGACCGTGCCGGCCTTCTCGACCGCCTTCACCCACATGTTGAAGCCGATATAGTGGGCCTCCATCGGGTCGTTGGTGACGGCCTTGGGGTTCTTCCTGTAGGCCTGCCACTGCTGGATGAAGGCTTTGTTCTCGGGCGTGTCGATCGACTCGAAGTAGTTCCACGCGGCAAGGTGGCCGACGAGCGGCTTGGTGTCGATGCCGGCGAGCTCCTCCTCGCCGACCGAGAAGGCCACGACCGGGATGTCGGTCGCCTTGATGCCCTGATTGGCGAGCTCCTTGTAGAACGGCACGTTGGCGTCGCCGTTGATGGTCGAGACGACGGCCGTCTTCTTGCCGGCCGAGCCGAAGCTCTTGATGGCGGCGACGCGCGTCTGCCAGTCGGACTGGCCGAAGGGGGTGTAGTTGATCGAGATGTCCTCGGGCTTCACGCCCTTGGCCTTGAGGTAGGCTTCGAGGATCTTGTTGGTGGTGCGCGGGTAGACGTAGTCCGTGCCCTCCAGCACCCAGCGCTCGACCTTCTCCTCCTTCATCAGGTAGTCGACCGCCGGGATCGCCTGCTGGTTCGGCGCGGCGCCGGTGTAGAACACGTTCCGCTCGCTCTCCTCGCCCTCGTACTGGACGGGATAGAACAGGATCGAGTTCAGCTCCTTGAACACCGGCAGGACGGACTTGCGCGACACGCTGGTCCAGCAACCGAACACGGCCGAGACCTTGTCCTTCGCGATCAGCTCGCGGGCCTTCTCGGCGAAGAGCGGCCAGTTCGAGGCCGGATCGACCACGACGGGCTCCAGCTTCTTGCCAAGGAGCCCGCCCTTCTTGTTCTGCTCCGCGATGAGCATCAGCATCGCGTCCTTGAGCGTCGTCTCGGAGATCGCCATCGTGCCTGAGAGCGAGTGCAGGATGCCGACCTTGATGGTCTCCTGCGCGCGTGCGGTGCCGGCACTCAGGGAGGTCAGTGCCATGCCGCCAGCCAGTGCCGCGGCCGAAACCCAGGTCTTCAGTCTTGTCATCATGCCGTTCCCCGGCCGCCTTTTTCGCGGCTAAGGCGCTCAAGCAATGGGCATGCCAGGACGATCCATTCGCCGACTGCGTGCGCTTTCACCACAAAGCCCGAGCGATATGCAGAGACGCGACGCAGATCGGCGCTGATCTGCTTGAGCTTTGGGCAGTCGTGGCACGACCAAGCGCAGCGGTGTTCAGCCGCCTCGCACAACCACGCCGTGTCTTCGCCTTCTGGCCCGGCCTCTGCTAGGGCGTGCCCAGGCCGGGGTGCCGGGGGCGGATGTGGCGCAGGAGAGCGAGATCGTGCCCGAGATGAGCGGGGCGGCGCGCAGGATCGTCGTGATCGGAGCGCCGATCGATGTCGGCACCAGCGAGCCGGGCGCCCTGATGGGGCCGGCTGCCCTGCGTACGGCCGGCCTGATCCGCAGCCTGCGCGATCTCGGCCACGACGTCGTCGACGCGGGCGACGTTGCGCCTGACCTCGCCCCGGAGGCGGCGACGGCGGTCAGGCCTCGCGCCTCCGGGGCGAGGTCA
>NZ_BPQM01000104.1 GCF_022179245.1 Methylobacterium gregans
CGAGGTCGATCCGGTCGGTGTCGAGGTCGTCGAGCATCGTGGCCCGGTCGAAGCCGCGGAGCAGCAGACGGACGCCGGGCGCCTCCGCCCGCAGATAGGCGAGCAGGCGCGGCCCCAGCAGCACCTCCGTGCTGTCGGGCAGGCTGATCGTGAACTGGCGGGCGACGGTGGCGGGATCGAACGCCTCTTCCCGCCGCACCAGCGCCTGGACCTGCCGCAGGGCGGTGCGCAGCGGCTCGGCCAGCGCCAGCGCCCGGGGGGTCGGGCGCATGCCCTCGGGCGAGCGGGTGAGCAGCTCGTCGTCGAAGAGGCGGCGCAGGCGCGCCAGCGTCGAGCTCATCGCCGATTGGCCGAGGCCGATCCGCGCCGCCGCGCGCGTGACGCTCCGCTCGGCCAGCAGCGCGTCGAGAGCGACCAGAAGGTTGAGATCGACCCGAGCCAGATCGACATGGTCAATAGTCATTAGCGATGCGATCGGTTTGATCCATGACGCGGCGCAAAATACATCCGCTCCATCACCGGGGCAGCGGCCCCGGCCCCTCAGGAAGGACCGGAACCATGACCGTTCGCAAGATGATCCTCCAGACCGCGCTCGCGGCCACCACCCTCATGGGCGCCGGCGGCGCTGTCGGCGCCGCCGAGATCGGCACGGGCGCTGCCGGCAGCATCGATCTCGGCACGCTCTCGGGCGTCGCCTACTACACCCCGGAGGCGCGGGGCTACCGGGTGGTCGTCACCCTGGCGCCCCGCGCGGCCGCTCCGGCCGTGCGCTTCGAGACGGTGCTCGCGGCCGACCAGAGCGTGACCCTCTCGACGCCCCGCGCGCTCGGCGACGCGACGGACGCGATCGAGATCGCCCGGGTCGGCGACCGCGTGCGGGTGAACGCGCGCCGGGCCGGCACCGTCCGGCAGGCGGCTGCCCTCGACTGAGGCCGGCGCCGCGCCGGCCCGCGCTGCGGCGCGGGCCGGGAGTTCGCTTTCAGTGCTTCTCCTCGGCCGGGCCGTGCTTCTGCGGCCGGTGGCCCTCCTGGCCGGGATTGTTGTGCTTGTGGTGGTCGCGGCTCTCCTGCTGCGAGGCGCTCCGCGGCTCCCGCGGCGGGCTGTTGCGGATCTTCGCGCCGCCGCCCGCCGGCACGTTCGGCCCGTCCTTGTGCTCGATGATGCGCTGCTGCTGGGCGTGGGTCTTGTCGCCGTGCGGCTTCTCGCCGGCCATGCGCGGCCTCCCTCCTGACGGTGCCCCCCTGCCCCGGCAACCGGGGCTCGCACGGCGCCGTTCCGGCGGACAGGGGTTCGGGCGCGGGTGATCATGCCCCGCACCCCATTGACCGGCCCGCACCGGGCCTGTACCGATCGGTACAGAGATTCGCCGAGGTACGGATGTCCGAGAGCCGCCCGCCCCTGCCGCCCTTCACCCGCGAGACGGCGATCCGGAAGGTCCGCGCCGCCGAGGACGGCTGGAACGGGCGCTCGCCCGAGAAGGTCGCCCTGGCCTACACGGCGGACAGCCGCTGGCGGAACCGCCACGAGATCTTCGCGGGACGACCGGCCATCGTTGAGTTCCTCACCCGCAAATGGGCCCACGAGCACGAGTACCGGCTGATCAAGGAACTCTGGGCCTTCACGGAGGACCGGATCGCGGTGCGCTTCGCCTACGAGTTCCACGACGATGCGGGGCAGTGGTTCCGCGCCTACGGCAACGAGAACTGGGCCTTCGATGGCAACGGCCTGATGCGGGAGCGGCACGCCAGCATCAACGACCTGCCGATCGACGCGGGCGAGCGGCTGTTCCGCTGGGACCGCTCCGGGCCGCGGCCGGCGGACCATCCGGGCTTGAGCGACCTCGGGCTCTGAGCACCCGATGGGCGCTGCGGCGAGCCGCGACGATCTCGTCCCGGCGCTCGCCGAGGTGTTCCGGGAGCACGGCTTCGAGGGCGCGAGCCTCGCGCTGATCGGGGCGCGCCTCGGCCTCGGCAAGGGCAGCCTCTACCACCACTTCCCGGGCGGCAAGGAAGAGATGGCGGCCCGCGTCCTCGAGGCGATCGAGGCCTGGTTCGAGGCCGAGATGTTCCGCCCCTTGCGCGAGGATCCGGACCCGGCGCGGGCCGTGCGGGCGATGCTCGCGGCGAGCGACGCCTATTTCCGCTCCGGGCGCCGCGTCTGCCTCGTCGGCGCCTTCGCGCTCGGCGCGGTGCGCGACCGCTTCGCCCGCCGCATCGACGCCTACTTCGCCGCGTGGCGCGACGCCTTGGCCGACGCTCTGACGCGGGCCGGCGCGGAGCCCGCCGCTTCCCGCGATCTCGCCGAGGACGCGGTGACGGCGATCCAGGGCGCGCTCGTCACCGCGAGCGCGCTGCAGGACCCGGAGCTGTTCGGCCGCACCCTGCGAAGGCTCGGGGCACGGCTCGAGGCGGCGATGAAGCCTGCCGCCTGACCCGGCCTCAGCCGCGCGCGAGCGCCCCCTCGATCAGCCGCGCCACGGCGAGGGCCCGGCCGTCGTCGCCGAAGCGGGCGATCACCTGCGCGCCGACCGGCAGGCCGTCGCCCGGCACCGGCACGCTCACGCAGGGCACGCCCATCAGCGTCCAGAGGCGGTTGTAGCGCGGGTCCCCGGTCGAGCCGAGGCCGGCGGGCGCGGGTCCGGCCGCCGAGAAGGTCAGGAGCGCGTCGAAATCCCCGAACAGGTCCTTCAGGGCCCGGCGCGAGCGGTGCGCGCAGCGCCGCGCCGCGTCGTACTCGGCGGCGGTGATCGCCTCCGCCGCATCGAGTTGGCGGCCCATCTTGGCGGGCAGGAGCGGCCGGTGCGCGGCGATCTCCCAGGCGAGCGCCTGGCGGCCCTCGTAATCCTGGATCACCCGGTGCAGCGCCCAGGCCTCGGGCAGCGGATCGGGCAGCGCGACCGCGCTGACCCGGGCCCCCGCGCGCTCGGCGGCGCGGCGGGCGGCCTCCAGGGCCGCTTGCGCCTCCGGCTCCGCCGGGCCCGCGAAGTCCTGCAGCACGAGGCCGATCCGGGGCGCGTCCGGGACCGCGGCGCCGTCGATCTCGGGCCGCCCGGCGAGATGGGCCAGCGCGTAGGAGAGGTCGCGCACGCCCGCGCCGAACAGGCCGAGCGTGTCGAGCGCCCACGAGAAGGTCTTCACGCCCACCGTCGGCAGCAGCCGGAACGAGGGCTTGATCGCCGCGCAGCCGCAGAAGGAGGCCGGCCGGATCACCGAGCCGCCGGTCTGGGTGCCGAGCGCCAGCGGCAGCATCCCGGCTGCGACCGCCGCGGCCGAGCCCGCCGAGGAGCCGCCCGGCGTGCGGCCCGGCGCGTTCGGGTTTCGCGTCTCGGTGGGGTCGATGCTGGCGAACGGTGAGGTCGTGGTCTTGGCGAGCACGCAGGCGCCGAGCGCGCGCAGGCGGCTCACCACGGCGGCATCCGCCCGCGGGCACCAGCCCGCGTAGACGGGCGAGCCCATCTGCGTCGGCAGGTCGGCGGTGTCGATGATGTCCTTCACGCCGAGCGCGATGCCCGCGAACGGTCCCTCGGCGGGGATGGCGGCGTCCGCCGCGAGGGCGGCGAGCGCCCCGACCGTGGGCTCCCGCGCCGCGATGGCTTCCCGGGACAACTGCACGGCCGCCGCGGGGGTGAGCGTGCCGGCCGCGATGCGAGTGCGGATGTCGACGAGCGAGAGCATGGCATACCAGTCCGATCCGGCGGCGGCGCTGTCAACGTCCGCGCGGCGCATGGCGCCCGGAATCCCCGCCTCGCACGCGCCCCGCATCGTTGACGAAGGCTTTACGGACTCGTGCGCATCGTCCCGATCATGTGGCGTAGCGTTCTCGCGTTCTCCGCCCTTGCGCTCGCGGGCGCGGGGCTCACCGGCTGTGCGCTCAACAAGTTCGAGCGCCGCGACCCCTGGCGCGACCAGGCGGAGCAGATGTGCCTGTCCCGCAAGCTCGTGACGACGACCGAGTTCGTCACCCCCGCCAAGGAGATCGACGGGCCCGGCCCCTGCGGCATGCAGCAGCCCTTCCGGGTGACGCGGCTCGGCAACGGCACGGTGGCGCTCAAGCAGCGCATGACGCTGGCCTGCCCGGCGCTCTCCGAGGCGGAGGCCTGGCTCGCTGACACGATCCAGCCCGCCGCCGAGCTCTATTTCGGCCAGCCGGTCGCCGAGATCAACGCGGGCGCCTATGCCTGCCGCGGGCGCAACAACCAGCCGGGCGCCAAGCTCTCGGAGCACTCTTTCGGCAACGCCGTCGACATCATGTCCTTCAAGCTGGCGGACGGCTACGTCATCACCGTGAAGGGCGGCTGGCGCGGCACCGAGGCCGAGCAGGGTTTTCTGCGCGAGGTCTTCCTGGGCGCCTGCCAGCGCTTCACCACGGTGCTGGCACCGGGCTCGAACGTGTTCCACTACGACCACATCCACGTGGACCTCGCCCGGCACGACCCGCGCGGGCTGCGGCGCATCTGCCAGCCGCTGATCAAGTTCACGCCGCAGCTCGGGGCCGAGGGCCGGCGCCTCACCCGCCCCCTCCCCCCGCCGCGCCAGCCCGCCCCGCCCCAGGCGCCGGTCGATGTGGAGGAGGACGATCCCTACGGCCTCACGCCGATGTCGCAGGGCCGCGGCCCGAACCCGGTCGCCCGCGCCCCGGCCCACCACCCGGCGCCCGCCGCCTACGCGTCGGCCCCGCCGCAGCGCCCGCTCGCGCCCCGGGCACCCGCGCCGCGCACCGCGACCGCCCTGCCCGACGCGACGCTCGACGACGACGCGCCGCTCTCGCTCAGCCCGCCCGGCCTGTCGCCCGGACCGCTCTACTGAGGGCTGCGCCTGCAACCGGGGGTGTCACCCACCGGACGCAGGCGGCGCGAAACGATGGGCGCGGCGGCTCGGATCGGGGCCGGACAGCTTGACTTGAGCGCCCCCGCGGCCATCGTCGCCGGATGCAGGACACCCAGCGGACCAGGCGGCCCGCGTCGCCCAGGCACTCGCTCAGGAACGCGCCCATGACAGCCTTCACCTCCTCGCGGATGTGCTCCTCGCGGATGCGCGCCGCCCTCGGGGCCGGCCTCGTGCTGATCGCGGCCGCCCAGCCGGCGCTCGCCCGCTCGGCCCGCGAGGAGATCGAGCCGGCGGAGGAGCGCACCTTCCCGTTCAACGCCGACATCCCGGGCTGCCAGGATCCGAGCGTGCTGGAGAAGGTCTCGAGCCGCTTCGCCGAGAAGGAGGCCAAGTTCTGGAACTCCTCGCTCACGATCGTGGCGATCGACCGGATCGAGCGGACCGCCTGGCGGCCCTGGGGCCTCGACTTCTACCCCCGCCGCTTCTGCTCGGCGACCGCCACGACCTCGGACGGGGTGCGCCGCAAGATCGACTACTCGGTGCGCGAGAGTCTGGGCCTCCTCGGCGACCAGTGGGGCGTGGAGTTCTGCGTCCACGGGCTCGACCGCGACCTCGCCTACGCCTACGCCACCGCCTGCCGGATGGCGCGGCCCTGACGGAGCCGGCACGGCGCTTCGACCTCCGGGGGGACGGGTCATGCGGGACGGCCAGGGAAGCGACACGGCGAACCGCGGAGGGCGCGGCCTGAGGCGGCGCATCGCGGCGGGACTCGCCGCGGCGCTCCTCCCGGCGCTCGTCGCGACGACGGGCGCGGGCGCGCAGGATGTCGGCGGCTTCCGGGGCGGCGACCGGCCGGGCGCCTTCGACTTCTACGTTCTCGCCCTGTCCTGGTCGCCGACCTATTGCGGGACCGCCGCCCGGCCGGACCCGCGCCAGTGCGCGCCCGGGCGCGACCTCGGCTTCGTCGTGCACGGGCTCTGGCCGCAATACGCGCGCGGCTACCCGCAGAACTGCTCGGCGGTGGAGCGCGCGCCCACCCGGCAGGCCATGGAGATCGCCGGCGAGGTCTTCCCGAGCGAAGGTCTCGCCCGCTACGAGTGGCGCAAGCACGGCACCTGCTCGGGCCTCGACCCGGCCGCCTATTTCCGCGCGACCCGCGAGGCCCGCGCCGCCGTGACGATCCCGGAGGAGCTCCGGGGCGGCGGCCCGGACCGGCGCCTCGCCCCGATCGAGATCGCCCGCCTGTTCGTCGCGGCCAATCGCGGCCTGCGGCCCGACATGATGCAGGTCGCCTGCGCGCGCGATGCGCTGCAGGAGGTGCGCATCTGCCTCTCGAAGGACCTGCGCGGCTTCACCCCCTGCCCCGACCTCGCCCGCCAGAACTGCCGCGCCCGCGAGGTGACGGTGGGAGCGGCGCGCTAGGATCGAAGCGTCATCGGCGTGACGGTGCGATGGGCTGCTCCCGACCGAGGCTGTGTGAGAACGTGGTTTTGGCCGACGCGGCAGATCGGTGAGCCTTACGAGCGAACCTGCACGGACGGGGTTCAGGCTCGGAGCGCCGTGATCAGCACTCCAACCCCCAATATCTGGATCATTATCTGGATCATCCGCTTCATGTCGTAGGCCAGAACCTGCAAGCTCATCTCTGTTCTGACCTTCGCCAGTGTGCGGGTCAGGAAGTGCGTCGCCCCCATCCAGGCCGTCAGCGTATCGAACGGATGCTCCACGGTCTGGCGACGGATCATCATCGCCTCCGGCATCCGATCGAGCCGCTCCTGCATCGCATCGAGCACGCCCTCATGCACCCAGCGCTTGATCCGCCGCGTCTTCGCAGGCTTGCAGCGGGGTTTGAGCGCACAACTCGAGCAAGCCGTCGGATGACTGTAAGGGTCCATGGCATCATCTTCGGACCGGCGGTCGGACCGGGCAGCCCCCTTGGGCAACTGCTGGCCGGCGGGGCAGGTGTCGTGATCCTTCTCGGCGTCTTAGACGAAGTCTTGTCCTGTGAGGAGACCTCGTTTGACGTGGTTCGAGGTGAGGGTCTCGGGCACGCACGGCAGGAGGCCCATGCCCTCACACGCCAGGACTTGATCACCGTTGAGATAGTCCCGGTCGGCCAGCACCGTGAGCGTGGCGCATCCCGTCGCCTCTTGGGCCAGGAGCCCCATCGGGACGAGTTGGGCGCCGTCGCTGCCGACGTTGGTCACGGTGTGGGCGACGATCAGATGATGCTCGGCATCGACCGCCGTCTGAACGTTATAGCCAACGACCCCGGTTCCCTTACCGTGGGTCGCCATCGAGCGAGCATCGGGATCCGTCAACGAGACTTGCTGGTCGGGGGGCCGCCTCGACCTGCTACGCATCGCCTGCAGGTGGAAAGGAGCGGCCGGCCTCAACGCTTCCGGCTGGTCCCCTCGCGCATCCTACTCAGCCAGGGACCGTGACATGCGGACAGGCCTCGATTTCGGCGCGCTTCAGACGGCCGAGGCGGACGGCGAGCTCCTGCCTACGCCTGGCATTGTGGTTGGCGAGTGCGGCGTCAACCGATCCTTCGAGACGCATGGTCCACCGCGGGATGCCCGCGATGTTCTGATCCTTTATCACGGCGGAGGTGCCAACAGACGGGCAGGCTACGGTGCTTAGATTAGCGGCGGCTGACCGCCACCTCAGGCCGGCTTGCCCTTCTTGCTGGTCAGTTGGCTGCGGTCGGTCGGCTGCTCGTTGCCAATCTCCGGGTCGCTGATAGGGCCTGTGTCCGGCACTGCGCCCTGCTGCGCATCCTTGTCCGCGCTGCCGCCCAGGTTGAAGCCAGGCCTGTCCTCGCCTTTGGGCGAGGGCTGGCCTGGCGCCTTCAGGTCGGCGCGCTCCACAGGCACCTTCGGCTCGGTCCCGGCCTGCTTGTCCTCTGCCATGGTCGCGGTCTCCCGCGGGCTCGCTCAGGTCCGCGCATGCTGCTCGATGAAGGCGAAAGTCACTTGGGCATCTCCGCGAAGATGCCGATGGCTTCTTTTTAGTACGTCGCGCTTCATGCGCGTGCGGTCGAGCTCACGCAGCAACCAGGCAATCTCGGCGGCCTGATCGGACGGGGACGCGACCGGGCTTGGTGGCGCAATCCCCGTCGATCCTGCCGGTCGCGGTCGGGGCGCCACCGCGTTCAGCGTGGCACGCCACGACCGCAACATCGAGGGCTGGATCCCGAGCTCCGTCGGTCTGGAGGGCGCCGCACTCCTTGCGCCAGCGGTCATAGCTCTGCTCGGAGACCTCCGCCTCAGCTGAGCCAGCGCCAAGCTCTTGCCCTGGGCCGTCTGCACCTCGATCCGCCGCAGCTTCAGGACGACCTGTTCCGTGCTCGTCTTCTGACCCCGCCAGAGGACCAAAGATAGCCGGCCACGTCAGTCCATTTCTACAAAAAATTAGAATTTTCCCGTAGGATGTAGTTAGTTAGACATATGTTTCCTACTTTCTAAAAGGCAATTGATGCGCTATTCGATCTCACTTTCAGCCTTCCATATCTTCGAGGCCGCGGCCCGTAAATGCTCTTTCAAAGCGGCCGCGAGCGAGTTGAGCCTGTCGACAAGCGCGATCAGTCACGCGATCCGCAAGATGGAAGAGGGTGTCGGGGTTCCGTTATTCGAGCGCACAGGCCAGGGCGTCCGTCTGACCTCGTCTGGCGAGATCCTACTCGAACATGCGAGCCGTGCATTCGAGGCGCTCGATAGCGGTCTGGACCTCGTGATGAGCCGCAGTTCCCAGCTCTTGCGCCTGCACTGCGCGCCGAGCTTTGCTGCGCAGTGGCTCACGCCGCGTCTGGCTCGATTTCTCAGCGAGCATCCTGGGATCGAGGTCCGCCTCGCGGCCGGCATGGACTACGCCCGTTTCACGAACGACGATTTCGACGCGGACATCGTCTACGGGGCGCCACGGGGTGACGGCCTTGTGCGCATGGGCCTCGGCGAGGAAATCGTGACCCCGCTCTGCGATCGGACCCGAGCCCGCACGATCCGCTCGATCACGGACCTGCTCGGACAGACGCTCATTCAAAGCGACAACAAGCAGCTGCGCTGGCCGCACTGGTTCGAGGCCAACGGACTCGCGCCTCCGCCGGCCGCGGGCCTGCGCTTCGACCGTAGTTTCCTGGCTCTCGCCGCTGCGGCCGACGGATTGGGCGTCGCGCTCGAATCGACCCGGCTCGCGGAGCGGGAAATCGCCGCCGGACGGCTCGTCGCTCCGCTCGCCGGTCATGCGCGCGAGCTTCGCTACGTCGGTCATCACTTGGTCTTTCCGATCGCCGCGCGCCGTCGCGCGCCCCTGCGGGCCTTCGCGCGATGGCTCGCGGCCGAACTCTCGATCCCGATCGATCCGATCCTCGACGGCCAAGCATCCCCCCAGCAAAGATGAATATGTTTCAACTGCGGTTGCAGCTTATGCGTTTGTCAGCGCGGTCTGACTTGGCGCATCTTGGGTTCAACAGAAACGGGAAGGACGATTTCTCTGCAGCCTTTAGTTGATGACGGCGGAGTTGAATCCGTTTCATGAGCAGAGATCGATCCTCCCGACGAAACGATGCGGCCGGACGCCTCCGGCTGCCGGGAGGACATCGCAATGCTTCTGAGGGACAAGGTCTGTGTGATCACGGGCGCGGCCTCCGCGCGCGGGATCGGTAAGGCGACGGCCCGCCGCTTCGCCGCCCATGGCGCGTGCATCGTCATCCTCGATCTCAATGCCGGCCAGGCCGAAGCGGCTGCCCGGGAGATCGGGCCCGGGCATCTCGGGCTCGCCTGCGACGTCACCGACCGCGCAGCCTGCCAGATCGCCGCTGGCGAGATCGTGGCACAGGTCGGCCGCATCGACGTCCTCGTCAACAATGCCGGCATTACCCAGCCGCTGAAGCTGATGCAGATCGAGGCGGCCAACTACGACGCCGTCACCGACGTGAACCCGCACCATGATTGAACAGGACGGCCGTCAGGAACACGGCGGGGAAGTAGAAGAAGAACGGGTAGGCCTGCAGCGAGGGCCAGGCCCATCGGCCGGCACCGTAGGCAAGGCTGACAATCACAACGGCTGCCAGATAGCCGATCCAGCGCGGCCGCTGGCGCAGCATCTGGTGGGTGATGAGCCTCCACATGGTTATCGCGCTGGAACTCCCGACGCGCCCGCATGCCAGCATCCAAGCTAGACTGCTGGGAGCATGAGGGGAATAGTTCGATACCGCACCAAAGCCGGGCATGCTCGAAGAGCTGGCAACCTTGTGCTCGAAACGGACACCTGCGGCATGCCCGATCGGCCCACGGCCTGCATCATCAGGCGGGGCACCAACGCTCACGCAACCGTGAGGTGTGGTGTTTACTGTGCAAACAGGAATCCTCCCGTATGCGCGGTCCTATGAATGACGAGAGCGGAACGCCCTTGGCCATCGCCGTGAGAGCGCTCGCGGACGTCAAGCTCATAGACGGTGGTGATAGCGTCGATGTTCGCTTCACTGCGGCTGACGGCCGAATGGTTGCTGTGCTCATCCCGAGGAAGGCGTTCGCCGAGCTGCAGGCGGCGGTGCTTCAGGACTCCGAGACTAAGACCCGACGTTGACCAGGCCTTCCGGTGCTCAGCCGAATTCATTTGCCGTCCAAACAGGAAAGCGCACATGAGCTGGTGCCGCTTGCACGCAAGACCGCTTCGCGCAGCATTTGGCGGTATGTTACTCCTTGGTATGCTGAGCGTACCCGTTCAGGCTGCACCCGAGGGTGAAACCTCGGCAGATATCATCGAGGGATGCAATCAGTTCATCAAGTTCTCTCGCAAAGGCACGCCTCCGAGGGATGCGGACAAGCTGCGCCGCGTCGGTGAATGCATCGGTGCTGTGCGAACCACGCTTGCGTTCGTTGTTAGAGACGATGCTGTCTGCCCACCTCCTCATGCAAAGCTCGTAGACGCGGCAATCATTTTCTCCCTTCATATCCTGCAGCATCCCGAGGAGCTCAGGGAGAACTATGTCGTAGTCATCCAGAGCGCGCTGGTCGGCGCTTGGCCCTGCCGGCCTTCGAAATCCTTGTGAATGGAGCCACGCTTCGCAAGCGCGTTAAGGAGACACTTTGCTAGTCGCTTTAAGAGCTTGTGCATAGCCCTGCGATTAGCCTGATGGCAAAGCCGGAACGGCGAGGACCAACCGAGATGTTTGAATCTGGCCCGCAAGCGAGCCGTAGGCAGGCGGTGCCGACAGCCCTCGTCAGATACTGTCGCGCCCTGGGCAAGGATCGTCGCGGCGGAGTGGCTCTCATCTTCGGCCTCAGCGCGACGGTTATAATCGGCCTCGTAGGCGGCGGCGTCGACTATGCTCGCCTCACCTATCGCAAGTCTCAGCTTCAGAGTGCGGTTGATCGCGGCGTGATCGCGGGCGGTAACGCCTTGAAGCTGGCAGCCTCTAACCTCGACTCAGTCCGCGGCGTGACCGAGCAGACGATCCGCGATGCGGCTCGACCCGCGCCTGATCGACCGTTCACGCTGTCCATCGAAGTGCCGCCGGAGAAGACCAGCGTGTTCGCCCGCGCTGAGGAGACGGTCCGTTTCAGCTTTGGTGCTCTCGTAGGTCTGAGCTCCACCACCGTCGCCGCCCAGGCGCGGGTCAATGTCGTGGGCAAGCTGCGTCTGTGTATGCTCACGCTAGATGCTGCAGCGCCAGGCGCCTTCTATTTGAAGAAGGAGGCGCAGGTCACCGCCAATAACTGCTCGCTCTACTCGAACTCGACCAGTCCGACCGGCATGGTGGGTGGTGACAGCGCGATTGCCCGGGCAGACACAATCTGCTCGGCCGGTGGCTACCTCGGCCTGCGCGCGAACTTCGCGCCGACGCCTCAGACCGGCTGCCCAGTGATCGAGGACCCGCTGAAAGGCCGCGCAAATCCGGCGGTCGGTGCCTGCGCGACGCTACCCTTCCCCTTCAACCTATTGCCGATCACGAAGACGCCGACGATCGACCAGAGCGTCACGCTGGAACCGGGCACCTACTGCGCCGGCTTGCAGATCAAGAAGAACGCTGTGGTGACACTGAAGCCCGGCATCTATGTTTTCAAGGACGGTCCGCTGATCGTCAAGGACAAGGCATCCCTGACCGGAGAGGGTGTCGGCTTATACTTCGCTGGCGACAAGGCCGGCCTACTCTTCGACAAGGATACAACCATCAAGCTGACGGCGCCTACGACAGGTGAAATGGCAGGCCTGCTCATGGCGGAGCAGACTGCGGTGGCTAACCCTCTCGATCCTGCCTTGTTGGCCAACGCAACCGACTACGGTGTCGGCATCCCGCCGACGCCGCTTCCGCTCGGTCAGACGAAGCCGATGCGGATCTATCGGATCATCAGCAACAATGCCCGCACCATGCTCGGCACCATTTATCTGCCCTCTGGACGGCTCGTGATCGACGCGACGCAGCCGGTGGCGGATCAGTCAGCCTACACAGTGGTGGTGGCCCAGCAGGTCAACCTCTACGAGGGCCCGAACCTCTACCTGAACGCGAACTACGACCAGACGAGCGTGCCGGTGCCCAAGGGCGTCGGGCCGCTCTCGGGCAAGCTACTCCTGACAAACTGAGGTCGGGTTCCCGCGTGAACCTGTCGCCCTACCTGCGATGAAGGCATAGGGGGCTACGAAGTGTCCGACGACGCGCCGGTCGCCAGTCTCATTGCACAGACGCATTTACTGGAGCGGATGGCAGGCTCGATCTGCTCTGCCGCACTGGTTTGCCGCACAAAGGGAGCCGATAGCGCGGAACAGTCGCTCTGGCGAATGGCGCGCAAGCATCGCATTCAAGCACTGCTTGCCCGTGGAAAAGCGGCCGCTCAGTCGGTCAGGTGATCAGCGTGAGCGGCTCGGAGGAGGGGCTGCTTCGGTCCATGAATTCCAAGCCGGCCTTGCGCCCTTGCTGCCAGACACGTCGGCAGGAGCGGTGGATGTTCAGGGCCGGCAGGTGGAGCCTGATCACACTTGGTACGGTCGAGTCCGGGTCAAGCTCGACCATGACGCCGCCTTGCGACACATTCCAAACGAGGCAGTCCCAGCAGACCGCATCGTCGCGGCTGACGAGAGTGCCGATCTTCAGGCAATCTTTTCGAGGGGATTGCCGTCTCTCGCTCCGCATCAACACCTCCGGGTATCCTCAGCCTCTCATACGGGAGTGACTCCGGGAGGGTGTGAGCTTTGCTGCAGCTCTTTCCTGTGCTGGTTAGCAAGGCGTTTCCGGTCCGCTGTCGTAGGGGAAGCAGCGGTTCGCACGAGTCTGAACAGAGGTCCGCCACCCACTCCGAGCGGCCGTTGCAGGGCGGCACCGGCCGAAAGTCACTCCTCTGCGGAGCGCGCAGGCGTCGGAACGGGCGCCGGTCCCGATTGCCACCCGGTCCGGAACCCCTCTATGGGCGGACGATGAATTACCGGCACGCCTTCCACGCGGGGAATTTCTGCGACGTCCTCAAGCACCTCGTCCTCGTGCGGGTGCTGGCGCATCTCAGCCTGAAGCCCACCGCCTTCCGGGCGATCGACGCCTTCGCGGGGATTGGCCTCTACGACCTCGACGCCGACGAGGCCGCCCGCACGGGCGAGTGGCACGACGGCTGGGGCCGGCTCGAGGCGCCCTTCGAGGCGCCCGTCGAGGCGCTGCTCGCGCCCTACCGGGAGGCCGTGGCGGCCGTGCGGGTGCGCCACGGGGCCACGGCCTATCCGGGCTCGCCCGCCCTGATCCGCGAGGCGCTGCGCGCGGGCGACAAGGGCGTGTTCGTCGAGCTGCACCCTGTCGACCACGAGACCCTGCGGGCGCGCTACGCCCGCGACGCCCGCACCAAGGTGCTGCACCTCGACGGCTGGACCGCCCTCAACGCGATGATCCCACCGCCGGAGCGGCGCGGCCTCGTGCTGATCGACCCGCCCTTCGAGGTGCCGGGCGAGGTCGAGCGCCTCGGCGTGCATCTGGCCAAGGCCGTGGCCAAGTGGCCGACCGGGATCTTCCTGGCGTGGTACCCGATCAAGGACGCGGCGGCGGTGGAGCGGATGGCCGCCGCCCTCGACCGGGACCTGAGCCGGCCGGCGCTGCGCCTCGACCTCGTGGTCGACCCGCCCGATCCCGCCCGCCTCACCGGCACCGGGATGATCGTGGTCAATCCGCCCTGGCGGCTGGCCGAGGAGGCCGCCCTGTTCCTGCCCGCGCTCGCCGGGCGCCTCGCCCGCGACGCCTACGGCGCCTTCCGCTGCGACCCGCTCGGGCCGCGCGCGTGAGCGCGACGGCGAGATCTGCGCTGTTCTCGGGGCCGCGCCGGAGGCAGGCCGAAAGACCGGAATACAGGGGTTTTGACGGCTCTTTTTAAAGCGTTGTCAGTGTTTCCGGAAGATATTCCGTCCGACACGGAACCGGTCCCGGGGAGCCGCCAACGATGACCGCGCCGCGCCGCCCCGCAGGGCCGCTCCGCTTGCCCCGGCTCTGGACCGCCCTCGGCATCCTGGCGCCGGTCGGCATGCTCATCGTCTCCGGCCTCATCCTGCTCGACCTGCGGCGGGACGCCTGGGAGAAGGCCGAGCAGACCTCCCGCAACCTCATCCAGGTGATCGAGCGCGACGTGGCGCGCAACGTCGAGATCATCGACCTCTCGCTGCAGGCGATCGTCGACAACCTGAAGGCGCCGGCCCTGGCGCAGGCCAGCCGCGAGCTGCGCCAGCTCGTCCTGTTCGACCGGGTGGTCAACGCGAAAGATGTCGGCGTGGTCCTCGTCCTCGACGAGCACGGCGACAGCATCATGGACGCCGCCTCCCTGACGGCACGCCATACCAACAACGCCGATCGGACCTACTTCAAGGCGCACGCGGCCCGCTCCGATCTCGGGCTCTACATCAGCCACCCGATCGTCTCGCGCCTGACCGGAGCGCCCATCGTCGTGCTCAGCCGCCGGATCAGCAAGCCGGACGGCTCCTTCGGCGGCGTGGCCCTCGCCAGCCTGTCGCTCTCCTATTTCAGCCGCCTGTTCGAGCGGATCGATCTGGGGCACCGGGGCACGATCAACCTCTTCCACCGCGACGGCACGCGCATCGTGCGCTATCCGACCCCCGACCCGATCGCCTCCGCCCCGCCCCCGAACTTCGCCGGCACACCGAACTTCGCGCGCTTCCTGCGCCAGGCGCGGGGCACCTTCGTCGGCACGACCCACAGCGACGGCGTGGAGCGGCACTACACCTTCGTCCAGTTCGAGGATCTGCCGCTCGTCCTCAACGTCGCCGTGGCGACCGAGGTGATCGACGCCGAGTGGCGCCGGAAGGCCCTCGTGCTCGGGGGCATCCTGCTCGCCCTCTGCGGGCTCACGGCCGGCCTCGCGCTCCTGTTCGGGCGGGAGCTGCGCCGCCGCGCGGCGATCGAGACTGAGCTCGCCGCCCTGTCCCGCACCGACGTCCTCACGGGCCTTGCCAACCGCCGCCGCTTCGACGAGGCGCTCGGCGCGGCCTGCGAGCGGGCGCACCGCACCGGGCGGCCGTTCTGCCTCCTGATCGTCGATGCCGATCACTTCAAGCGCTACAACGACCGCTACGGCCACGCGGTCGGCGACACAGTGCTAAAGGGCTTGGCGCAGAGCCTGTCGGCGAGCGTCCGCCGGCCGGACGATCTCGTGGCCCGCATCGGCGGCGAGGAATTCGCCGTCCTCCTGCCCGAGACCGACGCGGCGGGCGCAGCCCGCATCGCCGAGAAGATCCACGCGGAGGTGGCCGGACTGGTCTTCGCGGGTGCCCGCGAGGGGATCGGCGAAAGGACCGGCGCAGGGACCAGCGAAGTGACCGGCGAAGGGACTTGGATGCCGGCGGGGGCGGTCCGGGTCAGCATCGGCCTCGCCTGCGCCGCGCCGGGCACCGCGGCCGACGACCTCTACCGGCTCGCGGACGAGGCGCTCTACGACGCGAAGAAAGCCGGGCGGAACCGGACCTGCTGCGCCCCGATGCCGGAAGCTTTCGAGCCGCCGGCCGCCCGCGGACGCGCCGCCCTGCGGCTGGTCGGATCGTAGCGGGCGCACCGAGCCCGGCGCCCGGGACGCATCTGCCCCACGCCGGCCGCGCGCGGCCGCGGTCTTGCGCCGGGCCGGACCCGCTATACCTCACGGGGGAAGGCCGGGTATCCCGACGGCAAACGCGCGGGCCGGCGCCCGCCCCGAAGGCAAGGCGATGCTCTCCTCCGATACCGACATCCTGAGCGCCGCCGCGGCTTGGCGGCGCGCGGGCCGCGGCGTTGCGCTGGCGACCGTGATCGAGACCTGGGGCTCGGCCCCGCGCCCCGTGGGCAGCCACCTCGTCATCGACGGGGACGGCAACTTCCTGGGCTCCGTCTCGGGCGGCTGCGTCGAGGGCGCGGTGATCACCGACGCGATCGACGTGATCGCGGAGGGGCGCCCGCGCGTCCTGGAATTCGGCGTGGCCGACGAGACGGCGTGGCGGGTCGGCCTCTCCTGCGGCGGGCGCATCCGCGTCCTCGTCGAGCGGGTCGACTGATGCGCGCCGAGACGCTCGAAGCCCTCAACGCCGAGCGGGCCGCGCGGCGAGCCGCCGTTCTCGTCACCGACATCGCCGACGGGGCGCAGCGCCTCGTCACGGCCGCGGCGATCGCGGCGGATCCGCTGGCGCCAGAGCTGCGGCGGGCGCTCGCCTCCGGGCGCAGCGGCCTCATTGAGGCGGACGGACGGCAGCTCTTCCTCACGGTCCAGGTGCCGCCGGTGCGGCTCGTGGTGGTGGGCGCCGTCCATATCAGCCAGGCGCTCGTCCCGATGGCGGCGTCCCTCGGCCTCGCCGTCACGGTGATCGACCCGCGCACCGCCTTCGCCAGCCCCGAGCGTTTTCCCGGCGTGGATCTCGTGGCGGCGTGGCCCGACGCGGCGCTGAGCGGCCCCGTGCCCGTCCTCGACCGCTACTGCGCCCTGGCCGCGCTCACCCACGATCCGAAGATCGACGACCCGGCGCTGGCGGCAGCCTTGCGGGCAGGCTGCTTCTACATCGGCGCCCTGGGCTCGCGGAAGACCCACGCGGCCCGGCTCGCGCGCCTCGCGGAGGCCGGCCTCAGCGAGGCCGAGACCGCCCGCATCCGTGCGCCGATCGGGCTCGACATCGGCGCGGTCAGCCCGCCGGAGATCGCGATCGCGGTGCTCGCGCAGGTCGTCCAGGCCCTGCGTCGTCCGGAGACGGCCGCGTGAGGTTCGGGCGCGTGCCGGTCTCCGAGGCGGCGGGGCTCGTCACCGCGCACACCGTGCGGGCGGGTGGCGCGACCCTGCGCAAGGGCCACGTCGTCACGCCCGAGATGGCCCAGCAGTTCGCGGCGGCCGGCTTGGACGACCTCGTGGCCGTGCGCCTGGAGCCGGGCGACGTCGGCGAGGACGCGGCGGCGCACCGCCTCGCCGAGCGCCTGGGTGACAGGTCGCTGCGCGTCGCCGCGCCCTTCACCGGCCGCTGCAACCTGTTTGCGGAGCGGCGCGGCGTGCTCCTCGTCGACCGCGCCGCCATCGACGGCGTGAACGCGGTCGACGAGGCGGTGACCGCCGCGACGCTGCCGCCGTTCCGGCCGGTCGTGGCCGGCGAGATGGTGGCGACCGTCAAGGTCATCCCCTACGCGGTTGCGGGCGCCGTGGTGGAACGGGCCTGCGCCGCCTTGCCGGAGCCGCCGCTGCGGATCGCGCCCTACCGGCTCGAACGGGTGGGGGTCGTCTCGACGCGCCTTCCCGGCCTGAAGGAGAGCACGATCGAGCGCACGCTCTCCGTTCTGGCAGAACGCCTCGCGCCGACCGGCGCCCGGATCCTCGCCGAGGCTCGGGTCCCGCACGATCCGGCCGCGCTCGCCGACGCGCTTGCCCGCCTCGACCGGGAGGGCGCGGAGCTAGCGGTCGTCTTCGGCGCCTCGGCCATCGCCGACCGGCAGGACGTGATCCCAGCCGGAATCGAGGGCGCAGGGGGCCGCGTGGAGCATCTCGGCATGCCGGTCGATCCGGGCAACCTTCTCCTGATCGGGAGCCTCGGCACGATGCCGGTGATCGGCGCGCCGGGCTGCGCCCGGTCGCCCAAGGAGAACGGGTTCGACTGGGTGCTGCACCGCCTGCTCGCGGGCCTCAGGGTGACCCGCGCCGACATCGTCGCCCTCGGGGTCGGGGGCCTGCTCATGGAAATCGTCTCTCGGCCCCAGCCGCGGGACGGAGGCGCGCCGGACGATGCGGATGCCTGAGACCGGTGCCTGGATCGGCCCCCGGATCGGCATCGTGCTGCTGGCGGCTGGGCGCGGCACGCGCTTCGGGCCCGAGCCGAAGCTCCTCGCCGATCTCGGCGGACGTCCGCTCGTGCGGCACGCGGCCGAGGCCGCCTGCGCGTCCGGTCTCGGCCCGGTGGTCGCGGTGCTCGGCGCGCACGCGCCCGCGGTGCAGGCGGCACTGGTCGGTCTCGACATCCATACGGTCGAGAACCCGCTCTACGCTGAGGGGCTCTCCACCTCGCTCCGGGCTGGGCTCGCGGCGCTGCCCCCGACCTGCGCGGGCGCGGTGGTGATGCTCGGCGACATGCCGCTCGTAGCCCCTGCCCTGTTGCGCCGCCTGGCCGAGGCCTTTGACGGGGCGGCCGCCGCGATCGTTCCGGTCTGGGCCGGGCGCCGCGGCAACCCGGTCCTTCTGAACCGGGACCGCCTCGCTGCGGACCTCTCGGAGCTCGTGGGCGATCGCGGGGCCGCTCCCCTTCTGGCGGGGCGACCGGACGTGGTGGAGATCGCGGGCGAGGCCGGCACCAGCCTCGATATCGACACACCGGAAGCGCTGATGGGCCTGTAAACCCGGCCCAGTCCCCGCTCGGAACTGTTGGGACCGATGCCGCCGCTCAGAGATGCCGGGTGGGCAGCGGTGCGTTCGGCCGAACTGCCTCGAGCTGGAGCCAGGCCCTCGCACGCGTCCCGAAATCGCGCATCTCATCCAGCGTGCCGGCGAGAGTGTGACGCAGGCTCTCACCGCTGCCTCGGACGCGCTCAGCCTCCTGCATCAGGCGCCGGCTCTCCTGAAAGGCAACCATCGCGCGCTGCCACAACTCGTCCGACATAGCCCTCCCCCGTGGTGTCGGACCGATGAAGCTATGAGCGCATGGCATTTGCAACCAAAAATTGAACACTCGAGATGGAAATTCCGGATTAGGGCCGATAGACCGCCCCCTGCGCCTGCCTCACCCTGGCATGTCCTGCCTCAGGCGTCGCGGGAGCGAAGCCTCCGCGCGCCATCAGGCTCCCCGTGCGCGGCCGGGCATGCCTCCGCACCGCGCTCCCGCCGCGACTCGGCCCGGCAGCGGTCGGAGCAGTAGCGCACCGCGTCCCAGTCGCGCGCCCACTTCTTGCGCCAAGCGAAGGGCCGGCCGCACTGCGCGCAGATCTTCTCCGGCAGGTCGGCCTTGCGGCGCATCCGGGGCATCGGCGGCTCAGCGCCCGATCCGCGCCGCTTCGGCGAGGCCCACCGGCGACCAGCGCGTGAGCTGGACGAAGCCGTCACGGGCGGCGATCACGAGGTGGCGCCTGTAGCGGTGTACCACGGTGCCGGGTGCGTGGCCGTGCGCCTCGTGCCAACCGCTGGCCTCGGCCACAAAGATGCGGGCATCCTCGACCCGCGCGATCGTCTCGATCGCCCCGAAGGCCCGGACGCGCCTGAGCACCGCGTCGACCCCGGCCCGGAAATCGAGCGTGCGGTCAGCGTCACTCGCCCGCGGCCAGTACGACCCGTCGCCCTGCGGCTCTGGCCGCCGCCAGCGCTGCGGCAGTTCCCGGGCAATCGGGCCGGCGGCGAGGCGCCGGGCCGCCATCTGGCACTTGGCGAGCAGGCTCTCGTGGTTTTCTCGGGCGGCGAGGTCGAACAGGTCCTGGGCCAGGATGTCACCCGTATCGAACCCCTCCTCGGCGAGCACGTGCGCGGTGACGCCCCAGGTCTCGTAGCCCTGCTCCACCGCCCGGAACAACGGGTAAGGCCCGCGCCCGGTCGGCAGCGGCGATGGATGGAAGTTCAGTGCGTAGGTGGCGAAGGGGCGCCAGCCCGTGATGAGCCAGGGATAGCCCGCCACCACGAGGGCCCAGTCCCGCCCGTGCAGGGCCCGCAGGGCCTCGAGATCCTGTGCCCGCAGGCGCGAGAGCTGGATTGGCACGTGGGCCTCGCGCGCGCGCGCCACCACGACGTCATTGTGGTCGTAGATCCCGTCGCAAGGGCGGCTGAACAGCTTGATCGGGGTCCAGCCGGCCCCGACCAGCGCTTCAAACACGCCGCCGAGGAAATCGATGCCCGCGAAGGCGAACTTCATGGTCTCTCCGGGGTCCTGCGACGTCGTGAACGGGGTTCGGCTCGGCCGCGCGGCCTCCCAGCTGCCGCAGCCCGCCATACCTTGAGCCGGTCCGGCACGGAGGCAAGGGGCGGAGTGATGCGAGGGTCGAGGGGACGCGTTCTGATCTACGGAGGTACCGGCGGCATCGGCCAAGCCACGGCCCGGGCCCTGCGGCGCCGCGGCTACGCGCTGCACCTCGCCGCCCGCGACGCCGGTCGGCTCGAAGGGGTCGCTGCGGAACTCAGCGAGACCACGACGAGCGCGGGCGACGTCGCCGACCCCGATTTCCTCTTGCGAGCGACCCGGGAGGCGGGCGCGGATCTGGTCGGCCTCGTCTATGCGGTCGGCACGATCAACCTGCGCCCGCTCGCGCGACTGACGCGAGACGACGCGGAGGCCGACTTCCGGCTCAACGCGCTGGGCGCCTTCTCGGCGGTGCAGGCGGCCGCAGACGCCCTCAGGGTTGGGGCGGGCGAAGCGAGCGCGGGCGTCGTGCTATTTTCGACGGTCGCGGCGCGGCAGGGCTTCCCGGCCCATGCCAGCGTGGCGATGGCTAAGGGCGCGGTGGAGGGCCTCGCCCTCTCCCTCGCGGCCGAACTGAGCCCCCGGATCCGCGTCAATGTGGTGGCGCCCTCGCTGACGCGCACGCCGCTTGCCGCCGCCATCACGGCCAACGCGACCCTGGCCCAGGGCATTGCCGGCATGCACGCCCTCCAGCGCCTCGGCGAGCCGGATGATATCGGGCGGCTGGCGGCCTTCCTGGTGTCGGATGAGGCCGCGTGGATCACCGGCCAGATCATCGGTGCCGATGGCGGCCGCTCGACCCTGCGCACGAAGGGCTGAGGCACCCGCTACAGCGTCGTCCAGACAGCGAGCGCGAGATAGGGACTGGGCCGCTGGTCCGTCTCGAACTGGACACCGGCGGAGGCTCGGAGACCGAAGCGGCCCAGCGCGAAATCGGTGGCATGCAGGCCGAAATTCCACTTCCGGTAAGCTGTTCGGTCCGCGTAGAGGCTCGCCTCCGGCCCCAGATAGGCGTCCCAGAGCCGATAGCCCCATGCGAGCCGGCCCCAGGCATCTTCCCGCGAGGAGCCGAGGATTACGGTGGCCTGCAGCAGGGTCTCGTCGCTCGGTCGCGCCCAGATCTCCCCGTGCAAGCGCAGGCCCCAGCGCGGCGGCAGTGCGAGGCTTCCGGCGGATCCGCTCAGGACCTCGACCGATCCCTCCGGCCCGACGAAGAGCGCGGCAACGCCCCAGTCGTGGAACCACTGGTAGCCCACGACCGCAGCACCGAGAGCCGTGCTGCGCGACAGGCTCGACACAGCGGGAAGGCGTGCGCAGGCGCACACGCCGCGCTCGTGACGCTGCCCAGCACCGACGCCTGCGAGCAGAACGAACCCGTCGCGTGTCGCGCCGCCCGGCGCAACCTTTGCCCCGGCGCTCACAAAGGTTGCCGCTCCTGCATCCAGGCTGCCGAACAGGACGACGTCCCACTCTCCGGCCGCAACGCTGGGCACATCTGCCAGGAGCGTGCCCAGCGTTGCGAGCCAGCGTCCAAGATGCGCGCTTCGTCGAATGGTCGCGACCGGCCGAACGCTCAACGAGCGATCTCCTCAGAGTATTCCGCCCATGGACGGACCTGAGATGTGCCAGAAATCCTATGCGAGATCTGGGCGAAAAACCAGATGCCAAATTTTCAACTTGAAATTATCAGACTACGCACGAGCTATCGAAAGCTGCAAACTTCAAGTGCGCACTACGCCACAAATATACCTTAGGTTAATTAGTCGACCGATCGCTGTCGCATTCTCGCGCGACCGGGCCAGAGGCTGCCCCTGACGCCGGCCGTGCGCCCCCGCGCTTGGCGGGGCAGGCGAAGTCCGGTAGAGCCGCGCCGGGACAGCAGAACCATGGCCGAGCCTTGTATTCCGGTGCACGAACGTCCGAAGTCCTCACAGTCCTGGCCAGCCAGGACGGTGACAGGCTGACCGTCGGCGACATCGTCGCGGTCCTGCGCGACCGGGCCTTCGCGCTGCTGGTTGTGTTGCTCGGCCTGCCGAACTGCCTGCCTATGCCGCCGCCGATCCCACTGGTCTGCGGGCTGCTGCTCCTGCTGGTCGCCGTCCAGATCGCGGCCGGGATGTCGGCGCCCTGGCTGCCGCGCCGCCTGCTCGGCCGCTCGATCGCTCGGCAGGATGTCGAGCGTGCGGTACGCCGCGCCGTCCCGATCCTTCAGCGCCTCGAGCGCTGGTCTCGCCCGCGCATGAGCGTGTTCGAGAGCGCGCTCGGCATGCGCGGCATGGGCCTTGCGCTCCTCACGCTCGCGATGGCCCTCATCGTCGCCGCGCCGATCATCGGTCAGATCCCGCTTGGTCTCGCGGTCTGCCTCGTTGGGCTCGGACTGGTCGAGCGGGACGGCGTCGTGGTGATCGCCGGTCTCGTGGTCGGCACGGCCGGTGTCGCCCTGAACGCAGGCTTCGTCTACGCGATCGTGGCAGGCCTGATGAGCCTCTTCAGTCCGTAGGGACCGGCCTCGGCGCGGGATCGAGAAGGTCCCTTGCTGCATCGCGGCCGGATACTGGCCTCACGACATGGCGTCGGCGCGCTCCGGCGCCGACGCGGCTTTTTCTCCGGCGCGAGCGATTTAGCGGCGCAGGATCTTGGTGACGAGGCGCCCGATGGGCGTGCTCGAATCGGCGTTGCGCGTATCGCGCGTGACGACGCGATCCTCGTTACCGAGAAGCTTGGTCACGATGCGTCCGATCAGGCTCATGGAACGATCCTTTGAGAAACGGGGACGCCGACCGGCGGTCTGCCGGCAGCGACGGCACAGCTTTGGAAATCAACGGCCGACCTCGCCGAGCCGTTCCCCCGCGGCTCGATCCCCTGTGCGGGATGCGCCGACGAGTCGCCCCCCGGTCTCAACGGGCGCTGCGACCGAAGCCTCCGTGGCCGCGAATCGGCACCCGATCCCCTGCGGACATCTTGCCAGGAACCGGTTCGGACGGTACAGCACCGCCACCTCGCCCAACGCCCCAGCGCGAACGCCCCTCGCGTCGCGTCGGAGGACAGGTGAGGGCCGGAGGGGTGGCCGAGTGGTTGAAGGCGCACGCCTGGAAAGTGTGTATACCGGCAACGGTATCGCGGGTTCGAATCCCGCTCCCTCCGCCAGCTACTTAGACTTTGTATTTACGCTGATTATGGTTTTCACATGGGCGTGAGCCGCTAGCCCCGAGTTTTGCCCACATTTTCCACTGGCTTGCAGTGCACGCCGCGTTACCCCGGCGGACGACTGCCTCACTTGAGGCGGTATGGACTATTGGCTGACTTCCGAAAGATCGGTAGCTCGGCCAAGCGTTGTGGCCTTGCCTGTACGCACCCAGAAACTGCCGTGCCGGACGAGTTGCGATATCAGGGCGGTTTCCCGCATCCTTTCGCCATCGTCATCGTCAGGGGGAGCCGTTAGGTCTTTCCCATACCGCACATCATCAAGCCACCAGGATCCCAATGGCCGGCCTCAAGGACAAGCGTGGCTTCATCAATAAGGACCGACTCGACCTGTCGGAACGCAAGGCGGTCGAGTTCTGGATGAAGCGATGGGGCGTAACGCAGGACCAGCTTACGGCCGCGCATCGGAAGGTCGGCCGGATGACAAAGGATATCGCCGCCGAGTTGGGCAAGAAGCGTTAGGCGCCTGCTCGCCACGGCGAGAGAGCTTGTTAGCAGACGGGGTCGATAGTGAAGCCGCCGCAAACGTCGGCCAGCTCTCGTTGTTGAACCTAAAGTGGGTCACCGCCCGCGCAAGCTCCCCGTAGGCCGATCTTGGGGTCGCGGGTGCGCGGCGGCCTGATGGATCGGTCCAGGGACGGAAAGGGGCTGCGCGGATGCCGATCAGCAGGAAGGACCTCGCTGATGCGGGCTCACCGGAGGCGCTCGTCAAAGGCATCCTCCAGGCCGAGCCGAACCATTCAGTGCCCGTGCCGGTCCAAGAGTTGTGCGCGCCCCCGCATTCTCAGGATCGAGGACCTCGACACCGTCAAGTTCGAGGGCGGCCTCGTGACCGACGCGAAGCGGTCCGAAGTCACCATCCTCGTCAAGCGCGGGGACAAATCGCGTCGCTGCTTCACTATCGCGCACGAACTCGTGCAACGTCCTGATGGCGTACCACGCACCGGATCAGTTGGGCCGGTTCCTGCGTAAGAGCTCCGACCTACTGCGCCTCACAGTGAAGCAGGGTGACCGGCGGCAGCGCAGAGAGGTCGAGGCCAACCGCTTTGCCGCCCTCATGCTGATATCCCCGCATATGTTGCGGGGGCCCATGGCGGCCTTTGGTGAGCCCGATCTGCAGCACGTTCCTGTGCTAACGCGCGACTTCGCGGTGGGTAAGGAGTGAGCGGCGCCGGCGGATCGCCATCGTCGTGGCGGGCAACGGCCGGATGCAACGGTGCCACCACAGCCCCGCTTTCCCGGACATCATCTGCGGGGCCGGCCGCCCTGTCCCGAAACGCTCGCTCTATCAGCGCAGTCCGCATCGGCCGAACATCGCGAGCACCATCGCCCCGTGCAGTCCCGATCCCTGAACCGATGTGAAACGCGAACTTTTTGACCTCACTGGAATTCTGGGCTGGGCTAGATGAGGGGCTACGGCATGGTAGCCGCCCTGGGTAGCCGGAACGCTGGATCTGGCGCCCTGACGGCGCAGGCCGGAGGTCACCCAGCGACTCATGCGGTCGAACGTGCGCGGCGTGCGCACGGGCTGACGCGTCCGCACACAGGACAGTGGAGAGGAGCGTCCAGCGGTTGGCACCGCAGTCGGCCTGATGACCTCTCCCTGCGAGGGTTCCGCGAACTGCGGCCCCGAGTGCTTGGTCAGGGTGTTGCCGTCTGCCCGGCGTCGCGCCAGTTCATGCAGCCTCCAGGGTGTCTCGGCGCGAAAATCGCAGGGCAAGGATCGGCGTCACAACAGGCCATGCTCTGGCGCGGCGATTGCGAGACCGGACGGCAGGGCGCGCTTCTGGATACCGCCTGCCTACTATGCCGGGCGGCTGTCCTGGCTGCGCGGCGCCGAATGGCCTCACCCGGCGGATGAAGGGTACTATGCAGATTCCAAATCGCGTCTTCGATCGGTACGTGGTGCCATGGATGCGGCATGCCGAGATGGAGAGCGCGTATCTGCGGGCGCAGTTCCGCAAGCGTTACGGCATCATGATCGGGCTCTACTCTTACGGTTGCTTCGATCGCTGGCGCATCCCGCCCGGGAGCCGCATCGGCCGATACTGCTCGTTTGCCCGGTCCGTGCGCATCCTCGACGCCAACCATCCGATCGACCGGGTCTCAACCCATCCCTTCCTGTACGACCGCCATTTCGGCATCGTCGACGCGGACCAAGTTGAGAAGACGCCGATTGTGGTCGAGGACGATGTCTGGTTCGGTCACAACGCCGTCGTAGCGCCCGGCGTCGGGCGTGTCGGACGGGGCGCGATCATCGGGGCTGGCGCAGTCGTGACGCGACCGGTCGCGCCCTACACGATCGTCGCAGGAATCCCGGCCCGGCCGTTGCGCGACCGCTTCGACGCGGCCACGATCGCGCGCCTGGAGGCGAGCCGCTGGTGGGAGCAGGATCGACGCGCGCTAAAGTCCTTCCTGAGCGCTCAGAGCCTCGATGGCCCCCTTGCGCGGGCGCACGCAGCCGTCTGAACGATCGTCCGATGTGGCAGTCCGTGCGCGCATCGGCCCTCACGGAGGAAGCCCGAGCCGGTAGGCGTGACGGCGCTCTCATCCGGAGGTTCCCGAACAACGCTCGCCTTCTGCCGCGGTGGCGGAGCGTTCCGCCGATGTCGCTGTCGATTCAGCTGGCAGGAACCACATCACAACGGAAAGCTACGGCATCATTCCCGATCCGATGGCCATGAAAGCGTTCTAGCGCGGGGCGTCGATCCGGGTGGTCCGGCGGTGTTCCAGCGCGTGGGTATCGCATGCGCGCGTGAAGGCGCTCGCCGCGAAGCACGCGGTGTGATCGGTGAGAACATGGGTGAAGCGCGAGGGAAACACCGCCAGCGTTTCCTTCAGGAAACCGACGGCGCTCGCGGTCGTCCCGTCATCCTTCAGGGCGACGTGGGCGCAGCGGCCGGCGTGATCGACGGCCACGTAGAGGAAGCGGCCGCTGGCGGAGTTGTCCGCTTCGTCCGTCGACAGGGGAGTCACGTCGAGCCTCACCCGACCCATTCCCTGGACCCGCCCGGTGACAGAACAGCGGTTACGCTCGGCCTTCGGCAGCCGGTTCAGCCCCTCGGCCTTCAGGATGCGGTAGATCGCGTCGCGGTTGAGGTGCGGCAGGAACTGCGTGATGACCGCCGTGAGGTCATCGAGCGGGAAGCCGGTGGCACGGCGCACCGCGCACACCATGGCGCGCTCCACCTCCGTGGCCTTCCAAGGAAGTTTCCGGGGTCGGGTCGGGCGGTCCTGGCAGTCCTCGGCGCCCCGCTTGCGCCACTTGCGGATCGTCTCGGTCGATACGCCGTAGCGGCGGGCGAGAACGCTGGGGCTCTCGTTCGAAGTCGCGATCTCGGTTCGGACGGCCGGGGTCGTCCGCGCATTCGGATGGATACCGGGCATCAACAGATCCTCCGTGTATCGCCACGAAGCCGCCGTTGCGGGCGTGCCACGCAGCACCCCCATTGTGCAACGCATCGAAACGCAGCGGCGTTCCGCCAATGTCGCAGCCTGTGCGACAGTAAAACGGCAAGCGCATTAACCTTCTTCAAGGAATATATGCTTGCAATGGCACGCCCGCTTCGCGGCTTCTCAGGAACCCGCCGCGAACAGATCCCGCAAAAAAGCTTGGAGATATTACCGATTCCTGCGTTCTCGGACATGCGCCGTATCGCCTCAAGCAAACGTACCGGTATAGCGCCGAGGCTTTCTAGCCTCGACTCTGGGCCGACAATCCTCGTCGGTGCCCGGCCCAGTCGCGGATCAGGCGGTAAGCGTCGGGGAAATGCCAGCGCAGGCGGGTCTTGCAGTGCGAGATCCGCAGCCCCGGCCGGCGGGGCAGGCCGGGGAAGAAGCGCGTCCGGAACCTCTCGCCGAGAAGGTCGAGGCAGCGCAGGTAGTGCCGGCCGTAATGGATCGCGAACGGATCCTTCCAGGGCTTGTGCGGCGTCGTGTAGTGGATGACGGCCGGGCTGCGGCGCAGCCTAGCGAAGGCGCCCCGCTCGTAGCCGAGATCGGCGGCGCGCAGGTCCGCGGCGCGCGGCTGGAAGTTCCAGCGCGGATCGACGAAACGGACCCGCCCGCGCAAGGTCAGGTTGAGGGCGTCCTGATCGAAATATTTGAGGTTCGGAGCCTCGCGCTGGATCAGCCGCATCGTTGCGGCGGCGAGGTCCTCGGAGCGCCAGTCCGCGAGGTTCATCAGGAGAACGCCGGCATTGAAGTAGGGCTCGGCCTGCGCGAAGCCGAGGCTCTCCCGGTTGTCGCAGAACGGGTCCGGCACGGCTGCTGCCGCCCGTCCGCCGAGATCGAGCCGCCAGAGGTCGGCGAGATCGGCCAGCACGACGAGATCCGCGTCGAGGTAGAGCACACGGTCGTGCTCCGGCATCAGGTAGGGCAGCAGCAGCCGCGCGTAGGTTCCGGCCGAGATCGCCGTGCTGACGGGAAAGCCTGAGAAGCGGTCGAGGTCGATCGGGACGAAGCGGCAGGTGTCGGAGAGACGCCGGGCGAACAGCGCGCGGATCGTGGCGGCGCAGGACGGATCGTCTCCGGAATGGAAGATGTGGACATCCAGCCCGAGGCTCTGGCCGCTGTTGAGGAGCGAGGCGACCGTCGTCACCGCGTGCGGGAAGAAGGCCCGGTCGATGCACAGCGCGACGGCGATTCGGTCGGGGCAGGCCTGGCTTACGGCTTCGGGCATGGAACCCCCAAGGTTGACGATCAGGGACGCGGCGGTGCGGCCGGAGCCCGCGCGGCGGCGATCGCGTCGAGCGCCCGCTGAGCCTCGGGGTCGCTGACGGGCCGGCGCATGGCCTCGCGCCAGCGCGCGAGTTCGGACAGCGGCAGGAGCCACCACTGTGACGCGATCAGCGCCCGCCGTGCCGCCTCGGGGAAGCGGTAGCGGACCACCCGGGCCGGGACGCCGACCGCAATCCCGAAATCCGGAACGTCGCGCGTGACCACGGCCCCCGCTCCGACCACCGCGCCGATGCCGATGCGCCGGCAGCCCGGCGTGATCACCGCGTACTCGCCGATCCAGGCGTCGTGGCAGATCTCGAGCCGGGGCGGCGGATCGGGCAGGTTCTCGAAGGAGCCGTAGTGGCCCTCGTAGAAGGCCGGGCTGGTGGCGATCCGGTCCAGCGGGTGGTTGAACGACCAGCAGGCGGTCTGGGCGATCGAGACGTAGCGCCCGACCCGCAGGCCCTCGCGCAGGTGCCAGGTCGGGTAGAGCACCGAGCCGTACGAGTAGGCGCCGACGCTGACGCGGTTCCGCTCCCAGAGAACCTGCCGCAGGCTGTAGCTGTAGGCCGAGCCGCCCTCCCAGCGGCGCAGGCGCCAGATCCAGCGCGACGGCAGGCGCCGGCCCAGCACCGCGAGGAGCAGGCGCAGGCGCCAGGACCGGCGCAGGCCCGGATCCGACAGGTCCGGGCCGGCCGCCTCGCCGGGCGCCGTCGTCCCCTCCGAGGACGCGCCAGCGGCCGCGCGGAGGGGCCGGAGCGGGTCGCCCAAGCCCGGATCCGGCCCGTGGGCGAGCGGGCCGCGCCCATCCTGCCCTGCGCGGCCCTCAGGAAGCGCCGCCACGGGCCGACGGCTCGTCCCGGCCGGGGATCGTGCGGGCGCGCTCATCGGCCGAGCACCTCGCCGGCATCCGCGAGCCGGGGCGCGCGCGCCGCCAGGGTCCGGCGCCCGGGCGGGCGCGGCCCGAAGCGGTGGCGCAGGCCGAGCACCGGCCGGGCGACCAGGGTCTGGGAGAGCCAGGCGAGGCCCAGCGTGGCCGCCGTGCCGCCGAGGCACATCGCCAGCGTCTGGGTGCCCGAGAGCGCGTAGGCCTGCCGGGCGTCCATCAGGTACAGCCCGGCCGACAGCGGCACGAAGTGCCAGAGGTAGGCGCCGTAGGACATCTGCCCGATCCAGCGCAGCGGGCGCCGCTCGAGCGCGGCCAGCAGCGGCGCGCCGAGCGTGCTCGCGTAGAGGACAACGAAGACGAGGCCGAGCGCGAGGCCCTGCAGCGTATAGCGCAGGGTGGCGCGGAACATCGGGTCGCGGATCGTCAGGGACAGGAGCACCAGGAGCGCCGCTAGGGCGAGGAGCGGCACGCCCCGGTCCCGGGCCCGGACAAGCCAGCCGGGGAAGCGGGCGAACACCACGGCGAGCCAAGCCCCGTAGGCGATCGAGTCGAGGCGGGCATCGCTCGCCTTGTAGGTCCATTCGGGGTCGAACCGCCCGGAGGCCTCGACAGCGGCGCGCCAGAGCGGGCTGATCACCAGGACGGCGCTCAGGATCAACAGGAGGCGGCGCGACGCGGTCCCGCTCAGGATGAGCACCAGCGGGAAGACGAGGTAGAAATGCTCCTCGACGGCCAGGGACCAGAGCGAGTGCCAGTCGGCGCAGGTCTCGATGCACATGCCCTGGGCCAGATGATAGTAGTTCGTGAAGTAGAGCAGCGCCGCCAGCAGCTCGGCCGGGCGCATCGTCTGCCCAAGTGCAAGCGCGACCGCGCCCGTGAACAGCACGAAGACCGTGAGTTCCGGCGCGAGCCGCAGGAAGCGCCGGATGTAGAAGTTGCGCAGGTCGATGCGCCCGCTCCCGCCGCTCTCGCGCAGCAGCAGGGTGGTGATCAGGAAGCCACTGAGGAAGAAGAAGATCGTCACCCCGAGGCCGCCGGGCACGATCCGCCCGAGCCCGTAATGCCCGAGCATCACCACGAGGACGGCGACGGCGCGGATCCCGTCGAGCCCCGGGATGAGCGCGCGGCGGGTGAGCGCCTGGACCTCGGCCAGTGCCGGGGCGGGTCGTTCGGTGTTGGTCTGCATCGGTCTCTCCCCCCTGGCTGCGGGACCCTCGGCTACGGAACCGGGCAAGTCGCGGGTTCGGGTCGCGGGTTCAGCGGGAGCGAGTCTCGCGGAAATCGCTCCAGCGCAGGCCGACGGCGCGCCGCGTGATCACGAGCCTCTCCGCAGCGGACCCGCAGGGCGCGGACTCGCCGGGCGCGGACGGCGCGGCGGCGTGGGCGAGACGCTTGAAGTCGAGCCAGGTGGCGATGCGGTTGCCGCATCCCTCGCACTCGACGATCGTCGCGTCGTTGAAGTCGGCCGGCAGCCGGATGCTCGGGCTGCCGCAGGCCGTGCAGGAGAAGGTGTTCGTGACGCCGGTCATGAGGCCTCCGGGGGCGTGAGGGTCGGGTGCCCCCGGGAACGACCTCAGTCGTCCATGACGGGAGCCCGGTCGGCGGCCTCGAGGAACAGCGCGAGGGCCGCGAGGTGGAGGATGGCGCAGATCAGCATGGCGGCGGCTCGGCGATGGATACCGCGGACGCGGTGCGCGCCATCCTGTCGGCGAGGTGTTGGGGCCGCCTTAACGCGGATCCCCGCCCCCGCCGGCGCCGCCGCGCGCTACTGCGTCGGCTTGAAGTCGTACTCGACGCGCAAGGCCACCTCGACCGTATCGCCCGGCCGCAGGTCGGTGTCCTCGTCGGCCGCGATTCGCTGGGTGCGCGCCGGGTCGGCGCGCCGGATCACGGTGATCTGGGGGGCGCCGCCGGTGCCGCGCACGAGTTGCGAGCGCACGACGCCGGTGTAGAGCAGCTTCTCGCCGGTGGCCTGAAGCTTGGCCCGCGTCTGGGCGAGCTTCACGTCCGAATCCTGCAGGTCGCGCAGCAGGTCGCCGCGGCGCTGATCCTCCATCCGGTCGATGGCGCGCGTCGCGTCCTGGCGCTCCTTCTTGGTCTGCTCGACCTGCACGCCGATCTGGAGCGCGCGCGTCGAGGAGAGCAGGCTCAGGCGCCGGGTCTCGAGCGCGCGGGTGATCGGCACGATGCCGCGCTTGTTCAGGTCGGCGATGCGCTCGATCTCGCTGGCGTCGAGTTGGGCCCCCTCCTCCTCCTTGACCTGCTGGTCGCTCATCGTCCGGATGCGGTCTTCGGTGAGCTTGAGGGTCTGGCGCAGGTGCGCCCGCTCCTTCGTCACGTCCGCGTTGCGGGCGTTCAGCAGGTCCTGCTCGTTGCGCAGGATCCGGTCGCGCACCGGGGCCGGAAGCGGCACCTCGGTCAGCGCCGCCTTGTCGATCGCCGAGCGCCCCTCGAGCTCCGCCCGCAGCCGCGCCGAGACCGCCTGGGCGCGGGCGAAGTCGGCCCACAGGTTCTCGTACTCGCCCCTGAGGTCCGCGGTCTGCAGGATCGGGCTCTCCATGCGGAAGCGCTGCAGGTCGTAGCCGCCGGCGAGCGACACCGCCTGCCGGACGCTGAGCCCTGCCCGGAACGGTTGCTCGCCGGGCTTGGCGACGTCTCCGCTCACGTAGACCGGCCGGTACTCGGCCACGCTCAGCGTGATCTCCTCGCCCGAGATCGCCGTGAGGCTCTCGCGCCCGTCCTGGCCGCGGATCGTCAGGCTGCGGTGAGGCAGCAGGTCCCGCACCCGCTCGCGTACCGCCCCGACCGTCTGCCCGGCCGCCCGCACCTGGCCGATCAGCGGGACGGCGACCGCGCCGTCGAGGTCGACGGTGAGCTTCTGCTTCAGGTCGGGAACGCCCGCGACCGAGAATTCGAGGGTGTCGCCGGGTTGCAGCAGGTACTCGGCCGCGGCGGCGCCCGATCCGAGAGCGGCGTGCAGGAGCACGGCGAGGCCGAGACACGACGCCGGGAGGCGCGCGCGCGGGCGCCGAGAGGGTGAACCGAGGGGATGGGATCGCCTGTAACTCAAGAGCGTAACTCCTCTCGAAGACAGTTGAGTACTATTTGATTTATTTGTCAACGTCAGTAGATATTTAATTTATACGTTGATATGCTCTGTATGACTTGATATATCGCCCTCAATTTGAATTGCCTCGAGCTTCGGGAGAGGGAGTGCGGCATGGACGGCGTGCGGAATCGGTCCTGGTTCTGGAGCGAGCGATCCACCAGGGGCGCGGTGCCGGGGCTCGTGCTTCTGCTCGCCCTCGGCTCGGCCTGCGGGGCGCGGGCCGAGGCGGGGCGCATCGCCTCCGGCTTCGTTCTCGACGAGGCCCGGAACCGGCTCGGCCGGCCGGCTGGCGCCTTCGCGTGCCCGGACCCGGCCGCGCCGCTCGTCGACATGGCGCGCTTCCGCTCGCGCTACGATCCCAGGGACCCGACGCAGTCGCGTGTCGACCCGGAGCGCGAGCGCGCCGAGGCGGCGCGGGGCAGCCGTCTCGCGAGCTTCGGTAACACCATCGCCCATCTCTCCGACCGCGCGGTAACGGCCCGTCCGCGCGATCCGGAGATCGCGCGCTGCGTCCTCCGGCACCTCGCGCACTGGGCGGAGGCCGGCGCGCTCCTCGGCAGCGCCACCGACAACGACGAGCTCGGCCGGCATCAGGCGGTGATGACACAGGCCTGGCAGCTCGCGACCTATGCGGCCGTGCTGCTCAAGGTCGGGCCGGAGGGGCTCGATCCCGGCGCGCTGGCGCGCACCCGGAACTGGATCGGCCAGCTCGCCCGCTCGGTCGTCGCCGAGTATGCGGCCGACAACCAGTGGTCGCGCCACGGCGCCAACCACCTGTACTGGGCCGGGCTCGCGGTCGGCTACGCGGGCGCCGCCCTGCAGGATCCCGGCCTGCGGGACTTCGCCCTGCGGGCGCTTCGGCGCGGGCTCGCCGACATCGACGAGACCGGCGCCCTGCCGGCCGAGATCGCCCGGGGCAGCCGCGCCGCGATCTACCAGAACTTCGCGACCCTGCCGCTTGTCGCCCTGGTGCGCTTCGGGGACGCGAACGGCGTCGCGCTCTCCACGGCCGAGGAGCGGGCGCTCGACCGGCTCCTGGCCTTCGACGCGGCGCTCGCCCGCGACCCGGCCGCGCTGGAGGCGCGCACCGGCGTGCGGCAGGCCCCGGCCCGCGACCGGAGCTCGCTCGCTTGGATCGACGTCGTGCTGCCCCGCCTGCGCGGGCGCGACCCGGCCCGGGCGGCGGATCTCGAGGATCTGGCCGCACGCTTCGCGGCCCGTCCAGCTTGGCACGCCTTCCTGGGGGGCAATGCCGGGCTCGTCTACAACCCGGCCGACCAGAGACCGGAGCGCTGAGCCGGATGCGGCACTGGCGATCCGGGCTCGCGGCAGGCGGACCGGCAATCGAATCAATTGGCCGGCCGGCATTATCCTCTCCCTCACCAGCCCGGCTGCGGGAATGGGAGCGCATGGAACAAGGTCGTAGCCCTTAAGATACAGGCAACGAATGCCTCCTAGCGTCCGAGTCGATACGAACGAAAACCACGGGATCTCGCCGCTGATCCGATTTCGTTCATCGATTAGGAAACTGGAGCCATGTCTTCCCTCATCAGCGGCACGGCCGACGCGCTGCTCGACACCATCGCCGCCGCCAATCCGGGCCTTGCCGCCGTCGCGCGCCTTGCCGGAAGCGTCCCCGCCGCGTCCGTGACGGGCGGCCTGCGCTCGGTCGCGACGCTCGGCGCCGCGGACGGCTGCTACTACAACGCCGCCCTCAAGACGCTCGTAGTCTACAAGGCCGGCGTCGTGCTCGACGGGATTGATTTCCGCGGCGCCAGCGTCCGCGTCGAGACCAATAACGTGACGATCACCCGCTCGGCCTTCGACGCGTCGGTCGGCATGGCCGCGATCACCGGCGTCGCCGGTACCAGCGGGCTCACCGTCACGAACTCCACCTTCGACGGGCTGAAGCTCGACCGCGCCTACAACGACTTCATCATCGCCCAGGGGCGCAACACCACGATCACGGGCAACCGCTTCCTGAACGCCCCGAGCGACGCGGTCTACATCGAGAGCGGTACGGTCGCGAACAACTACTTCTCGGGCGGCGGCTACCAGACCGGCGCGCACGCGGACGCGATCTGGGTCGGCAAGACCACGGGCCCGGTCACGATCACCGGCAACCTCGTCGACTGGCGCAGCAGGCCCGACGCCAAGGTCGAGACCAACAACGCCGTGCGGGTCACGGCCGAGATGGGGGCCACCACGGACGTCACGGTGAGCGGCAACGTCCTGCTCGGCGGAGCCTACACGGTCGCGGTCAGCGAGCTCGCCAACGACAAGGGTGCGATCAGCAACGTTCGCGTGACGAACAACGTCGTGGCCGCGGGGCTCTACGGACCGCTCGACCTCGTCACGCAACCGCCGGGCCTCGTCTACACCGGCAACGCCAACGCGACCGGACTCGGCCTGGCGCTCGCCGCGGCCACCGGTCCCGGCGTGGCGGAACTCCTCGCCGGCACCCGCGCCGTCATCGGCACGGCGGGCGCCGACGCGCTCGTCGGCGGTGAGGGACGCGACTTCGTCCAGGGCGGCGGCGGCCAGGACTGGGTCTCGGCCGGCGCGGGCGACGACGTGATCGAGGGGGGCGCCGGGCGCGACTACCTCGCGGGCGGTGCCGGCAAGGACGTCTTCCTCTACCGCGGCCTCGATGTCGGCCGCGACCTGATCAGCGATTTCGAGCACGGCCGCGACCGCCTCGACCTCGCGGAGTTGCCCGGCGCGCCGAGGCAGGCCGCAGCCTGGATCTGGCTCGGCTCCGAGCGCTTCACCGGCGCTGCCTGGCAGCTGCGCAGCGTGGCCACAGCCACCGGCACCACCCTGCTTCAGCTCGACGCCGACGGCGACCAGAAGACCGATCTCGAGATCGAGTTCAGCGGCCAACACAGCTTCTCGGCCGCCGACTTCATCCTGGGCACCGCCGCAGGCCCGGCCACCGCGCACCCCGCGGTTCCCCCCGTCACGGCCCCGGTCGCCGCGGAGCCGGTCGTCCCGGCCCTGCCGCTCGTGCTCGGCACCGACGGCAACGACGTCATCGCGCGCACCGGCAGCGAGGCCGTGCGCGTGGTCGCTGGCGCCGGGGGCGACAGCATCCGGACGGGCTCGGGCGACGACGTGATCGTCGGCCAGGGCGGCAAGGACATCATCGCGACGGGTGCGGGCCGCGACCGGATCGTCTACGAGCGGGCCGGCGACAGCACTGTCTCGGCCCGCGACTACATCACCGACTTCGCGGTCGGCAGCGACCTGATCGATCTCTCGGCCCTGTCCGGCTCCGCGGCCGGGTCGGGGGCCAAGCTCGACTGGATCGGCCGCAACGCCTTCTCGGGCCAAGCGGGTGAGCTGCGCTTCACCGGCACGGCCGGCGGCAGCACCCTGATCCAGGCGGATCTCGACGGCGACCGCACGGCTGATTTCGCGATCGAGCTGGCCGGCCAGAAGGATCTGACCGCCGCGAGCTTCGTGCTCTGACCCGGCCGCGGCGGCTGCCGGGCCGCCCGGTCGCCGCCGCCCGGCGCGCTCGGCCGCCCGCTCACGCACGCCGGGACGCCTCCCTGGCCGGGTCGAGCGCCCCAGGCAGCGCGGTCGCGATCGGCTGCGGGCCGAGCAGCCGGGCATAGGCCGCCAGGAGCTTGGGCTCCTCGTACTGCCAGGCGAGCTGCTCGCGCACGCGGCGGCGCCCGAACGCGCCCATCCGCGCGCGCCGCTCCGGATCATCGAGCAGTTCGAGGACCTTGTCGCCGAAATCGGCCGGGACGGTGTTGCGCGCGTAGAGCGAAGCGTCCTGCGCGGAGAAGCGTCCCTCCGTCAGGTCGAACTGCACGATCGGCTTGCCGAGCGCCATGTACTCCATAATCTTGTTCATGGTGGACTTGTCGTTCATCGCGTTCGGCCGGTCGGGATTCACGCAGACGTCCGACGAGGCAAGCGCGCTGAACAGCGTCGCGTCCGGGACCCGGCCCGTGAAGGTGACGTGATCGGCCATGCCCATCGCGGCGCAGGCCGCCTCCGTCTCGGCGAGTGCGGGCCCGCCGCCGACCACGACGAACTGCACGTCGTGCCGCCCGCGGACCTCGACCACGTGGCGGACCGCCTCCAGCAGCAGGTCGAGCCCCTCCTGCTGGCCGATCACGCCCACATAGCCGACGAGGTAGCGCCGCCCCTTGCGCCAGGCCGGGTCCGGCGGCGGCTCCTGGATGCGCGCGAGGTTGGGCCCCGAGCGGACGACGTGGACCCGCTCCGGCTCCATGCCGCCGCGCTCGATCGCGATCTGCCGGTAGGAGTTGTTGGTGGCCAGCGACACGTCCGCGACCCGGAAGGTCAGCCTTTCGACGAGCAGCATCAGGCGCCAGCCCCAGTCCCGGCGGCCGAACTTGGCCTCGTAGAGCTCGGGGTTGATGTCGTGATGATCGAAGAGGAACTTCTTGCCGAAGAGCTTGTAGAAGCCGCCGATGAGGAAGATCAGGTCCGGCGGGTTGCAGGCGTGGATCGCGTCGAAGCCGCGCTCGCGCAGGACCCTGAGGCTGAGGACGAACTCCCAGAACAGGGCGCTGGCGTATTCCACCAGATAGCCTGCCGCGCCGTGCCCCTCGTGCGGCAGCGGGTGCCGGTAGACGTGGATGCCGTCGATCTCGGCGTAGCGCGCCTCGGCGTCGCGCCCGGTCGGGCAGATCACCGAGACGGTGTGGCCCGCCCGGTGGAGAGCCGTCGCCTCCGACCAGACCCGACGGTCGAAGGGGACGGGCAGGTTCTCGACGATGATGAGGATGCGGGCCATCTGGCGACGGCCCCCTACCAGAGGAACCCGTCGTAGCGCTCGCCAAGCGCCTCGGCCTCAGCGAGGCGGGCGAAGTCGAGCACGCGCTGGCCCGGCCGGATCCGGTCGACGGCGTCGCGGTATTCCGGGGCGTTGGCCGTGACGACCACGCTGTCGGTCCCCGCAAGCGCCTCCTCGAGGTTGTCGACCATCAGCTCGGCCACGTGCGGGATCACCCCGTACAGGTAGCTGCGGTTGGCGCCCGTCAGCTTAGCGAGCTCGACGTTGCGGTCGAACACCTTGATCTGGCAGCCCTTGCCCAGCAGGCGCTCGATCATGTCGAGATAGGGGCTCTCGCGCAGGTCGTCGGTGCCGGCCTTGAAGCTGAAGCCCAGGAAGCAGACGCTGCGGGCGCCCGAATCCAGGATCCAGTCGATGCCGCGCTCGATCTGCTCGCGGTTCGAGCGGGCGATGTTGGCGATCACCGGCAGGTCGAGGTCGCGCGAGACGGCGTGGTGGGCGAGCGCGCGGGTGTCCTTGGGCAGGCAGGAGCCGCCGAAGGCGAAGCCCGGCTTCAGGTAGGCCTTCGAGATGTTGAGCTTGGTGTCGGCACAGAACATCTCCATCAGCCGGTGGCTGTCGATGCCCTCCTTCTTGCAGATCGCGCCGATCTCGTTGCCGAACGTGACCTTCAGGGCGTGCCAGACGTTGTCGGCGTACTTCGCCATCTCGGCGATCTCGAGACTTGTGCGGAAGACCGGTCCCGGCAGGCCGTCGTAGAGCGCGACGAGGCGTTCAGCGGTCTCGGGATCGACCTCGCCGATGACGGTCTTGGGCGGGTCGTAGAAGTCCGTGACCGCGGTTCCCTCGCGCATGAATTCTGGATTGCTCGCGAGCCCGAACCGCTCCCCCGCGCGGCCACCCGATTCCGACTCCAGGATCGGCAGCACCCGGCCCCGCACGGTCCCGGGCAGGACGGTCGAGCGCACCACAACCGAGTGGTAGGTGTTCTTGCGCGCGATCGCCCGGCCGATCTGGCGCGCCACGCCCTCGACCGCCCGGGTGTCGAGCGAGCCGTTCGGCCGGCTCGGCGTGCCGACGCAGATCAGCGAGAGGTCCGTCTCCCGCGCGGCCTCCTCGACGTCGAGGGTTGCCCGCAGGCGTCCGCCCGAGACCGCGTCGGCAACGTATTCGGCCACATCGCGCTCCACGATCGGCGCATGCCCGCGCGACATCAGGTCGACCTTGGTCTCGTTGAGATCGACCCCCACCACGTTGTGGCCCATATGCGCGAGACAGGCCGAGCACACGGTGCCGACATACCCGAGGCCGAATACACTGACGTTCATGCCGGGAAGTCCTTCTGCTAAACTGGGGCCTCGGACGAGCGGGAATGCAGCCAGAGCCCCCTGCCGGGGCGGCGCTAAGCAAGACATTTCATGGCGGAATTAGTGCTTAGGAGCGCTTGTATTGCAGTGCGTTAACCATGCCTATGCGTGATGCGGATCGTCAATTCCTTCGTTAAGGAATTGCTAATCATGGCCTGCGCAAAATTTTGCCATTTTCCTGGGTTGCGAGACGTCGTTGCCGGCACTCATCTCGCAGCTGCAATAGGCTGACTCCGAGCCGCGAGCGGCCCCACCCCGCTCCTGTTCGCCCGCGCTCGCATCGGCAGCACGGGCCTCCCGCACATGCGCCATTGCACGGCTTTCGAGGATTTCTGCCGCGGCAATTCCCTCTACGCGGCAGGTCTAGTGGCTCTCTGGGAAACACCACCGACGGTATCCCGATACAAGGTGCCTCCGGCCCAACAAGTCTCCGCAACTACATTCGTAGATATGTCTAAAATTTGACCTTTCGGTTCTCCGAGGCGCCGTTAACATCCGGAGCGTTGTGCACTGCCGCGTAGGACGGGCCCTGCGCCCCAGGACAGCAAAGGCTCAGGCGCATGGCACTTTCGGTCGAGGATGTTCAGCAAGCAGCCTTCCGGCTCGATCCCTCGAGCCAGCGCGAGCCCGCCGGCCACATCCCCGTGCCCATCCTGTGCGCCGTGGCGGCGTTTGCCGACTGGATCGCGATCACCTCCAGCGCCTGGCTTGCCGGGCTTGCCTACAGGGGTTTGACGACGATGCCGGCGATCAGCGGCCGGGATACCGATCTGGCGGCGGGCGCAGTCTTCGCCTCTCTCTACGTCCTGAGGATGAACGGGCGGGGGCACTACGCCATCGAGCGCCTCACGGCCCGGTCGATCTTCGTATCCGACATGGCGTCAGCCTGGGCGATTGTGATCGGAATCTGTGCGGGGCTCGCTTTCCTCCTGAAGATCGGCGGCGACGTCTCGCGCGGCTTCTTCCTCATCTTCGCGGTGGCGGGGCTCGCCGCGGTGGCCGGGATTCGGGTCGGCGCGCAGCGGGTGTGCCGACGCGCGGTCGATTCCAGAATGATAGCCGACCGCCGCGTCCTGCTCTTGGGTGAGCGGGCCGAGGTGGGAAGCCACGGCCTACACCGGCGTCTGCGCGAGTCCGGCTACAGGGTCATCGACACGCTACCCTGCGAATTCCGCTCGAAATCCGAGGTCTCCGCCTGCGCCGCCGAGGCGATCCGCCGCTCGCGCAGCGAGCCGGTGGAGGAGATCCTGATCTGCGTGAACTGGTCGCGCGTCCACGACCTCGAGAACCTGCTGCAGTGTTTGCGCATCCTGCCGCTGCCGGCGCTGGTGCTCGCCGACCACAAGGTCCGCAACCTGCTCGCCAAGCCCGTCACCCGGGTCGGGTCCGTGCTGGCGCTGGAGGTGCAGCGCAGCCCGCTGAGCCTCGGCGAGCAGGCGGCCAAGCGCGCCCTCGACTTCGCGCTCTCCGCGTTCGCCCTCTTCCTGCTCTCTCCTCTGCTCGTCCTCGTCGCCGCGGCGGTGCGGCTGGAGAGCCCCGGTCCGGCGCTGTTCCGGCAGACACGGATCGGCTTCAGCGGCCGCCGCTTCCAGATCTACAAGTTCCGCTCGATGCGCGTGCAGGACGACGGTCCGGTGATCCGACAGGCCACCCGCGACGACCGGCGCGTCACCCGGATCGGACGCCTGCTGCGCCGCACCAGCATCGACGAGCTGCCGCAGCTCCTCAACGTCCTGCGGGGCGACATGTCCCTCGTCGGCCCGCGCCCCCACGCGCTCGCGCACGACGACCAGTATACGAGTGTGATCGCGCCCTACGCCTACCGGCACCACGTGAAGCCCGGCATCACCGGGCTGGCCCAGGTCAACAAGTGCCGCGGCGAGACCGAGACCGTCGACAAGATGGCCCGGCGCGTCTCCTACGACATCCAGTACATCAACCGCTGGAGCATCTGGCTGGACCTGCGGATCATCCTGCTGACCGCCGTCCAGGTCTTCAAGCACGACGCCTACTAGGATCTCCGCGCCCCGCGCGGCTCAGCCCCCGCTGCCGGGCCGATCCGAGCCGCTGCTCCCACCGCCCGCCGAGGAGACGTTCGTGACAGCGCGCGCCGCACACGGTTCGGTCCTGACCCTGGCGCCCCGCGTGCGCGCCGGATCGTGGACGCCGCCCCGTGGGCAGGCGCCGCTCAGGGCGCAGGCACCGTTCTGGGCGGCCCTGATCCTCTTGGGCGCCTATCTGGGGCCCGCCGAGATGGCCGTGAAGGTCGGCATCGTGCTGACCACGCTGAGGCTCGCGCTGCTGATCATGCTGGCCTGGGCCGCGGCCGTAATGGCGAGCCGGCTCGCGAGCGGGCGCTACGTCTTCGTGCTGGCGGACGGGCTGGTGCTGGTGCTGGTGCTCTGGATGGAGCTCGCGCTCTACGCCACGACCGGCCCGGAGGCCGTCACCAGCGCCGTCGGGCTGCGCCCGGTCGAGTTCCTCAGTGCCTATCTCGCCGGGCGCTTCATCTTCGGCCGGCGCGCGGGGATCGGGCCCTTCGTCCAGGTTCTCCTCGTCGTCGTCGGGCTCTTGGTGCTGCTCGGCCTCGTCGATCTCGCCGCCGGGGAGAACATCCTCGGCCGCCTCGGGCGCCAGTATTTCGGGGTCGACCGCAACGCCCTCTACATCACGCAGTACCGCATGGGCCTGCCCCGCGCACGGGCGAGCTTCGAGCACGCGATCCTGTTCGGGACGTTCTTCTCGGCCTGCGCGCCGCTGCTCTACTACCTCGCGCCCGGGCGGCTCACCTGGATCGCCGGCCTCGGCCTGTGCCTCGCCGGCATCGTGCTGGCGCTCTCCTCCGCGCCGATGCTGGCCTTCGGCATCTTCGCCGCGCTGGCCACCTTCGACCGCCTGCTCGACCGGGCACCCTGGCGCTGGGCCGCCCTCTTGGTCCTCGTCGTCTACGGCATCGCGATGCTGCTCGCCTTCGTGGACGACCCGCTGCGGACTCTCGTCAACCTGTTCACGCTTGAGCCGGAGACCGGGGTCTACCGGTTCCTGATCTGGGAATGGGTGGCCTACAACCTCCAGACGACGCCCTGGTTCGGCATCGGCGTGCGCGACTGGGTGCGGCTCTCCACCATGGTGTCGAGCGTCGACGCCCTCTGGCTCGGCCAGGCACTCCACGCGGGCTATGTCGGGGTCGCCCTGCTCGCCCTGGTGATCGTGGGCGCCTTCTTCGCCTGGCCGGGCCGCGCCGCGCCGCCGCGGCGTCCCGACGCCGTCGTCGGAACGGCCGCCAAGGCGGTGACGATCGCGCTCGTCCAGATGATCTTCGTCTCGTTCACCGTGCACTACTGGGGCACCTGCTGGGCCTTCTTCGCCCTGCTGATCGGGATGCGGGCCGGCCTCACCGAGGCCGCGCGGCTCGATGCCGGGCGTGCGGCCACCCGCCCCGTGCAAGGGTTCGGCCCCGATCCCGGCCCGGCGGGGCCGGACGCCCGCCTTGAACGCTCTCGCAGGGAGGCTCGCCGCGCCGATGCTTGACCGGACCCCCGGATCCTTCCTGGGCCGCGGCCGCCCGCTTCCCCCCGACGCGCCGAAGGTCAACGACCCCGGCGACGTCACCTACCTGATCGCGGTGGTGCGCCGCTGGCGGCGCCTGATCGGCGGGTTCGTGCTCGCGGGCCTCGCGATCAGCCTCGTCTACCTGCTCCTCGCGACCCCGCAATACCGGGCCACCGCCCGCATCCTCATCGACTTCCGCCGCCTCGCCGACATCGGCCAGGACCAGTTCGCGATCAACAACCGGGTCAACGACGCCGCCGTCGAGAGCCAGGCGACGATCATGACCTCCGAGGGGGTGCTGCGCGCCGTCATCCGCGCGGAGAAGCTCGACGAGGACCCGGAATTCGCCGAGGACGGCCTCGCCCTCGACCGGGTGCTCGCGCTCGCGGGCCTCGCCGACCCGGCCGACGCGACCCCGTCCGGGCGGGAGCGCCGGACGATCGAGGCGCTCGGCCGGCGCCTCACGGCCCAGCGGGTCGGCGTGTCCTACGTGATCGAGCTGCGCTTCCTGTCGGCGGACGCCGCCAAGGCGGCGCGGATCGCCAACGCGCTCGCCGGGGCCTATGTGGGCGACCAGCTCGCCGCCAAGCGGGAGGCGGCCGGCAGCGCCAACGGCTGGTACCGCGACCGCGTCGCAGAGCTGCAGGCCCAGGCCGGGGAGGCCGAAAAGGCGGCGGTCGCCTACCGGGCCAGCAACCGGATCATGCTCGCCGACGGCAAGTACGTGGACGAGCAGCTCTTGACCGAGTTGAGCAGCCGCCTCGTCGCGGTCCAGGGCGAGCGCAGCGAGGCGGAGGCCAAGCGCGCCCGGATCGAGGCGATCCTAGATGCCGGCGGGGGCGGCGCCGTCGCCGACGAGTTCCAGAACAACCTGATCACGGCCCTGCGCCAGAAGGCGGCCGAGATCCGGCGCCGCATGGCCGAGATCACGGCGCGCTCGGGCGGCGAGCACGATGCGGTCGAGCGCGCCCGCCAGGATCTCCAGGCGACGGAAGCCTCGATCGCCGACGAGTTCCGCCGCATCGCCCAGGGCTACCGCAGCACCGCCGCGGTCGCGCGCCTGAACGAGCAGACGATCACCCGCGACCTCGAGGACCTCGCCCGGCGCTCGGCCGAGGCGCAGGGCGTGCGCGTGCAGCTGGCGCAGCTCCAGAGCGTGGCCGACACCTACAAGAGCATGCGGGACAGCTTCCTCACCCGCTTCGCCGAGGCCGCGCAGGAGCAGACCTTCCCGGTGACGGAGGCGCGCATCGTCAGCGACGCGTCGGTGCCGAACCGGCCCGCCACCCCGAACTGGTACAAGGCCTTCGCGGCCGGCCTCTCGCTCAGCTTCGGCCTCGGATTCGTCGTGGCCCTCGGGCGGGACGTGCTGACGCGGCGCGTGCGCGACCGCCGCCAGCTCGCGGCCGCCGTCGGCAGCCCCTGCATCGCGGTGATCGCCGACCTGCCCGCGCTCGCCGCGCCGCCCGCACCCGGTCGAAACCCGATCGCGGAGGCGGCGCGCCTGCCCTTCTCGGCGCTCGCCGAGAGCCTGCGGGCCGTCCGGCTCACGGCCGACGCGCGCTTCGAGGGGGCTGCGTCCGGCACGGTGCTGGGCCTCGTCTCGGCGGTCTCGGGCGACGGCGTGAGCACGCTCGCGGGCAACCTCGCCACCCTGCTGCCGCTACGCGCCAGCAGGGTGGCGAGGTTG
>NZ_BPQM01000105.1 GCF_022179245.1 Methylobacterium gregans
GGCAGGCTCCCTGCGCGGCGCCGCGACGGGTTGCAGGACCCGCCGCGGCGCCGGGGCGGCGCGTGGGCGGATCTGTGCATGATATGTTCTCACATGTCAAGACTTTTGTCTTAAGACGCGGTGCGAGGTCCGCCGCTCCCTCCCTCCCCCCTCCGCGGGGGAGGGGGGCACCCGAAGGGTGACGGGAGAGGGGACCCCAGCTTCAGGAAGGGACGCGATCTTCATGCAGGGCACATTGATGCCGGATCCCGTCGGATGTCCGACGCTATCTCCGCGCAGGCGTCCCGGGCCGTCGAGGATCCTTTTGCCGGATGTGTGGTCCGGAACCGATCAGCCGATCTGCAGCTGTTCAATCCATTCATGTCCAGGGTGCAACTCGTTCAGCCAAGTCATTAATTGCTCCTTCTCTTCGTGCAAGAATTTCGTCCGACAAAATTCAAAATCGGTCTGATCTTTTTGTCTGCAATGTTTGGCTTTGAAAAGCATGACGTTTACTGGCGCGAGGTATGGCAGGCCTGTTTTGCTCACATGAACAGCATCGCGACGGGCCATCTGAATCTTGCGATCGCGCTTATAGATCCATCGGTCTGGCGTCCCCGGCTCTATCATCATGTCCACGCGCCAACGGCCTTGCCGCATGTCTCCGCCCCAAAGTTGCCAGACATCGCTTGGCAGGTTGGCGGACGGGGGGAGATACGTGATTGTCCCGTTTCTTACGGTAAAAAAATCTAATTCGTGCAAAATCGTGCGGAAATGATCGGCGTCGTTGCGAAGAACAACAAACTCCAAGTCTTCATGTTCGCGTGTTTGCTTGCCGTGCCAAACGTCCAGAGCCCATCCGCCTGCGACATACCAGGGGAGGGTTGCTTCTCGGAGACGCTGGCCGAGTTCGTGGGGAGACCACGCATCCCAAGCTTCGTCGTCGAGAGGGCGCATGGGAATACCCGTAGGAAGCACGCGTGAAGAACGAAACCTGATAAGCGCCGCCGCGCCCTCGATGGAAGGTCTGTCTCCTTGGAGCGGCCCCCGTCAGACGTACTGGAGAACTCCACGCGCCCGTGTCGTCGTTCATCGCCTGCCGACCGGGTGGGCAAAAGGCGGACGTTCCGAGGGGCGGACAGGGGTCGAGAGCGCGTGCCGGATCGGGTCGGATGGCCGACGCGCCCCCCAACGCCGTCATTCCGGGACCGCAGAGAATCCTTCGGCCGCGGAGCCCCGAATGGCGGCGGCGGCCGATTGGACGCCGCCGGAGGAGGCCCGGCGCGCCCTCCCCGTGCGGGACAGGGCGCGCCGGGCGCCTCAGGGCGCCATGTCCGGCACCGGCTTGACGACCCCGCCCTCGGCCGGGGCGGCGGCGGGCTGCGCCGGGGCGGCGACCGCCTGCGGGGGCGGGGTGAGCTGCAGCTGCTCGCTCGTGTAGGCCAGCGCCTCGTAGGCCTTCTGGGGGCTGTCGTTCAGCTTCGTGCCGTAGCTCGGCACGATCTGGCGGATCTTGGCCTGCCACTCGGGGGTGGCGACCCGCTGCGCGAAGACCTTCTCCAGCACGTTCAGCATGATGGGCGCGGCCGTCGAGGCGCCCGGCGAGGCTCCGAGGAGCGCCGCGATCGTGCCGTCCTTCGCGCTGACGATCTCCGTGCCGAGCTTCAGCACGCCGCCCTTCTCCGCGTCGCGCTTGATGATCTGCACGCGCTGGCCGGCCTGGACCAGCCGCCACTCGTCCTTCTTCGCGTTGGGGAAGTACTCCCGCAGGGCCTGGTAGCGGTCCTCGTCGGAGAGCATCACCTGGCCCGCCAGATACTCGATCAGCGGGTACTGCTCGACGCCGACCTTGACCATCGGCCAGACGTTGCTGGTGGTGGTCGAGGTCAGCAGGTCGAAGTAGGAGCCCTCCTTCAGGAACTTGGTCGAGAAGGTCGCGAAGGGGCCGAACAGGATCACCCGCTTGCCGCCGAGCACCCGCGTGTCGAGGTGCGGCACCGACATCGGCGGCGCGCCGACCGAGGCCTTGCCGTAGGCCTTGGCGAGGTGGCGGGTCGCCACGTCCGGGTTCTCGTTGACGAGGAAGGAGCCGCCCACGGGGAAGCCCGCGTAGTCGTCGCCCTCCGGGATGCCGGACTTCTGCAGCAGGTGCAGGGCGCCGCCGCCCGCGCCGATGAACACGAACTTGGCCTCGACCGTCTGGCGGCCGCCGTCCTTCAGGTTCTTGGAGGTGACGCGCCAGCCGCCGTCCTTCGCGCGCTCGATCGACTCGACCTCGGTCGAGAGGCGCAGGTCGAACTTCGGCCGGGCCTGCAGGGCGGCGACGTACTGGCGGGTGACCTCGCCCCACTCGCAGTCGGTGCCCACCGGCGTCCAGGTGGCGGCGACCTTCTGCTTCGGGTCGCGCCCCTCCATCATCAGGGGGACCCACCGCTTCAGCTGCTCGGGATCCTCCGAATAGTCCATGCCGGCGAAGAGCGGGCTCGCCTTCAGCGCCTCGTGGCGCTTCTTCAGGAAGCGGATGTTGTCCTCGCCCCAGACGAAGCTCATGTGGGGCGTGGAATTGATGAAGCTGCGCGGGTCCTTCAGCACGCCCTGCCGGACCTGCCAGGCCAGGAACTGGCGGGTGATCTGGAAGGCCTCGTTGATCTTGATCGCCTGGTCGATCCGGACCGTGCCCTTCGAATCCTCCGGCGTGTAGTTCAGCTCGGCCAGCGCCGAGTGGCCGGTGCCGGCGTTGTTCCAGCCGTTCGAGCTCTCCAGCGCCACGCCATCGAGGCGCTCGACCATCTCGATCGACCAGTCGGGCTCCAGCTCGCGCAGCCAGACGCCGAGCGTCGCGCTCATGATGCCGCCGCCGATCAGCAGCACATCGACCTTCCGGGCCGGGGCCTGCGCCAGAACCGGGGCGCCCGGCACCGCCGAGACCGCGAGGCCCGCCAGCGCGCCGCCGACGAGCTGGCGGCGGGTCAGCGGCAGCGCACTATGTTGCGCCTGGCCGCGGACGGACTGCACTTTATCGTCAGTATTCATAATTTTCTTTGCGCCGGATCTAAAGAATTCTTTTCGCCGGCGCCCGGCTACAGCAAGCGTGGCCGGGAAACAACCCACCGGTTACATGGCTGCCATGTGCCGAAATCTTTAACGGTTCCAAAGGATTCCGAGGCGAGGCGGGAGGCTGCAGGGTCTGCTCCTTGCGCCATCGCCGATCCGGTTGGGCCGGGTACGATGGGAAGGCTCTGTGCGGGCGCGCATCGCGCCCGGAGCGGCCCCCGTGTCATCGCGTGGGAGGCTCGACGCCCGGGTGTGCCGGGAGCATGATCCGGCGTTCGCCGACTTCCCTTCCGGATGCGAGGTGAGCCATGGACCATGAGTTGGAGCGCTTCCAGGCCCGGGCGGAGGACGGCACCGTTCGCACGATCATCGCGTGGCAGACGTTCGCACGAACCGGCGGCCTCAGCGGATCGCACATCCTGAAAGGACAGCACCGGTTCTCGCTGCTCAACGGGAAGGGTGTGGCCCAGCTCGAAGGCGGGGGCTTTCAGGTGATCGAGAGCGGCGAGGTCCTGCATAGGATCGCCGTCTGATCCGGGGACGCCGCCTGCACGGAGGGCCTGCACGAACAGCCTGTGCGGGCGATGGCGCGCTCCGCCGGAATGGACGCCGGTTCGGCGCAAGAGCGCGCGCCACGGCACCGGCTCCGGCGTGCGTCCCTGCCGGCCGGCTCGGCCGACGGATGTCCCGCCGCGCCGCCGGTCGGGCCCCCTCGCCCCCAAGCCCCGCGCAAGGGAGGCGCCTTAACCCCCGGATCTCACGCTGAAGGCGCCATGACGGCGCCGTCACGGCGCCGCGGAGCGCCGCGCCGCATCGGGGATCCCGCCTATGGGCATCGGAATCGGCCTGCTCATCGCCATCGGCTGCATGCTCGGCGGCTTCGTCGCCATGGGCGGGCACCTGATCGTGATCTGGCAGCCCTGGGAGTTCGTGATCATCGGCGGCATGGCCATCGGCGGCATGGTGATGGCCAACCCGATGAAGACGGTGGTCGATTCCGGCAAGGCCACCATGGAGGCGATCACCGACAAGGTCCCGAAGCGCAAGGACTTCCTGGCGCTCCTGGGGCTGCTGCACGCGCTCCTGCGCGAATTGAAGACCAAGCCGCGCAACGAGGTCGAGACCCATTTCGACGACCCGGCCAATTCCGAGATCTTCAAGGGCTACCCGGAGGTGACCAAGAACCAGGATCTGGTGATGTTCATCTGCGACTATTGCCGGCTGATCCTGATCGGCGGCGCCCGCTCGCACGAGATCGAGGCGCTGATGGAGGAGGAGATCAGCACCCACAAGAAGAGCGTGCTCAAGCCCTACAACGCCATCAACACGGTGGCCGAGGCCCTGCCCGCGCTCGGCATCGTGGCGGCGGTGCTCGGCATCGTGAAGGCGATGGGCGCCCTCGACCAGTCGCCCCAGATCCTCGGCGGCCTGATCGGCGCGGCGCTGGTGGGCACCTTCATCGGCGTGTTCGCCTCCTACGGGGTGCTGGCCCCGCTCGCCGTGAAGATCAAGGGCGTGCGCGAGAAGCAGTGCGCCGTGTTCACCATCACCAAGCAGAGCCTGATCGCCTACATGAACGGGGCGCTCCCCCAGATCGCGGTCGAGCACGGCCGCAAGGGCATCGCCTCGGCCGACCGCCCGACCATCGACGAGGTCGAGGCCGCCACCGTGCCGGGCGCCCGCGCGGAAGCCGCCTGAGGCGATCCCGATGCAGAATCCCGCCACGCGACCCGCGGCCCCTGCCGCCATCCTGCGCGACCCGGCCGGCATCCGGGCGCGCATCCAGGAGGCCGCCGGCCTGTCCCTCGACAGGCTGCCGATGCTCCAGCTCATCCTGGACCGGCTCGCCACCGCCTGCGGCGACGCGCTCAAGCACCGGGTCGCCTCGACGGTGTTCTACGCCCTCTCCGGGGTCGAGAGCGGGCGCTTCGGCGAGTTCCTCGACGTGCACGAGAACAACGCGGTGGCGGGCATCTTCCACGCGCCGGGCTGGGACGGGCATATCCTGGTCGGTCTCGACCGGGACCTGCTCTACACGATGGTCGAGGTGCTGTTCGGCGCCGACGGCTCGGAGCCCGCGATCGAGGACGAGCGCGCCTTCTCGGCGATCGAATTGCGCGTCGCCCAGATGGTGTTCGAGCAGGTGGGCAAGGCGCTGGAGGGCGCCTTCGGCCTCGTCTCGCAGACCGCCTTCCGCCTGGAGCGCACCGAGACCCGCATGGAGTTCGCGGTGATCGGCCGGCGCACGAACAACGCCGTGCAGGCGAAGTTCCTGTTCCAGGCGCTCAACCGCAGCGGCGAGATGTTCCTCGTCATCCCGCAGGCGCTCCTCAACCCGCTGCGCCCGAGCCTCGCCAAGGTGCTCACCGGCGAATCGACCGCGCGCGACCCGCGCTGGTCGAGCCAGATCGCCGCCGAGGTGCAGAAGGCCGAGGTGACGCTGCGCGCCGTGCTGGAGGAGCGCCACCTGACGCTGGGCGAGATCGCCGGCCTGAAGGTCGGCCAGGTGATCGGCCTCGACGCCACGCCCGCGACCCGGATCAAGCTCGAGGGCAACGACCGGCCGCTGTTCTGGGCCCATGCCGGGCAGGCGCAAGGGGCGTACGTGCTGCGGATCGACGAGGTCATCGCCCAGGACGGCAAGGACAGCAAGAACAAGGACGGAGCCCATGGCCTCGCTGGTTGACGGCGTGCTGCTCACCGCGCTGGTCGCGACCAGCGCCTGCGTGGTGCCGATGTACCTGAAGCTCAAGCGCCTCGACCGGGCCCAGGCCGAGTACGGCCGGGCGGTCGCCGCCTCCGGCCACGCGCTGGCGAGCGCGGGCGAGGCGGTGCGCAGCTTCGCCGGCGAGGGCCGCGAGGTGCTCGACGCGCTGGGGCGCAAGATCGAGGAGGCCCGCGCCACGCTGGCCGAGCTGGAGGCGGCCCAGAGGCGCCTCGAGGCGCGCCGCGACGTTCCCCCGGCGGCGTGAGCCGCCCGGGGCGGCCGCGCCGGCGACAGCCTCGCATCAGCCAGCCCCGCTAGAACCGCCATCGCCGCACGGTCCACGACCCCGAGTCCCCGATGAGCACCAGCCCCTTCCCCGACGCCGAGACCCCCTTCGGGGCACAGCCGGCCGCCGAGCCCCGCGTCGGCGACGGGCGCAACCTCGACTCCATCCTGCGCATCCCCGTGCTGGTGCAGGTGGTGCTGGGCTCGGCCACCATGCCGGTCGCCAACCTGATGAAGCTCGGCCGCGGCGCCGTGGTGCCCCTGGACCACCGGGTCGGCGAGCCCGTCGACGTGATGGTCAACGGCCGCGTCGTCGCCCGGGGCGAGATCGTCATCGTCGAGGAGGATTCCTCCCGCTTCGGCGTCTCGCTGACCGAGGTGGTCGGCCCGGCCGATTCCGCCCCGGCCGCCTGAGGCCGCACCCGTGGCGGCAGCTCCCCTGGCAGCATCCTTGGCAGCCCCTGCCCTGGTCCCCCCCGCGCCGTCCCTGATGGCGTCGGTCTCCGCGCCGAGCCTGCGCGGCGCCGGGCGCCAACTCGCGCCGGTCGACCGGGTCGCGACGCTGCTGCTCGCCATGGGCAAGCCCGCGGCCGGCCGCCTGCTCAAGTATTTCGAGCCCGACGAGATCAAGCGCATCACCCGCTCGGCCGTGCAGCTCGGCGCGGTCAGCCCCGACCAGCTCGAGGGCGTGGTCGAGTCCTTCGCGGTCGAGTTCGCCAACGGCGCGAGCCTCGTCGGCACGGTGCAGGAGGTCGAGAAGCTCCTCACCGGCCTGATCCCCGCCGACCAGCTCTCCGAGCTCCTGGCGGAGGTGCGCGGCAACGGCGCCCGCTCCGTCTGGGAGCGCATGTCCGCGGCCTCCGAGAGCGTCCTGGCGAGCTACCTCGTCAAGGAGCATCCCCAGACCGCTTCGCTGATCCTCTCGCGCATCAAGCCGGCGGTGGCCGCCAAGGTGATGAGCCAGCTGCCCGCGCCGCTCCGCAACACGCTGATGCGCCGGATGCTCAGCTTCAAGCCGGTGGACGACGAGATCCTGGCCATGCTGGAGCGGGCCTTGCTCGAGGACTTCATGGCCAACGGCGCGCGCAATTCCGGCGCCGACACCCACGCCAAGATGGCCGACATCATCAACAAGATGGACCGGGCCCAGATGGACGAGGCGCTCACCGCGCTGGCCGACGCGCGGCCGAAATCGGTCGAGATCCTCAAAGGCCTGCTCTTCACCTTCGACGACATCGTCAAGCTGGCGCCGCGCGCGCGCACCACCCTGTTCGACGCCGTCCCGAACGACCGCCTCGTCCTGGCCCTCAAGGGCACGGACGCGGAGTTCCGGGGCGTCATCCTGTCGGCGCTCTCGGCGCGCGTGAAGCGCATGGTCGAGCACGAGCTGAACGGCGGCGAGCCCGCCGCCCAGCGCGACGTCATGGAGGCGCGCCGCTCCATCACGGATCTGGCCATGGACATGGCGAGCCGCGGCGAGATCGAGATCAACGCGAGCGAGGGTGAGGGCGATGCACTCATCCGCTAGACCCGATCGGTGCCCGATCGGCTCCAGCTTTTCTGGGTGCGGTCGGTCCGAGGATCGGGCCGACCGGGATCCGGCGCACGCGCGCCGACGCGCAGTCGCGCTCGCGCCCTTCGGGCGGGCGGCACATGCCTGCCGCGGTCGAATGAGCGAGCGGGCCGTCAGCGCGGGCCGCCCCCATGGCTGAGGACGTCGATCACGAGAGCAAGACCGAGGCTCCGACCGAGCGCCGCGTGCGCGAGGCGCTCGACAAGGGCGATATCCCGTTCTCGCGGGAGGCGCCGGTCTTCGCCTCGATCCTCGGCCTGCTGATCGGGCTCAGCCTGTTCGCGCGGGGGCAAGCCGCCCAGCTCGCCCGGGATCTCGCACCCTTCCTCGACCATCCGCGCGGCTTCGCGCTGGCGAGCGCCGGGGACGTCCTGCTGCTGCTCCAGGCCGTGGCGGGCGCCACCGCCCGCTTCCTGCTGCCCTTCCTCCTGCTTCTGGCCGCCTGCGGCCTCTCCGCCTCGATCCTGCAGAACGTGCCCCGGCTCGTCGGCGAGCGGATCCTGCCGAAGTGGCGCAACGTCTCGCCCGCCTCCGGCTTCAGCCGGATCTTCGGGCGCTCGGGCCAGGTCGAGTTCCTGAAATCGGTCCTTAAAGTCCTCGGTGTCAGTCTGGTGGTCGTCCTGCTCCTGCGCTCGGAGCGGCAGAAAGCCGTGAATGCCATGTTCGTCGATCCGAGCCAGCTGCCGGAGCTGATCCTCACCATCTCGATCCGCCTCGTCTCGGCGGTGTCGATCGCCACCATCGTGATCGTGGCGGGCGACCTCGTCTGGGCGCGGCTGCGCTGGCAGCGCTCGCTGCGGATGTCGGTCCAGGACGTCAAGGACGAGCACAAGCAGTCCGAGGGCGACCCCACCGTCAAGGCGCGCCTGCGCTCGCTCGCCCAGGACCGCTCGCGCAACCGGATGCTGGCCGCCGTGCCCCGCGCCACCGTGGTGATCGCCAACCCGACCCACTTCGCGGTGGCGCTCCGCTACGAGCCGAGTGAGAACCCCGCGCCCCTCGTGGTGGCCAAGGGCCAGGACCTGATCGCGCTGCGCATCCGCGCCATCGCCGAGGAGAACGGCATCGCGGTGATCGAGGACAAGCCTCTCGCAAGGTCCCTGTACGATGCTGTGCAGGTCGATCAGACGATCCCGGCCGAGTTCTACCGGGCGGTCGCCCAGATCCTCTTCTTCCTGTTCGCGAGGCCCCGATGATCCCCCAGGCCTACGACCCGGCCTTCGGCCGGACCGCCCCGGCCGACGTGATCGCGGCCTCCGAGCAGGTCTTCGCCGAGGAGCTGCGCGACTTCATCGCCGAGCTCTGCCTGCTCGACGGCGGCGTGCTGATCGGCTGGGTCCGGGGCGAGCACCACGGCAACATCGCCGACCTCGTCGCCTCCTCGGCCGAGCCCTTCTTCAAGGACGCGACCCTGGCCTACGCGGACGCCGCCGACGTCACGCTCGCCTGGGGCCGCTCGCTGCAGGTCGTGCTCGACATGGAGTTCGTCACCAAGCCCGTGACGGTGTTCTTCAAGCTCGTCCTCGACGGCTACTTCGCGGGCGTGGCGATCCAGCGGATCCTGGCCGAGTCGGAGCCGCCCTTCTCCCCGGACGTGCTTGCCCGCGCCCTCAACGACGCGCGCCTGGAGCGAGCCAGCGCCTGAGCCGGCCTGACCGGGGCCCGCCGACCGTCCCGCGTCTGCGTAGTTCCCCGGCATATCCGCAACACCGGTCGAAAAGCGCCCGCGGCCCCGCGAGAGGCCGTTGACCTGCGGCGCCGGACGAAACATCTCAAGAATCAGAACGTGCCTCTCAGGAAACCGAGGGGCCTGAACGGCGCGGACATAATTGCGCCATACAATTTCTAATTGTATATTTCCGCACATTGACAAGTTGCGGTGTCGTGGGATCCGGGAAGATCTGCTGAACACCGGGGGGCCGGGGCGGATGTACTGCTTGGTGGATGCCAGGGAATCGGTGAATGCCGGTTACGCGGCGAGCTTCGATCGCGAGGGCGTGTCGGCCTTTGGGCTCTCGCCGGAGGAGTTCACCGGCTGGCTGCAGACCGCCTCGCGCGGCGACCTCGACGCGGTGCAGGGTTTCCTGCTGGGCGATTTCGAGGACCGGGCGAAATGCGCCGGGATCATCCGCAAGCACTCGCGCGCGCCGATCATCGCGCTCGCCGACCAGCGCTCCCTGGAGCAGACCCTCGTCCTGTTCGACGCCGGCATCGACGACGTGCTCCCCAAGCCCGTGCACGTGCGCGAGATCCTGGCCCGCTCGGAGGCGATCTGGCGCCGGGTGAACGGCGGCGTGCTCCCGGCGGCGCCGGGCGCCGAGGCCCCGGCCCGGCCGGAGCGCCTGCGGGTGTTCTTCGACGGGCGCGACCCGGAGGTCGACGGCGAGCCCCTGCCCCTGCCGCGGCGCGAGCGGCACATCCTCGAATACCTCGTGCGCAACCGCGGCCGGCGGCTGACCAAGGCGCAGGTCTTCAACGTGATCTACGGCGTCTACAGCAACGGCGTCGAGGAGAGCGTGGTCGAGGGCCACGTGAGCAAGCTGCGCAAGAAGCTCAGCCAGCGCCTCGGCTACGACCCGATCGAGGCGAAGCGCTACATGGGCTACGTCTACGTCGGGTAGGCGGGCCCCCGAGCGGCCCGGTCCGGACATGACGAAGCCCGCCGCGGGGAACCGGGCGGGCTGCATCGTTTCGGCCGCGCGGAGCGGCCGCGTCGCGGATCAGGCGAGCGTCGGGACCGCACCGGCCGTGCCGGCGTTCTGCGCGTCGCCGTCGAAGGTCTTGGCCAGCGCGATCACGAGCGAGACGTGGACGGCGGCGGCGAAGGGGAGGAGAGCGAGGGCGGCGAGGAGGGTCATCGGAGGGCGTCCTGTGGTGCGCTGCGGTGAGGCTGATATCGCACTGCACGCGGCTATTTGGTATGCCACATACCTCTGGTCCGGCATGCAGCATTTGCATGATCGATGCATGAGCGGGCGGTCTGAGCTCGGATGTGGGCCGCGTGCTCGGCATCGGATGCCGGTGTCGGCGTCGGGCGCCGCTTTCAGCGCGATGCGGCCTTTGGAAAATTCCGCGTCCAGGCTGTCGATGCGGCATCGTCCGAGGTCTCGGTTGAGCCGGATCCGGAACGTTCGCTTCGGAACACGCTCCTGCGGAGCGGAGTATGCCCGTGCTGGTTCAGCGATCAGGAGGAGATGATGCGGCAGACCGTTTTCCTGGCAACGGCGTTCCTGATCGCGACGTCCACCGCCGCACTGGCCCTGGATCCGGGCATGATCGCACAGGGACAGGTGCTCTCCGGTATGGCACGGGGCTACGCTGAACGCGGATACGCCGAGCGCAGGGGCATCCGGTCACGACGCGCCGAGCCAAGTGAGGCGAGAACCCGGCAGACCTGCGCCAACGGGCGCGAGATGGTCCGCCGCGGAAACCCCGATCCCCGGCTTCGCCAGCTGCTCGCGCTGTGTCGCAGGGGTGGCTGGTAGGCCGCTCCGGCGCGCGGGTAGAGGCAAGCTGAACATCGGCTCGGGGTGAGGCCGATGACCCCTCCTCACCGGGTGCCGACATCGCCGAGCGTCGCCTGCGCGCTCAGCGATGCAGGTTGCGGGTGATGTGCTTTGCGGCGAAGCTGGTGCCGGTCCGATCCCCGTGAAGGCTCCCCCGCCGTGTCCATCGAACCCGTCAAAGGTCCCGCATCGTATTTCCCCTCCATCGAGAAGAGATACGGCCGCCCGATCGGGGAGTGGGAGCGGATCGTCCGCGAACATCTTCCCGCCAAGCATATGGATCTGGTGGCGATGTTGAAGAGCGGCCATGGGATGGGCCACGGCCACGCCAACGCGATCGTCGCCCACGTGCTGGCCTCGCGGAAAGACTAGGCCCTCCTGCCTGCCCCTACTGGCAGAAGGTCTTCGCACCGGGCGTCCAGCTGCCGAATCCGGTGGCGACCATGTTGGTGATCACCCGGCAGACGTAGAGCTTCTGGGCCGGGTTGTTGTTGGGGCCCGCATGGTAGCGCGCGACCGCCAGCGTCCAGCTGCCCTCGCGCTCCTTCAGCTCCTTCAGAAAGCGGGTGGCGTACTCGACGTTCTGGCGCGGGTCGATCATCGCCTCGAGCGAGGGGAACTTCGCCCGGTGGTAGTGATGGTTGATCTGCATGCAGCCGAGATCGACCAGCCGTGTGCCGGCCGCCTGCGCCTCGCCGAGCTTGCGCAGCACGTCGGCAGGCCCCGTGCCGAAATAGGCCCGGCCGCCGATGTTCATCGCGTAGGGCTGGAGCGAGCCGCGCTTGCCGCTCTCGGTCAGCCCCACGGCGTAGAGCATGCCGAGCGGCACCCCGTGCTTGGCCGCGGCCTGCGCCATCTGCTGCTCGCAGACGCGGCTGGGCGCTGCCGGGACCGGCACGTCGGCCGCCGAGGCCGTGGCGCTCGGGACCGACGGCGTCGGCGCGGTGGCGCGGGCCGGGGCTCCGCAGAGACTAAAGATACAGGCCGCGACGATCGCGCGCGTCAGGATACGCTTCATGTCCCCTCTCCCCGGTCCGGGGTCCCTCGCTGCCGCGCTGGGCGGTCCGGTCTGAATTGCGCCCCTCCCCGCCCTGGCCGCCACTCTGGCCGCCGGCTTGGCTGCCGGCTTGGCCGCCCTCGGCCGGGAAGCCCGGCTGGCCGCGGCCCGGCGCGGCTTGGCTCGCGCCCTGCCCCGAGCCCTGCCCTGACCCCTGCTGGCCTCCAGAGAGCTCCGCCCCGCCCGCCTGGATGGCGACGAGGTCGGTCTGGTAACCGGCTCCGCGCAGCAGTTCGGTCAGGGCACCGCCGTCGCGGCGAAGCAGCTCGGCGGTGTCGTGGCGGCCGGTCTCCAGACCGATCTCCAGCCGGCCCTCCTGCAGGCGCATCCGCACCGTCACCGTTCCGAGGTCGCCCGGCTGGAGCTGGATCGTGAGCAGGCGCAGCGGGCCCTCGGGCAACGGACCCGGCCGCGCCGGCTGGGCCGCGGCGGGCTCCTCGGCGGCGATCGCCTGGGCGAGTTGGCGCAGCGTCGCGGGCGGCAGCCCGGCCTGGCCCACGGCCGCGCCCGGGAGTGCGGCGGCCTCCTCGGCCTCGCCCCGTGCCGGGTCGGAGACGCCGCCCTCCCGACCCGCGGCGCCCGCATCCTGGCCGGGCGTCTCCCCGGGTGTCTGCGCCGCGGCCGGCGCCGTGCCGGCCCGAGCGGCGGACGCGGCGGGTTCGGTCCCGGCCTGCGCCGTCTGAATCCCCGATCGGGTGCCGCCGCCCTGCCGCTCCGCCTCGCGGGCCGGCGCCGTCCGGGTTCCGGCCGGGGCGGGGGCGGCCGTGAGACCCGCCTAGGTAGCCGCGGAGGCCGCCGCGACGGTCGCTGCGGCCGGCGGCACGGGCGCCGCGACGGTGTTGGATGCGGCCAGGACCGTGGCCGGGACCGCTGTTGCGACCGTTCCGGCCCGTGCAGCCTCCGGGAGCGGGGCCTCGGCGTCGGCGATCCGGAGCGCCGCCGGCCTGGATCCGGACAGCACAGCGCCGTCCGTGGCGGCGTCTCCACTGGCCGACCCCGCCTCCGGCCCCTTCGTCGCGGCGAGGGCGGCCTGCGCGGTACCCGGCCCGGCAGCGGCCGCTGGAGCCGCGGGCAGTCCAGACGGGGCGACCGGCGCGAAATGCGTCTCCTGCGCCAGGACGGCGAGCGTCGGCCGCTCGGCGGGCAGCTCGGCCGGCGCGGCGCGGCGCGCGGCGCGCTCGGCCAGGGCGGCGAGATCCGTCGGGATGCCGGCAGCCGGGGCGGCGGGTGACGCCGCGGCCGCCTGAGCCGTCTGCGTCTGGGCGACCTGCGCCAAGCCCTGCGCCAAGCCCTGCGCCAAGCCCTGACCGGTGCCCGCCGCGAGGCCCTGGGCCGCCTGCTGGCCCGCGCCGAACAAGGCACGCAGCGCCGCCTGCGGGTCGATGGCCGGCTCGGCGGGCGCGGCCGGGGCGCGCTCGGCCGACTCGTCCTCCAGCTCGACGGCGGGTGCCTCGTCGGCGGCCGCGGCGCGGTTGCCACGCCCGCCGCGGCCCTGCGGTCGCTCCAGGCGGTCGAGTTCCCGGCCGAAATCCTTCGCCGTATCCTTCGCCGTATCCCTGGCCTTATCCTTGCCCGCGTCCTTGCCGACATCCCGGGCGGAGTTGCTCTCCGCGTCGCGCGCCGGTGCGTCGGGTGCCCCGCTGCGCGGGGCCGGGTCGGGGCGCTGCCGGGGGCCGGGCAGCAGGGCGTCGAGGGCGGTCACGGGTCGCTCCTGTCGTCCATCAGGCGGTCGATGCGCGCCAGCGCCTCCTGGGCCCGGCCGATCGCGGCGGCTTCGGGCAGAGCCCGCGGGCCGGGCGACGCGGGGACGGGCTTGGCCGAGTTGGCCGATCCGGTTTGCGCGGGGGTGCGGATCTGGGTGGCGGCCGAGAGCGCCTCGTCGAGGAGGCGTCGGTCGGCCTCGCCGAGCTGGGCCCGATCGATGCCCCTCAGGGCCTCGACGCTCTCGTCGAGGCGCCCCTCGACGACGACGAGCGCGGCGGCGCGATAGAGCCGGGCCTGGGTGGCGGCAACGGAATCCGGCTCGGCCAGCCCCGCCGCGCGCTCGGCCGCGAACAGGGCGGTGCCGCGTCGTCCCTGGTCGAGCCCGGCGCGGGCGACCAGGAGGTAGAGCTCGCGCCGGCCATCCGGCTCGATCTCGTCGAGCATGCGGGCGAGCTGCGCGTCCCGGGCCCCGTCGCTGGCGAAGTCGAGCCGGGTCAGCGCCGCGGCGAAGCGCTGGCGGAAATTGCCCGCGTAGACCGAGCGGCGGAACCGGCGCAGGTACTGGATCGACAGGGCCTCGAAGCGCTCGGCGTCGCCGCCTTGGGCCACCACGAAGATCTCGCGGCGCAGCGCCCCCTCCTCCACCAGGGTGCCGGGCGCCAGCAGCCGCGCTTGGGCCAGCAGTTCCAGCGCCCGGCGCGGCGCCTCGCGCACCGTGAGGGCGGCCTGCGTCAGGGCGAGTTGGCCGGCGAGGCCCGGCGGCATCTCGCGGGCGTCGAACTTGGCGAGCAGCGTGCGCGCCTCCTTTTCCCGGCCCTCCACATAGGCGAGGGCGCCCTGCACCAGCGGCACCTCGGCCTCGCCGAGCTTGCCCCCGTCGAGCATCCGCCGCAGCACCGCGGGGCCGCCGCCCGCCAGCGCGAAGGCCACGCCCGCGCGCGCGTTCGCCGGATCAATCCAGGTCTCGGGCTCCAGGGCCAGGAAGCGGGTCTCGATATGCACCAGGAGCTGGCGCTGGGCAGCGTGGGCCTGGGTCGAGCCGCGGGCGATGCGGTCCTGTAGGAGCTGCAGGGTGCGCACCAGCTCCACCGGCAGCCCGCGCTGCGCCACCGGCAGGGGCTCGATGGGCTTCGGCGGCTCACCCCCGTGCCCGCCGCCGGCCGCCAGCGCCGGTGCGGCGAGGAGCAGGGCGAGGACGAGGCCCGCCAGGCCCGCGGCCACCCTCTCACGGACAGGGGGGAGCGAGAGCGTCGTGTCCCCGCTCATTCCGGCTGGCCCCGGAGCAGGATCTCGATGCGGCGGTTCTCGGCGGCCTTCGGGTCGGGGCTGCGGGGCTGGCGGTCGGCGTAGCCCTCGATGCGCTCCAGGCGCTTCTCGTCGAGCCCGGCGCGCACCAGGGCGTAGGAGGCCATCTGGGCGCGGGCCGAGGAGAGGCGCCAGTTGTCGTAGGTCTCCGAGCGGAACGGGCGCCCGTCCGTGTGGCCGCGCACCACGATGCGGCCGGGCCTTGCGTTCAGGATCTTCGCGATGCGCTCCAGCGCGCGCACCACCTTCGGGGCGGGCTCGGCCGAGCCGATCTCGAACATGCTGAAGTTGATCTCGTCGGTGACGCTGATCAGAACCCCCTCCCCCGTGCGGCGCACCTCGACGTGGGGCGCCGGGGCGCGGGTGCCCATCGGCTGCACGGCGCGGGCAATCTCCGCCTTGATCTCGGCCATCGCGGCGGTCTCGGCCGCGCGCAGGTCGGCGGGCTCCTCCTTGGCGGCCTCTTTCGAGGGTTCCTTGGCGGGCTCCTTGACGGGCTCCTTGGCCGGCTCCTTCACGGGGTCGAGGGCCGCCTCCTTCGGCGGCTCCTTCGTCTCGGCAGCCTTCTCCGGCGGCTTCTCGGCGGCCTTCGGGCGCGTGGCGCCGAGGGCGTCGCGCACGGCGGCCGGCAGGGCCGCGTCGGCGGAGGCGATCTGCAGCGGCTTGGCGGCGGCCTTCGGGTCCTTGGCAGGATCTTTGGCAAGGTCCTTCATCGACTGCGCCCGCGCGTCGAGCCGGGTCTCGCTCGGCGCGCGCGCCACGGTGTCGACCTTGCCGGGGTGATCGGTGCGGGCCTTCGGCAGGGCCTCGGTCTGCCAGTAGAGGGGGTCGAAGGGGTCGCGCGCGGCCTCGCCGCCGCTGACGCCCGGCAGGCCGCCCTCCTGGGCGGAGGCGTCGGCGCTCGCCACCTCGGAGCGCTCGCCCTCGGCCGCGAGCTTGGCCAGCACCGCGTAGGGGTCCTGGAACAGGGCGGATTCGCGCGCGCGGCTGCCGGGCGGTGCCGGCTGGCCCTTGTCGGGCCCCTTGCCCTCGCCCTTGCCCTCGCCTTCCCCCTTGCCCTCGGCCTCGGTCTTGCCGCCGCCCGCGCTCGCCGGGTCGGCGGGCGCGTCCTGCGGGTCGGAGAGACCCTTGCGGTCGTGCGTGACCTCGGCGAGCTTCACCGGGTTGAAGTACTCGGCGATCGACTGCTTCTGCGCCTTGCTGGTGGAGTTGATCAGCCACATCACCAGGAACAGCGCCATCATCGCCGTCATGAAGTCGGCGAGGGCGATCTTCCAGGCGCCGCCGTGGTGACCGTCCTCGTGGTCGCCGTGGCGCTTGATGATGATGATTTCCTGGTGCCCCTCGGACATCTCAGCTCTCCGCCGCCGGATCCGCCGCGGCTGCGGCCAGCAGCCGGGTCCAGGCCGCGAGCTGCGTCTCGATCACGGTCTGGTCGGCCACGACCGAGACCTCGGGCGCCGCGCCCGGCGCGAAGGCGATCCCGTCGGCCTGATCCCCGAGCCGGCACCGGAGCGCCGCCAGCAGGTCCTCGGGCCCGCTCACCCGGATCGCCGCGTGGTTCGGGTCGGCGGTGAGCCGCCCGAGGGCCTGGGCGAGGTCGTCCACGGCGCGCCGACGCAGGGCGTCGGTGAGCACCGGCACCAGCAGACGGCCGATGCGCCGCGTCAGATCGGCGTCGAGGGCGCGCAGCGCCGCCGCGAAGCCCGCGGCCAGCCGCTCGGCCTCGCTCTCGCTCCAGCGCGCGCGCTCCGCCGCGAGCTCTGCCGCGAAGGCCTCGCGCTCGGCGGCCATGGCGGCCTCGGCCTCGGCCCGCGCCTCGGCGAGCCCCTGCGCGCGGCCCGCCTCCCGGCCGCGCGCCTCGGCCTCTTCCAGGCGGGCCGCGCGCTCCTCGGGCGTCTCGACGGGCTCAGGGGCGGCCGGAGCCGAGCGCTTCAGTCCGGACCAGGGATTGGCGAACGGGTCCGCGGCAGCCTGCGGCACGAGCGGGATCACCTCGGCCTGGGGCCGGGTTGGGGCCTCCCGGGCCGGGACCTGCGGCTCGGGTCGGGCGACGAAGCGGGCTTCCAGCTCCCGGGCCGCGGGCTGGCCCACCAGCGCCTGCAGAGCGTTCAGGGCCTCCGGTACGGTCATGGGCTGGAGCGGCGCGGGCTGGGCGGCAGGCCCGTCCGTTCGCGCTGCCGCGCTCCCTTCCACGGCATCGCCAGCCGGCTCGCCCGTGGGCTCCGCCGCCCCGTCGGCAGCGGATGGCGCGGCGCGGAGCTCCGGCTCGGCCCGCGCCGTGCGGACGACGCGTGCCGGGATCCAGGGCGCCGGGATCGGCGGGGCCGCCGGTTCCGCCGGGGCCGGCGCCAGCGCGTCGGAGAAGTCGGGCAGGAAGCTCGCCAGGATCGCGCTCACGCGGTGGCCTCCTCACGCATCAGCCAGCGCTTGAGGATCTGGGCGACCTGCTCCTCGTCGAGGTCGATCATCTGCTCCAGCCGCTTCTGGGGGGAGCGCTCCATCTTGTCGGCCATGGTCTGGGCCATGTCCTCGATCAGGTTCGCCATGGCGGGGGGCGCGAGCGAGGCCGGGTCTGCCCCGGGCGCGGCGAGCGCCGCCTCGCCGGGCGTGGACGCCGCGGCGGCGAGCGCCGGGTTCGCCGTGCCCTCGATCGCCGCCATCTCGGTCTGGGCGGCCTCGGGCGTGGCCAGGATGGCGCGCAGCGCCGGGCGCAGGCCGAACCAGATCAGGAGGGCGGCCACGACCAGGATGGTGGCCGCGTTGATCAAGGTGCCGGACTGGCGCAGCAGCACGTCGGTGGCCGAGAGCGGGGGCACCGGCTCCAGCGCCTGGCCGTCGTTGATGAAGCCGACGGCGGCAACCTTCACGGTGTCGCCCCGCTCCTTGCTGAAGCCGGCCGCCGAGGCCACGAGCTGCTCAATCTCGGCGATCTGCGCCTCGACGCTGGGGCCCTTGCCCTCCGGGCCTCCTTGCGCGGCCAGCCGCGAGCGGTTGACCAGCACCGCGACCGAGAGGTGGCGGATCGCGTAGCCGTCGCTCACCGTCTGGATCGTCTTCTGGGAGATCTCGTAGTTCGTCAGATCCTCCTTCTTGGAGGTCTCGTTCGACGAGGTGTCGTTGCCGTCCGAGCGGGTGCGCTGGTCGGGCAGGTTCTGCTGCGCGGTGGTCGGGCGCTCGGACTTGCGGTTCTGCGCGTTCTCGCTCTCGCGCACCGAGCGGGTCGAGCGCTCGACGCGCTGGTCGGGGTTGTAGATCGTCTCGTTGGTGCTCGTCTTGTCGGTGTTGAGCTGCGTCGCGACGCTGACCTCGAAATTGCCGGTGCCGAGATAGGGCGTCAGCGTGCGGCGGATGTTGTCCTGCACCTCGCGGCTGACGATCTTCTCCAGGCTCGCCATCTTGCCGGTCGGCGCGAGGCTGCTGTCGTCCCCCGACATCAGGATGGTGCCGTCCGAGCCGATCACGGTGACGCGGTCGGCCTTCAGGCCCGGGATCGCGGCGGCCACGAGCTGGCGGATCGCCTGCGCGCCCGAGACGTCGTCGGCGGGCTCGGTGCGCACCACCACCGAGGCGGAGGGCGGTTGCTGGTCGCGGCGGAACGAGGCGCGGTCGGGCAGCACGATGTGGACGCGCGCGGCGCGCACGCCCTTCATGCCCTGGATGGTGCGGGCGAGCTCGCCTTCGAGCGCGCGCACCCGGGTCACCTCCTGCATGAAGGAGGTCATGCCGAGCGAGCCCAGATCGTTGAACAGCTCGTAGCCGGACTTGGAGCTCTGGGGCAGGCCCTTCTCGGCCAAGAGCATGCGGGCCTGGGCGGTGTTGCCGTAGGCGACCATCACGGCGGTGCCGTCGGCGCTGACGTCGAACGGGATGCCGTTGTCCTTCAGCACGCCGCCGATGCGGCCGACATCCTCGCGCGAGAGGCCGGTATAGAGCGGCTCCTGGGCGGGGCGGCTGAGATAGTATGCGCCGAGGCCCACGCCGACGAAGACCAAGAGGCCGACCAGCCCGAGGGCGATCAGCCGCCGGGGGCCGAGTTCAATGATGTTGCTCCACAGCCTCTCGGCCTGCTCGCGACCCGACATCCCTGCACCAATCCCGCTGGCGACCTGACATGCGTCGGGAGTCTGTCTGAGGTGTCAGCCTTGCGCGGGGGTTGCGCGACGCGATGCGGGGTCCGACCCGGATGGGGAGCGGGGCTCGCCGCGGCTCGGGCGCATCGGGGGCAGGGTTGCCCGCCCTGTGCGAATGTCTTCCTCCCGGCGGGGATGGGAGAGCGGCGCGGCTCAGAAGAACGAGCGCACCAGCCCGCTCACCAGCAGGTTCCAGCCGTCGATCAGGATGAAGAACAGCACCTTGAACGGCAGCGAGATCACGGTCGGCGGCAGCATCATCATGCCCATCGACATCACGATGGTCGAGACGATCACGTCGATCACCAGGAAGGGCAGCACGATCAGGAAGCCCATCTCGAAGCCCCGGCGCAGCTCGGAGATCATGAAGGCCGGGATCAGGATGCGCAGGTCGATCTTGTCGCCGGATTCGACCTTCGGGAAGTTGCGGCTGGCCAGATCCGAGAAGGTCTGCAGGTCCTTCGGCCGGACCTGGGCGGTCATGAATTCCCGGAACGGGTCGACGATCTTGGAATAGGCCTCCTCCTCGGTGATCCGGTTCTCCTGCAGGGGCTTCAGGCCCTCGTTCCAGGCCCGGTCGAAGGTCGGCGCCATGACGTAGAAGGTCATGAACAGCGCCAGCGAGACCATGAACAGGTTGGCGGGCGTGCTCTGGAGCCCGAGGCCCGAGCGCAGGAAGGAGAGCGCTACGGCGAAGCGCGTGAAGCTCGTCATCATCACCAGCAGCCCCGGTGCCAGCGACAGCACCGTGAGCAGCGCGACGAGCTGCAGGATCCGGCCCGAGGCGGCGCCGTTGCCCGCCGGCAGGAGCTGGTCGAGAGCCGGCACGCCGGTGACGCCGCCCGCCGCGCCCTGCGCGTGCGCGGCAGAGGCCGCGAGCGCCAGGCCGAGGGCGGCGAGGCCGAGGCCGCCCCAGAAGCGTCGTGAATGGCTCATTGCACCACCAGGGATTCGACGATCAGCTCGCGCACGCTGCCCTTGGTGCGGAGGGCCACGCGCTCGTTGAGGTCCTCGCGCAGGTGCTGCAGGCCGCTCGCGCCCTCGATCTGGGCCATCGAGAGGGTGCGGAGATACGCGAGCAGGTCGGCGCGGATCTCGGCGAGCGTCGCGTCCGGATTCTGCACGGTGCCGGGTTTGAACACGACCGAGGACTCGATGCGCACCCAGGATTCGGGCGGCTCGGCGAGGTTCGTCACCACCGAGCCGACGGGCCGGAGCGTCAGCTCGCCCGCGTAGTTCAGCACGGCGACGGGTTTGGCCTGCTCGTCGCGCACCTTCTGGTCGACGGCCTTCTCGACCGAGGACAGCAGATAGACGCCGAGCGCGCCGCCCGTGCCGACCGCCACCAGGGTCGAGAGCAGCAGAGCCCCGATCCAGCCCTTGCCGCCCGTCTTCTTCGCCGCATCGGCCATCGTGAAAAAATCCTCAGAACGGCGCGACGGTCTCGAAGATCTGCTGACCGAGCGTGGGGTTCTGCACGTCGGTGATCCGGCCGCGCCCGCCGTAGGAGATGCGGGCCTCGGCGATCTTGTCGTAGTCGATGGTGTTGCGCCGCGAGATGTCGCGCGGGCGCACGATGCCGGCGACCGCCAGGACGCGCACCTCGTTGTTGACCCGGACCTCCTGCGAGCCGGAGATCAGCACGTTGCCGTTGGGCAAGACCTCGGTGACGACCGCGGCGACCGAGAGGCTCAGGGTCTCCTTGCGGTCGATCGTCCCCTCGCCCTTGGTGCTCGTCCCCGAGCGGATGCCCGTATCGGCGGTCGCGGTGTCCTTGAGCGCCGAGACGCCGTAGCCGAAATCGAAGCCCAGGGTCGATTTCTGCTGGCGGGAGCGCTCGGTGGCGTTGTCGAACTGCGCCTTGTCGTTGATCGCGATGTTGACCGTGATCACGTCGCCGACGTTGCGGGCGCGGGGGTCCTGGAACAGCTCGGCGCTGCCCGGCGACCACGTGGAATGGTAGCCCGAGCGCCGCCCGAGCGCCCCGAAGGTCACGGGCAGCGGCTCGCGCGGCGGGCTGAGCCCGGCGCCCACGGGGGTGAGCACCGGCGGGCGGCCGAGCGGGTCGAGGGTGCTCTGGCAGGCGCCGAGGCCGAAGGCCAGGATCGGAGCCAGGGCGAGCGCGGGCAGGCGCAGGGAAGCCGTCACGATCTCTCGTCCTTCTTGGTCTCGTCCTTCTTCCGGCCGAGGTCCGACATCTTGCGGGCGAGCCCGGCGGCGCGGGCCGATTCCATCTCGGCCAGGATCGCGCTCGCCGCGCGGGCGTTGAGCTTGGTGAGGATCGCGGCGGCCGCGTCCTCCGGCATGGTGGCGAGCTGGGGCGCGGCGGCGTCGGGCCGCATCTTGGCGTAGAGCGCCACCACCGCCTCGTCCGCCTTGGCCAGGAACGCGTTGCGGCGCTTGAGCCAGTCCTCGTACTCGGCGCGCTTGGCCTCGAGCTTGGCGATGCGGGCCTCCACGTCGCGCTCCAGCGCCGCGAGCTGCTCCTTCTGCCAGGCGAAGCGGGCGTCGGCGGCCGCGTCCGCGATGCCGGCGCAGTAGCCGGCCTTGGGCGCCTCCTTCACGTAGTCCTGGGCGGTCGCCTCCTTGGGCGCGTCGCGGATCGCGAGCGCCTTCAGGGCGGCGTCCTTGGCCGGGTCCGGCTTGTCGCCGCCGCCGGCCGCGAGGGCGGGGGCGGCGGTCAGGCCGAGGACGAGCGCGAGGGACAGGGGGGACAGGGCTCTCATTGCACCACCAGTTCCGCCTGGAGGGCTCCGGCGGTCTTCACCGCCTGCAGGATCGCGATGATGTCGGTGGGCTTGAGGCCGACCGAGTTGAGGCCGCGCACCAGCGTCTGCAGGTCCGAGCCGCCCACGATGGCGAGCTTGCCCTGCTCCTCGCGGGCCGCCACCTCGGTGCGCGGCACCACGGCGGTCTGGCCGTTCGAGAACGGCGCCGGCTGGGACACCTCCGGCGTCTCGGTGACCCGGACCGTGAGGTTGCCGTGGGTCACCGCCACCGTGGAGATCTGCACGTTGCGCCCGATCACCACCGTGCCGGTGCGCTGGTCGACCACCACCTTGGCGGGAATGTCGGGCTGGATCGTCAGGTCGCCGATCTCGGCCACCAGCCGGGTCTGCGTCGCGTCGCGCCCGCGCAGCACCACCACCGAACGCTGGTCGCGCGGGCTCGCGATGCGGCGGTGGAAGCGGGCCATCGACCACGCGTTGATCGCGTCGGCCACCAGGGTCGCGGTCTTGAAGTCCGGGTTCTTCAGCTCGAAGACCAGCTCGGGCAGGTCGCGGAACGTGCCCGGCACCTCGCGCTCGATCAGCGCGCCGTTCGGGATGCGGCCCGCGGTCGGCACGCCCTGCGTCAGCTGCTCGGCCTGTCCCTGCACGTTGAACCCCGAGACCGCGAGCGGTCCCTGGGCGGCGGCGTAGACGAGGCCGTCGCCGCCGGTGAGCGGGGTCATCAGCAGCGTGCCGCCGCGCAGCGACGTGGCGTCGCCCATGGAGGTCACGGTGACGTCGATGCGCGAGCCCGTGCCGGTGTAGGGCGGCAGGTCGGCGGTCACCATCACGGCCGCGATGTTGCGGGTGCGCAGGCGCGCGTCGCGCACGTTGATGCCGAGCCGGTCGAGCAGCGATTGCAGCGACTGCTCGGTGAACTGCGCGTTGCGGAGCGTGTCGCCCGTGCCCTGCAGGCCGGTGACGAGGCCGTAGCCGAAGAGCTGGTTGTCGCGCACGCCCTTGAGCGTGGCGATGTCCTTGATGCGGGTGCCGGCGAGAGCCGGCCCGGCGAGGGCCAGCGCCAGCAGCGCGAGGAGGAGGCGGGTCAGACGGGGCATCACTGCGCCCCGATCTTGATGCGCCCGTCCGCCAGCACGGTGCCGAGCACGATGCGGTTGGTGTCGGCATTGCGCACCCGGATGGTCTCGCCGAGGCCCCCGTTCTGGAGCGGTGCGCCGACCGCCGTGATGACGAGGCCGTTCTCCTCGAAGATCATCTGCGTGAGCGCGCCCCGGCTGACGAGGCGGGGATCGTCGACCGCGTTCACCGGCACCGGCTCGCCGGGCAGCAGCATGCGCCGCGCGGTGCGCCCGGCGATCGCCAGCGGCGCGTCGATCACGGCCTGCCGCGCCCGGTAGCTCGACGGGTAGGCCTGCAGCCGCAGCATCGATTCCTTGATCGTGTCGCCCGCGTAGATCGTGACGGTGGGCACCGGCAGCAGGATCTCGTCCGGGCCCGCGTCGGCGGGGCTCGCCAGCAGCAGCAGGAGCGGCAGCGCGGCGCGGCGGAGCCGGCGGCGGAGAGAGGGGCGGGCGTGCGGAGTGCGGGCCATGAGGGATCGCCGAAGGGTGCGCCGGAAGCGGACGGCGCATGGGGCGCGCCGCTGGGTCGTTCGGGTCGTTCGGGCGGGGGGCCGTCCGGTCCCCCTCTGAGGCCCCTTTGGGGGTGCCCTCTCGCGTCAGCGGATGCCCTTCGAGACGGTCGAGGCCATCTCGTCGGCGGCCTGGATCACCTTCGAGTTCATCTCGAAGGCGCGCTGGGCCGTGATCAGGCTGGTGATCTCCTTGACCGGGTCGACGTTCGAGCCCTCGAGGTAGCCCTGCTGGATCTTGCCGTAGCTGACGTCGCCCGGGTTGCCGACGACGGGCGCGCCCGAGGCCGGCGTCTCGCGGTAGAGGCCGTTGCCGAGGGGCTCCAGGCCCGCCTCGTTGGCGAAGTTGGCGAGCGTGAGCTGGCCGAGCTGCTGGGCCGCCACCTGCCCGTCCACCTTGGCGAAGACCTGGCCCGAGAGGTTCACGGTGACCTCGGAGGCGTTGTTCGGGATCAGGATCGCCGGGTCGACGAGGTAGCCCTCCAGCGTCACGAGCTGGCCGGTGGCGTTCTTGTTGAAGGAGCCGGCGCGCGTGTAGTTGATCTCGCCCGCCGGGCTCGTGATCTGGAAGTAGCCGCGCCCGTTGACCGCCAGATCGAGCTGGTTGCCGGTTTGCGCCAGAGAGCCCTGCCGGTGCAGGTTGCGGATCGCGGCGGCGCGGACGCCCAGGCCCAGCATCGCCCCCTCCGGCACCGCCTCCTGGCCGGCTTGGTTCGGCACGCCCTGCTGGCGCTCGGCCTGGTACAGGAGGTCGGTGAACTCCGCCCGCGCCCCCTTGAAGCCGGTGGTGTTGAGGTTCGCGACGTTGTTCGCGATCACTTCGAGGTTGAGCTGCTGGGCGGACATGCCCGTGGCGGCGATGGCGAGCGCGCGCATGATCCTGACTCCTCAGATCGCCGTTCAGATCGCCATACGGCTGAGTTCGAGATAGGCCGCCACCACCTTGTCGCGGATGGCGACCGCGGTCTGGAGGCTCTGCTCGGCCGACATCACCGCCTCGACCACCTGCTGGGTCGTGGCCTTGCCCTGGATTCCGGCGATCGAGGCCGCCTCGCCCGCCCGCACGTCGTTGCGCACGCTGGTGGCGAGCTGGGCCATGATGTCGGCGAAGTCGGTCGACCCGCCGGGTGAAGCGGCCGGCACGCCCCCCGCGAGCGCTGCGGCGCCCGCGAAGGCGCTCTTCTGCACCGGCGCGGTGTCGGCGCGCGAGAGCGCGGCGGCCTGGACGGCCTTGTCGAAGGCCGAGAGCGATCCGAGAGCCTCGATCATCGGTCGAATATCCTTCAGGATTTCAGGAGGTCGATCATGCCCGCCACCATGGCGCGGGCCTGCTTGATCACCTGGAGGTTGGCCTCGTAGGAGCGGTTGGCCTCACGCATGTCGGCCATCTCGACCAGCATGTTGACGTTGGGCAGCTTGACCATGCCCTTCTCGTCGGCGGCCGGGTTGGCCGGGTCGTGCTCGGTCCGGAACGGCGCCGGGTCGCTGCCGATGTCGGAGACGCGTACGGAGGCGGCGCCCAGCGCCCGCTCCATCTCGGCCCGGAAGGTCACGGTCTTGCGGGCATAGGGGTCGGCGCCCGGCGTCTCGCCGGTCGATTGGGCGTTGGCGAGGTTCTCGGAGACCACCCGCATGCGCACGGACTGCGCCTCCAGGCCGGCGCTCGCGAGCCGCGTCGCGGAGAGAAGCGGGTCGATCATCCCTTCACCGCCAGTTTGA
>NZ_BPQM01000106.1 GCF_022179245.1 Methylobacterium gregans
TGGACACGCTGGCCACCGTGACCATGCCGGCCCTCGACGCGAGCGTGGCGCCGATCGTCTACGCGGTGCCGATCCAGCTGCTCGCCTACCACACCGCCGTCATCATGGGCAAAGACGTCGATCAGCCCAGGAACCTCGCCAAATCCGTCACCGTCGAGTGAGGGTGGGAGCGGCGTGAGGGTGGGGACCGGGCGTATCCCGCCCGGCTCGATCCGGCTATCAGCCCGGCCATGCTCAGCTCGTCCCTGCCCGGAACCGCCTCCCTCCTCGCCCCCGACGACATCGCCCACGTCATCCAGGTGGCGCTCGCCCCGGCCTTCCTGCTGAGCGCGCTCGCGACCCTGCTCAACGTGTTCTCGACCCGGCTCGGGCGCGTGGCCGACAAGGTCGACTCCGCCGCGGCAGCCCTGCGCACCGCCGGCCCGGCCGAGGCCGCCGGGCTCTCGCGCCAGCTCGCCTTCCTGCGCCGCCGCTCCTTCGTGCTCGACGGCGCGGTGGTGCTTGCCTGCACCGCCGGGGTCATGACCGGCATCGCGGTGCTGACGCTGTTCGTGGGCGCGCTGCGGGATGCCGCGACCGCCTCGGTGCTGTTCGCCTGCTTCGGGGTGGCCCTGGTCTGCACGGTCGCGGCGCTTGCCGCCTTCCTGGTCGAGATCCTGCTGGCCGGGCGCGGGATCCGCGACGCGGTCGACCGCCAGCAGGTCCACGCCTCCGACCGCGGCGCGGACGCTCGCCCTTGAGGCGGGCAAGCGCAGCCGCTACCTCTCGGGGGTCGGCCCGAGCGGCCGTCGGTCGGACAAGGGCAGCCGTGGCCCCACCCATCCCGCCGCTTCCGGAGATCGATCCCGGCGCCCCGCGCAAGCGCGTGAGCGCCCGCGGGCGCCTGCGGACCTACTTTCTCACCGGCATCATCGTGGCGGGGCCGCTCGCCATCACCGCCTACCTGACCTGGTGGTTCATCGCGCTGATCGACGGCTGGGTGAAGCCGCTGGTGCCGGCGAGCTACCTGCCGGACCACTACCTGCCCTTCTCGATCCCGGGGATCGGCCTCGTCATCGCCTTTCTGGCGGTGACGCTGCTGGGCTTCCTCACTGCGAACCTCGTCGGGCGCTCGGTGATCGAGTTCGGCGAGGTGCTGCTCGCCCGCACGCCGGTGATCTCCGGGCTCTACCGGGGCCTGCGCCAGATCTTCGAGACGCTGTTCTCGGCCAACGGCACCTCGTTCCGCACGGTCGGCCTCGTCGAGTTTCCCGTGAAGGGCACGTGGTCGGTGGTCTTCCTCTCGGCGCCAGCGGCGGCCGAGGTGCAGGAGGCGCTGCCGCGCGGCGAGGGCGCGGGGCACGATTACGTCGGGGTGTTCCTGCCCTGCGCGCCGAACCCCACAACGGGGTTCTTCTTCTACCTGCCGCGCACGGACATCATCGAGGTCGGCATCAGCGTGGAGGACGCGGCCAAGCTCGTGATGTCGGCCGGCGTGATCCAGCCGGAGGACCCGCAGGGTCGCCTGCATGCGATGGCGGCGACCTTGCGGGCGGCGCAGCAGGGGCAGGGGGAGACGCGACCGGAGGCCGAGCGGCAGGACGCCTGAGCCGGGTAGCCGGCAGACGCGCGGCCCCGATGTCCGGCCCAGCCGCAGCGGGCCGGGCGTAAAAGAGGCTTATGAAAAGAGGCTTACGAGGCGCTCGCGGTGATCACCGGCGCCTTGGCGACGGGCGCGCCGCGCTGTCCGCCCATCCAGCCCGTCGAGGTCTCGGCGGCGAGCAGCAGGGCCAGCGCCAGAGCGAGACCGTTGGCCGCCATGAAGAGCGGGCGGGACGCGGCGCGCACCGTCTCGGCGGTCGATTGGGCGGCCGGGGCCTCGGCGGCGACGCCGTCCGAGATCGGCAGAAGCCACGCCTCGTGCGCGGTCCAGCCCTCGGAAGAGCCCGGGAGGCCTTGGAACGGTCCGTTGAGCATCGGCTTGCCCTCCGTCTTTTCGCTGTCGGTTCCCCATGGGTTCAGGAAACCGTTCATCTCGAGTTAAGGTTGGAGCCTGAACGCTGCAAGGGATCATGCCCCCATAGCGCCCCCGGCACAAGCCGGAATCTGAACGCCACCTGAACCGCAGGGTCGCAGGAAGCGTTCCGTGCTGCGTATTCATTCCGCGTTCACGAGGCCGCGAGAGGGTCGCGGCGTGGCTTTTCCGGGGCGCGGGCGTTCCGGCTCGTCTCACCCCGCCTCGAGCAGCCGGATCGCGGCCTCGCGCTCGAACAGGTAGAGCAGCACCCGCAGCGCCTGCCCGCGCGAGCTGCGCAAGGAGGGATCGCGCTCCACCACCATGCGGGCGTCGTCCCGGGCCGCCTCCAGGAGGTTCGCGTCGCTCTCCAGGCGGGCGAGGCGGAAGGCCGCCACGCCGGACTGGCGCGTGCCCAGCACCTCGCCCTCGCCGCGCAGCTTGAGGTCCGCCTCGGCGATGCGGAAGCCGTCCTCGCTCTCGCGCATCATCTCGAGCCGCGCCCGCGAGACTTGGCCCAGCGGTCCGCGGTAGAGCAGCAGGCAGGAGGAGGCCGCCGAGCCCCGCCCGACCCGGCCGCGCAGCTGGTGCAGCTGAGCCAGTCCGAAGCGCTCGGCGTGCTCGATCACCATGATGCTGGCCTCCGGCACGTCCACGCCCACCTCGACCACCGTGGTGGAGACGAGGAGCTTGGTCTCGCCGGCCTGGAAGCGGGCCATGGCGGCATCCTTGTCGGGGCCCGGCATCTTGCCGTGGATCAACCCGACCGCGTCGCCGAAATACTTGCGCAGGTCCTCGAACCGGGCCTCGGCGGCTGCGAGGTCCACGAACTCGGATTCGGCCACCAGCGGGCAGATCCAGTAGGCGCGCTCGCCCCGCTCGAAGGCGCGACCGAGCCCCGCCACCACCTCGTCGATCCGGTCCACGGACAGCGTCACCGTGCGGATCGGCTGGCGGCCGGCGGGCTTCTCGTCGAGGATCGAGACGTCCATGTCGCCGAAGAAGGTGAGCGCGAGCGTGCGCGGGATCGGCGTCGCGGTCATCACCAGGAAATCGACCGCCTCGCCCTTGGCGCCGAGCGCGAGGCGCTGGTGCACGCCGAAGCGGTGCTGCTCGTCCACCACCGCGAGCCCGAGATCGCGGAAGACCACCGCCTCCTGGAACAGCGCGTGGGTGCCGACGAGGATGTCGATCTCCCCCGCCGCGAGGTCCTTCAGCGTGGCGCGGCGCTCGGCGGCCCGGTCGCGGCCGGTCATCAGGCGCAGGCGCAAGGGGCCGGCAAGCGGCGCCAGACGCTCGTAGTGCTGGCGGGCCAGGATCTCGGTCGGGGCCATCAGGGCGGCCTGCCGCCCGGCCTCGACGGCCGACGCCATGGCGAGCAGGGCCACCGCGGTCTTGCCCGAGCCGACGTCCCCCTGGAGCAGGCGCAGCATGCGCCGGTCCGAGCCGAGATCGGCGCGGATCTCGGCGACCGCCCGCGCCTGCGCCCCCGTGAGGCCGAAGGGCAAGCCGGCCTCGATGCGCTGGCTCAAGGCGCCGTCCCCGGCGTTGACGCGCCCCGCCTTGCGGCGCTGGCGGGCGCGCAGCAGCGCGAGCGCGAGCTGCGAGGCCAGGAGTTCGTCGTAGGCCAGCCGCCGCCGCGTCGGCGTCGAGGGCGGCGGCTGGAGCGGGTCGGTGGCCTTCGGCGGGGCCTCCCTGGGCCGGTGCTCGGCGGTCAGCGCCTCGGCGAAGGGCGGCCAGGTGTTGCGCGCGAGCCAGGCGGGATCCTGCCACTCGGGCAGGACCGGCAGGCGCTCCAGGGCGGCCACAGCCAGCTTGCCGATGGCCCGCGAGGTCAGGCCCTCCGTCGCCCCGTAGATCGGCTCGACCGGGGGCAGGGCGGCCAGGCCCTCGGCGTCCATGATGCGGGCGGGATGGACCATCTGGCGGTGCCCGTCCCAGAGCTCGATCTTGCCCGAGACGTAGCGGTGGGCACCGAGGGGCAGCATCTTGGCGATGCGGGGGGCCGGCATGCCGAAGAACACCAGGGTGATGTCCCCGCTCTGGTCCTCGGCCAGCACCCGGTGCGGGCGCCGCCCGGCGCCGGGCATCGGCGGACGGTGCTCCACCACGGTGACGCCGAGCGTCACCGGCTCGCCCGGCGGCGCCTCGGCGATCGAGCCCTTCATCTGGCGCGACACGCCCCCGTACGGCAGGTGGAACAGGAGGTCGACGATGCGGGCCGGCTGCTCCGGCGTGCCGAGCAGCCGCTCGATCATCGGCGCCATCTTGGGGCCGACGCCGGGCAGGCCGCGGGCCGGGGCGAAGAGCGGGTCGAGCAGGCTCGGGCGGAGGTCGGGCGTGTCGTCGGTCATCGGGCGGGGAGGGTAGGGGGACGCGCCTTACTATCGATTGCCGGCCGCCCCGTCCCGGCGCCGACGCGTCGCGCTCGCATCTGGCGGCCGGAGACTCTACATGAGCGGGCGACCATCACTGGCCCAGGATCGTCCGATGTCCGGCACCACCCGCTCCAGCGCGGATCTCGACCCGCGCCGCCGCCGCACCCTCTACCGCGCCTGGCACCGGGGCATCCGCGAGATGGACCTGATCATGGGCCGCTTCGCCGATGCGGAGATCGGCACGCTCTCGGAGCAGGAACTCGACGCATTCGAGGCGCTGATCGAGGTACCGGATCGCGACCTGTTCCGCTGGCTCACCGGGGAGATCCCGGCGCCGGAGAACTACGACACTGCGGTCTATCGGCGCCTGAAGGCCTTCCACAAGCACGACGCGCCGATCCACGGGTGAGGGCGCAACGCTCTCCCCTCCGCGGGGGAGGGTGCCGAACGAAGTGAGGCGGGAGAGGGGACGACGTTTCCGGACAGAGTGCTGTCAGCACGGCAGGGCTCTTCCGGGAGCCGGGCTCCCCTCTTGCGGGACTTCGTCCCGGCCCGACCCGGCCTGACGGCCGGCCCACCCTCCCCCGCAGAGGGGGAGGGAAGGCGCGGAACCAGATAAGAAGACCTCCTCGGACCTATGGCCAAACTCCAGCCCAAATCCCCGGCACCCGCCCCGAAGCCGCAGGTCGCGCGCTTCGCCCTGCCGAAATCCGCCCCTCTCACCAAGGCGATCGAGGCGCTCAAGGCCGGCGACAGCCCGGTTCTAGCCGGCGTGCCCGAAGGCTTCGACGCCCTCGTGGTGGCTGATCTTGCCCGTGCCCTGTCGCGGGGCCACGAGGGTCCGGCGGTGCTCGTCCACGTGGCGCGCGATTCCGGGCGCTCGGCCGCCTTCATCAGCGCCCTGCGCTTCGTCGCCCCCGAGATCGAGGCGATGAGCGTGCCGGCCTGGGACTGCCAGCCCTACGACCGCACCTCCCCCACCGCCGCCGTCTCGGCCCAGCGCATGACCGCGCTCTCGCGCCTCACCCGGGCGCGCTCGACGGAGGAGGCGCCCCGCATCCTCTGCACCACGGTCAACGCGCTCGTGCAGCGCGTGCCCCCGCGGGACCGCATCGCGATCGAGACCTTCTCGGCGGCCATCGGCAACGTCGTACCGATGGACAAGGTGGTTGCCTGGGTCGAGGCCAACGGTTTTTTGCGCACGGGGACGGTGCGCGACACCGGCGAATATGCGGTACGCGGCGGCATCCTCGATCTGTCGCCGCCGGGGCTCCCGAACCCGATCCGCCTCGACTTCTTCGGCGACACGCTGGAATCGATCCGCGCCTTCGACCCGGAGACGCAGCGCACGGTGGGGCAGCTCCGCTCCCTCGACCTCGTGCCGATGAGCGAGGTGCAGCTCACCACCGAGACGATCCGGCGCTTCCGCCAGGGCTACCTGACGAGCTTCGGTGCCGCGACCCGCGACGACCGGCTCTACGAGACCGTGAGCGAGGGCCGGCGCTACAGCGGCCTCGAGCACTGGATGCCGCTCTTCTACGACCGGCTCGACACCCTGTTCGACTACGTGCCGGGCGTGCCCCTCGTCTTCGACCCGCAGGTCGAGGACGCCGTGGCGGAGCGGATCGCCCTGGTGCAGGACTACTTCCAGGCCCGCGAATCGGCGCTGAAGACCCCGCAGGCGGGCGTGGCGCCCTACAAGCCGCTGCCGCCGCGCGCGCTCTACCTCACCCCGAACGAGTGGAAGGAGCGCGTGGGCACCGCCCGCACCGTCCAGCTCAGCCCATTCTCGGAGCCCGAGACCCCGGGCCGCGCGGTGATCGATTGCGGGGCGAAGCAGGGCCGCAACTTCGCGCCCGAGCGCCAGAGCGAGAGCACGAGCGTATTCGACGCCGCGGTGGCACATATCCGCGAGCTTCAGGGCTCCGGCCACCACGTGATCCTCGGCGCGTGGTCCGACGGCTCGCGCGACCGGCTCTGCGGCGTGCTCAGCGACCACGGCTTCCGCAAGCCCGTGGCAATCACCCGGCTCACCGACGTCTATGCGCTCAAGCGCGGCACCGACGCCGCGGTCGCGGTCTGGGGCCTGGAGGCCGGGTTCGTCGCGGGCGAACTCGCGGTCGTCTCCGAGGGCGACATCCTGGGCGACCGGCTCGTGCGCCAGAAGCGCAAGGCCAAGCGGCCCCAGGACGTGATCCTGGAGGTGCAGGCGCTCCAGCCCGGCGACCTCGTGGTCCATGCCGACCACGGCATCGGCCGCTTCGTCGGCCTCAAGACGATCACGGCGGCCGGCGCCCCGCACGACTGCCTGGAGCTGCAGTACACCGGCGGGCTGCTGCTGCTGCCGGTCGAGAACATCGAGCTCCTGACCCGCTACGGCTCGGAGGATTCGGAGGTCGCGCTCGACCGCCTCGGCGGCGGCGCGTGGCAGGCCCGCAAGGCCAAGATGAAGCGCCGCATCCTCGAGATGGCGGGCGAGCTGATCAAGGTCGCGGCGCAGCGCTTCGTGCGGCAGGCGCCCCGCCTGCACCCGCCGGACGGCCTCTACGGCGAGTTCGCGGCGCGCTTCCCCTACGACGAGACCGAGGACCAGGCCAACGCCATCGACGCGGTGCTCACCGATCTCAACGCGGGCCGGCCGATGGACCGGCTGGTCTGCGGCGATGTCGGCTTCGGCAAGACCGAGGTGGCGCTGCGCGCGGCCTTCGCGGCGGCGATCTCCGGCAAGCAGGTGGCGGTGGTGGTGCCGACCACGCTCTTGGCCCGCCAGCACTACCGGACGTTTGCCGAGCGCTTCAAAGGCCTGCCCATCCAGGTGGCCCAGCTCTCGCGCTTCGTCTCCGCGGGCGAGCTGAAGCAGACCCGGGCGGGGCTGGCCCAGGGCACCGTCGACATCGTGGTCGGCACCCACGCGGTGCTCGCGAAAAACATCGCGTTTAAGGACCTCGGACTGATCATCGTGGACGAGGAGCAGCATTTCGGCGTGGCCCATAAGGAGCGGCTGAAGGCGCTCCAGGCGGATGTCCACGTGCTCACGCTGTCGGCGACCCCGATCCCGCGCACGCTCCAGCTCGCCATGACGGGCGTGCGCGAGCTCTCGATCATCGCCACGCCCCCGGTCGACCGGCTGGTGGTGCGCACCTTCGTGACGCCGTTCGACCCGCTGACCATCCGCGAGGCGCTGCTGCGCGAGCGCTACCGCGGCGGTCAGGCCTTCTACGTCGTCCCCCGGATCGAGGACCTCGCGGAGGTCAAGAAATTCCTCGACGCGGAGATGCCCGAGATCAAGGTCGCGGTGGCCCACGGCCAGATGGCGGCGGGGCAGCTGGAGGACGTGATGACGGCCTTCTACGAGGCCAAGTTCGACGTGCTGCTCTCCACCACGATCGTGGAATCGGGCCTCGACATCCCGACCGCCAACACCCTGATCGTGCACCGGGCCGACATGTTCGGCCTCTCGCAGCTCTACCAGCTCAGGGGCCGCGTCGGCCGCTCGAAGGCGCGCGCCTACGCGCTGTTCACCACGCCGGCCAACCGCCAGCTCACCGCCCAGGCCGAGCAGCGCCTGAAGGTGCTCCAGAGCCTCGATACGCTGGGCGCGGGCTTCCAGCTCGCCTCCCACGACCTCGACATCCGCGGCGCCGGCAACCTCCTGGGCGACGCGCAGTCCGGCCACATCAAGGAGGTGGGCTACGAGCTCTACCAGCAGATGCTGGAGGACGCGGTGACGGCGCTCAAGGCCGGCATCGAGGACGTGCCGGAGGAGGCGTGGTCGCCCACCATCGCGCTGGGTGCCCCCGTCACCATCCCGGAGACCTATGTCGAGGATCTCGGCGTGCGGCTTGCCCTGTACCGGCGGCTTGCCACGATCGAGAACGACGCCGAGATGGAGAGCTTCGGGGCCGAGCTGATCGACCGGTTCGGGCCGCTGCCGCCGGAGGTGGAGCAGCTCCTGAAGATCGGCACGATCAAGCTCCTCTGCATGGCGGCCAACGTCGAGAAGGTGGAGGCCGGGCCGAAGGGCGTCGTGGTCCACTTCCGCGAGCGCAGCTTCGCCAACCCGCAAGGCTTGGTGGCCCTGGTCGCCGAGCAGGGCTCCTTCGCCAAGGTGCGGCCGGACATGAGCGTGGTCTTCATCCGCGAGCTGAACACCATCCCGGCCCGCCTGAAGACCGCGACCGAGGTGCTGCGCAGCCTGGCCAGCATCGCCCGCAAGGCGAAGAAGGCGGCGTAGGTCCTGGGATCCCAAAGGGCCCAAGGCCCTTGGGCGGGGTCCGGGGCGCGCAGCCCCGGATTTGACCTCTGCCCCCGGCTCTGCCGGGGGCAGAGGTCAACAGCAGGGCTCTGCCCTGCACCCGCCAAAGGTCTCGACCTTTGGGATCCATGACCGCCGCGGCGTCGGCGCACCCGCGACAGGACCCGTGCGCGGTCCTATCTGACAGCGTAAGACGCCGCGTTCTTCACCGGAGGCCTGCCCCGTGACCGATACCCGCACCGAGGTCGCCGTCGTCGGCGCGGGCGCCGCCGGGCTCGCCGCGGCGCTGGCGCTGGCGCAGGCCGGCGTCCCGACCGCCCTCGTCGGGCGGCACGCGCCGGTGGCGGACGGCCGCACCGTGGCGCTCCTCGACGGCTCGGTGCGCTTCCTCGCGGCGCTCGGCGCCTGGGCCCCGCTCGCGCCCCAGGCCGCGCCGCTCGCCGTGCTGCAGATCGTGGACGACACGGGCAGCCTGTTCCGCCCGCCGCCCGCGCGCTTCCACGCCAGCGAGATCGGGCTCGACGCCTTCGGCTGGAACGTCGAGAGCGCCGGCCTCGTCGAATCGCTGCGCGCCCGCGCCCGGGAGACGCCGAACCTCGCGCTGATCGAGCGGGACGCGGACGCCTGCCGGGCCGGCGAGGCGGAGGCCCGCCTGACGCTCGCCGGGGGCGGCACGGTCGCGGCCCGCCTCGTGGTGGCGGCGGATGGCGCCCGCTCGCGCCTGCGCGCGGGCAGCGGCATCCCTGTCCGCGACTGGTCCTACCCGCAGGCCGCGCTCACCACGATCCTGGCCCACGACCGGCCGCACCGGGACGTTTCGACCGAGTTCCACACGAGGAGCGGCCCCTTCACCCTGGTGCCGCTGCCGGGCGGCCACCGCTCCAGCCTCGTCTGGGTCACGGACACGGAGCGGGCCGAGGCGCTCTCCGCCCTCGACGACGCGGACCTCGCTCAGGCGATCGAGACCCAGGCCAAGGGCATGCTCGGGCGGATGCGGATCGACGGGCCGCGCGGCCGTGTGCCGATGCGGGGGCTCGCCGTGGCGAGCCCCGTGGCGCACCGCCTCGCCCTGATCGGGGAGGCGGCCCACGTCTTCCCGCCGATCGGCGCGCAGGGCCTCAACCTCGGGATGCGCGACGCCGCCGCCCTGCGGGACGCCGTGCGCCGGGCCGCGGCCGACGGGCGCGACCCGGGCTCGCGCGCGGCGCTGGCGGGCTTCGCCCGGGACCGCCGCCGCGATGCGGCGCTCCGCACCGCGGCGGTCGACGGGCTCAACCGCAGCCTGCTCTCCGCGCTGGCGCCGGTCGACGCGCTGCGCGGCCTCGGCCTCGTCGCCATGCAGGCGATCGGGCCGCTCCGCCGCGCGGTGATGCGGGAGGGCGTGCTGCCGCGCTCGAGCGTGCCGGAGCTGATGCGGGCGGGGCGGTGAGCGCGCCTCGGGCGCGCGGCACCCGCGCCCTCACCGCCGCGCGAAGGTCTGCGGCGTCTCGCCCTGCGCGGCCGGTCCGGCCTGCCCCGCGAAGGCGTCGCCCGCGCGGCCGAGGCGCTCCCCATGGGCATAGAGCGCCTGCATGTAGCGCTGGTCGAAGGGCCCCGGCGCGGTCGCCGTGAAGCGCCCGTCGATCTCGGCGACCTGCAGGTCGAGACCCGCCCGGCGGCCGAAGGCGCCGGAGAGCGCGAGCGCGTCCTGCAGCTGCGCCTTGATCGCCGCCGACATCGCCCGGCCGAGCACCGAGAGCGTGGTCGCCCGCGCCATCTCGAAATGCGGGCGCGTGCTGTTGTTGACCACCACGTAGACCGTGCGCGCGGGGATGCGCACGAGCTGCGCGCCGGTGAGCGCCGCGGTCAGCGCGCGCTTCGGAGCGAGGTAGAACGGCGCCGTGGTGCCGCCGTCCGCGTGCAGTTCCCGGATCGTGCGCCCGTCCGCCAGGGTGCCGGCGATCTCGACCGGCGGGAACACCCCCGGCACCGCCGAGGAGGCCAGCACGATCGACCGGAACAGGCCGAGCGCGCGCGGATCGGCGCCCTTCGGCCCGGCAGAGGCCGCGATCGCGCCCATGTCCCAGAGGACCGGGCGACCGCTGTCGATCTCGGTGGTGGCGACCAGAAGGCGGCGCCCCTTCGCCTGTTCGGCCGCGACCGCCTGCAGGAGCTCGGGCGTCACGGCCTTGTCGATGCGGCGCTTGAGCGGCCACGTATCGGTCAGCGCCACGTCCGAGCCGCCGAACTCGAACACGTCCGCGGCCGTGATGGTGGTGTAGGCCTCGCGGAGCGGCGCGTCGCCGGATTTCCCGATGAAGGCGAAGGGCGCGATCAGCGCGCCGGTGCTCACCCCCGTGATCACCCCGAAATTCGGCCGGGTGCCGGCCGCGCTCCAGCCCGCCAGCAGGCCCGCCGCGAAGGCGCCGTCCTCGCCGCCTCCCGAGAGCACCAGCCAAGGCTCGCCCGCCGCGGAGGCGTCGTCGATCAGGGCCTGGAAGGCCTGCGGCTCGTCGCCCGGGATCCGCACCGGGCGGCTGAGCCCGGCAGGCCGGGCCGCATCCATGTCCTCGGCCGTGAAGGCCGCGCGCGCGCCGGACTTCTCGGCCGTCCTGTCGGAAGGCTTGACCGTATTCGGGCCGGCAAGAGCAAGATTGGGAAAGGCAGCGGACAGCACGGATGCCGCCGCAAGCGCCACGATGGGCCGCCGTGTCAGTCCGGACATGGCTCGTGTCCCGTATCAGAAGTGCCCGCCTCGCACGAAGAACGCCACGACTATTGTCAAGTTCCGATCCAACCGCCGAGGCGGCTGCGATGCGGTGCGGGCCGGCACCTCACCCGCTCCCGGGCCCACTGCCGCCTCATGGCGGGCCCGCGCGGAGAACAGGACGAAGGGACGGGTTTACCTGGGCCCAAGCCTCGCCATAACGGGGACAGCAAAGAATTCGGGAGAGACGATCCATGAAACTGCCGCGCCGCTTCTTCCAGCCGCTCGCCACCGGCGCCCCGGCCCCGTTCCGCGACCTACCGGTGCGGCTGGAGCGGATGATCCACTTCGTACCGCCGCACGTCGAGAAGGTCCGCGCCCGGGTGCCGGAGCTCGCCGGCACCGTCGATGTGGTGCTCGGCAACCTCGAGGACGCGGTGCCGATGGACCAGAAGGAGGCGGCCCGCAAAGGCTTCGTGGCGATGGCGCGCGCGACCGATTTCGCCGCCACCGGCACCGGTCTCTGGACCCGCATCAACGCCCTCAACTCCCCCTGGATTCTCGACGACCTGTTCGAGATCGTCGCCGAGGTCGGGGACAAGCTCGACGTGGTGATGGTGCCGAAGGTCGAGGGGCCCTGGGACATCCACTACATCGACCAGCTCCTCGCCCAGCTCGAGGCGCGCCACGGCGTCACCAAGCCCATCCTGGTCCACGCCATCCTGGAGACGGCCGAGGGCGTGGCCAACGTCGACGCCATCGCGGCGGCCTCGCCGCGCATGCACGGCATGAGCCTGGGGCCGGCGGATCTGGCGGCCTCGCGCGGCATGAAGACCACCCGGGTCGGGGGCGGCCATCCGGAATACCGGGTGATCGCCGACCCGGCGGGCGACGCCGCGCGCGTCTCCGCCCAGCAGGACCTCTGGCACTACACGATCGCCAAGATGGTCGACGCCTGCATGGCGAACGGCCTCAAGGCCTTCTACGGCCCCTTCGGCGACTTCTCGGACGGCGCGGCCTGCGAGGTGCAGTTCCGCAACGCCTTCCTGATGGGCTGCGCCGGCGCCTGGACGCTCCACCCGAGCCAGGTCGCCATCGCCAAGCGGGTCTTCGCGCCGGACCCGGACGAGGTGGCCTTCGCCGCCCGCATCGTCGCGGCCATGCCCGACGGCACCGGCGCGGTGATGCTCGACGGCAAGATGCAGGACGACGCCACCTGGAAGCAGGCCAAGGTGATCGTGGATCTGGCCAAGCTCGTCGCCGCCAAGGATCCGGAATTGGCCGCGATCTACAAGCTGGATTGAGAATCCCGCGGCTCCCGAAGGGTCTCCGGGCCCTTCGGCGGGGTTCGGGGAGCCCGCCCCGAGGCTTCTCCAGGGCCGGGATCAGGAACCTTGCCCGAGGTCCCGGCCTCTCCGCGGCCGCGGATGCGGCCACGGGGCCCGATGACAGAGCGGCGGGTTGCGCCTATCTGACGCTGTATGACGCATCAGGACACGAACACGGATCAGACGACCGGGGGCCCGGCTTTCCGCATCGCGAAGTTCGGTATCGGCGCGGTCGTGCGCCACCGGATCTACCCGTTCCGCGGCATCGTGTTCGACGTCGATCCGGTCTTCGACAACACGGAGGACTGGTGGCTCGCCATTCCGGAGGCGGTGCGGCCGCGCAAGGACCAGCCCTTCTACCATCTGCTCGCCGAGAACGCCGAGACGGAGTACGTCGCCTACGTCTCCGAGCAGAACCTCCTGCCCGATACCTCCGGCGAGGCGCTCCGCCATGCCGGCATCGGCGAGATGTTCGTGCGCGACGACACCGGCATCTACCGCGTGCGGGACCGCGCCCCGAACTGATCGCTCCGGCCCGGACGGCTCTCGCGCATTTCCCAGCCCTCTGGGGGAAACCGCGCGACATGAAAAAGGCCGGG
>NZ_BPQM01000107.1 GCF_022179245.1 Methylobacterium gregans
CCTCGTGGCGGGCCTCGCGGTGGCGCTGCTGGCCGGGTTCGTCACTCGATCGACGGTGCTGCGCGAGGACGCGAGTCTGGCCGCCTTCTACCTGATCTCGCTCGCGGCCGGCGTGCTCCTCGTGTCGCTGCGGGGTTCGCAGATCGACCTCCTGCACATCCTGTTCGGCACGGTGCTGGCGCTCGACGACCCGGCCCTGTGGCTCTTGGGCGGCATCAGCACCCTGACGCTCTTTGCCCTTGCTCTGCTCTACCGGCCGCTGGTGATGGAGTGCGTCGACCCGCTCTTCCTGCGCACGGTCAGCCGGGCCGGCGGGCCGGCCCACTACGCCTTCCTGGGCCTCGTGGTGGTGAACCTCGTGGCCGGCTTCCAGGCGCTGGGCACCCTGCTGGCGGTGGGGCTGATGCTGCTGCCCGCTATCGCCGCCCGGTTCTGGGCGCGGGGCCTCGGCGGGCTGATCGGGGTCTCGATGCTGATGGGGGCGCTGTCGAGCGTGATCGGGCTCGCGCTCTCCTACCGCTTCGACCTGCCGAGCGGCCCGGCCATCGTGCTGGCGGCGGGCGCCCTCTACGCCGTCTCGCTGGTGGCCGGCCCGCGGGGCGGCCTCGCCTGGCGCCTCGTGCGGGCGCGCCACCTGGAGGCCTGATCCCGATCCGGGTGCTCGGGCGTGAAGCACGACGCGCCCTGTCTGGACGCCGCCGCAGGCCCGCTCCCCCGCCCTTTGCCGGCCATGCGCGAACTTTCCGGCCTCTCGGATCATATGCATCCGTCGAGGAGAGCGGGATGGCGCGGTCGAGGCTCTACAAGGTCACCCGGGGCACGCTGCGCCTGCTGTCGCGGCCCGTCAGGCGGGCGCAGGGGCGGGGCGGCATCGTGCTGGAGCCCTATCGCGGCTACGGCTCGGGCGACGAGATCTTCCTGATCGGCCGCGTCTTCCGGCAGTCCCGGCCCGATCCCGGCGCCGACCGCGATTCCCTGCGTGACCTCTGGCGCGACGTCCGCCGCCGCATCGCCCGCCGCGCCGTGAAGGGCGGGGCCGTCACCGCGCGCTTCGGCGGCAGCGAGCAGCGCGTGGCGACCGACCGGGACGGCTATTTCCGCATCCATCTGAAGCCCCGCACGATGCCCGAGGGCAACGGGCCCTGGCACGGGGTTGCTCTGACGCTCGACGCCGACCCGCCGGTCGAGGCCCGGGCCGAAGTCTACGTGCCGCCGGCCCACGCGCGCTTCGCCGTGATCAGCGACATCGACGACACGGTGATGCACACGGGCGTCGCCAACAAGCTGGTGATGCTCTGGCGCCTCTTCGTGGAGGATGCGGAGAGCCGCGTCGCTTTCCCGGGCGTCGCCACGCTCTACCGGGCGCTCCACGACGGCGCGGGCGACGAGCAGAACCCGATGCTCTACGTCTCGCGCGCGCCCTGGGGCCTCTACGAGGTGCTGAGCGAGTTCTTCGCCCGCCACGCGATTCCCGCAGGGCCGGTACTGTTCCTGCGGGAATGGGGCCTCTCCTGGACACACCCGCTGCCGCGCCGGGCGGAGGACCACAAGCGCATCCTCATCGGCAACATGCTGGCGCTCTACCGCGACCTGCCCTTCGTTCTGATCGGCGACAGCGGTCAGCACGACCCGGAGGTCTACGCCGAGGTGGTGGCCGAGCATCCGGGCCGGGTGCGGGCGATCTACATCCGCAACATCTCGGCGGACGCGAAGCGCATCGCCGAGATCGAGCGCATCGCCGCCACGGTGACGGCGGCCGGGGCGAGCTTCGTGCTGGCCGCCGACAGCGTCGCGATGGCCGAGCACGCGGCAGGCCTCGGCCTGATCGCGCCGGACGCCGTGGCGACCGTCCAGGCAGAGCGCGAGGCCGCCCCGCCCGAGCCCGCGACCGGCCCGCTGCCGGGCATGCTGCGCCCGACGGAGGTCCCGCCCACGGTGGTGATCGAGCCGGAGGGCGGAAGGCCCCTGTAGTCCCGCGGATCCCGAAGGGCCTCAGGCCCTTCGGCGGGGTTCGGGGCAGCGCCCCGCGGTCTCAGCTCCAGGCGTGGAAGGGCGGGTTCACGCCGTTCAGCGCGTGGTTGCCGACGATGGCGTATTTCCAGCGCACCGGGTCGTGCAGGGTGTGGGTGCGGGCGTTGCGCCAGTGCCGGTCGAGGTTGTGCTCGGCGAGGGTCGAGCGGGTGCCGGCGAGCTCGAACAGCTTGTTGGAGGCCGCGAGCGCCACCTCGGTCGTCAGCACCTTGGCCTCGGCGGTGGCGAGCTGGGCCGCCGCCACGCTCTCCGCGTCGGGCGCGGCGACCGCCGCGTCGATGGCACGGCCCGCCCGCTCCAGCAGGGCCTCGGCGGCGTGGAGGCGGATGGTCAGATCGCCCACAGCCTGGACCGTGTAGGGATCGTCCGAAGCACGCGCCTGTCCGCTGTCGATCCAGGGGCGAGCCTTCGTCCGCACGAAGTCGATCGTGTCGTCGAGGGCCGCCCGGGCGATGCCGGCATCGACCGCGGCCTGGATGATCTGGAAGATCGCCCCGTCGGCGGTCGGCCGCGCGTAGCCCTTCCAGGCCGGCACCAGATGGGTCTTGGGCACGCGCACGTCCGCGATGAGAACCGTGCCGCTCGCGGTGCCGCGCTGGCCGAAGGCCGACCAATCGTCGATGACCGAGAGGCCGGGCGCGTCCCGCTCGGCGATGGCGTACCACGCGCGGCCTTCCGCGTCGGTGGCGACGATCGGCACGAGATGGGCGAGCAGCGCGCCCGTGCAGTAGAACTTCTGCCCCCGCACGACGACGTGGTCGCCCGCATCGGTGAAGCGCGTCTCGAAATCGGCGGCCCGCTTGGTGCCGCGCTCCGAGAAGGCGTTGCCGAAGCGGGTGCCGCGCAGCACCTCGCCGAAGAGCAGCGCCTTCTGCGCGGGGTCGGAGACCGTGTCGATCGCCGCCACGATGCCGAGATGGTTCTGGGCGATCTGGCCGATCGAGGGGTCCGCCGCCGACACGATGGCGATCACCCGCGCCAGCGTGGCGTACGAGACGCCGGGGCCGCCGTAGGCCCGCGGCACGTTGATCGACCAGAGCCCGCTCTGCGAGAACGCGTCGAGCTCCTCGGCCGGGCGCGCACCGGAGCGGTCGCGCTCCGAGGCGCCGGACCGGAAGGCCTTGGCCAGCTCCGCGGCGACGCGGATGGCCTCGGCGTCGTCGCGGACGACATGGGCGGGCTCGGCCGGGCGCGGACGGCCCGGCACCGGCTGCGGGGCGCCGGCGAGCGTGCCGGCCAGAGTACCGGCATTGACGGCGATGTTCATCGGGGGCTCCGGATTCTGGAGGGCACGACATCTTCCCTCCCCCGCAGAGGGGGGAGGGAAGGCGATGCGGATCAGGCCGCCTCGGCTCGCCGCTCGCGGGCAGCCTCGAGCGCCCGCACCCGCGGGATCACCTGCTCGCCGAAATACTGAACCTCCTCCTGGAAGTGCAGGAAGGCGAGCAGCGCGAGATCGACGCCGACATCCTTCAGCGCCACGATGCGCTCGGCGATCTGGTCCGGCGTGCCGATGAGGTTCGTCTTGAAGCCGTCGTTGTACTGGACGAGGTCCTCGAAGCTCGATTTCGCCCAGTTCCCCTCGCCCTCCGGCGAGGCCTTGCCGGCATTCTTCACCTCGTGGCCGAAGGCCTTGACCGCCTCCGGGTCGGCGTTGTCGATGATCTCCTGGAGCACGGCGCGCGCCTCCGCCTCGGTGTCGCGCGCGATCACGAAGGCGTTGACGCCGACCTTCACCGCGTGCCCGTTCTCGCGGGCCTTGGCCTGGATGTCGTCGACCTGCGCCCGGATGTTCTCCGGCGTGTTGCCGTTGGTGAAGTACCAGTCCGAGACCCGAGCGGCCATGTCGCGCGCCGCGCGCGAGGAGCCGCCCTGGAAGATCTCGGGCAGGCCCGCACTCGGCTTCGGCTTCAGCGTGTAGTTGGTGTAGCGGTAGAAATCGCCGCGGAAGCTGAAATTGTCCTGCGTCCAGATCCCCCGCAGGCTCCGGATGAACTCCTCGGAGCGGCGGTAGCGCTCGTCGTGGTCGAGCCAGGGCTCGCCGATCGCTCGGAACTCGCCCGAGAACCAGCCCGAGACGATGTTGACGGCGATGCGCCCGCCCGTCAGCTCCGCGATCGTCGCCACCTGCTTGGCCGCGAGCGTCGGGTTCCAGGGGCCGGGCAGGATCGCGGCGATCACCTTGAGCCGACTCGTCGCGGCGAGCAGCGCGTGGCTGAAGGCGACCGATTCGTGCTGGTACTCGGCGCCGTAGCCCGCGGTGAACCGGATCTGCGTCAGCGCGTAGTCGAAGCCTGCCGCCTCGGCGATCTGGGCGAGACGGCGATTGTAGTCCGCGTCCCAGCTCGTCCGCTGCGGGATCTTGCTGATGACGAGCCCGCCCGAGACGTTGGGCACCCAGTAGGCAAACCGGATCGGCTCCGATGCATTCGTGCTGACGGCCATGGCGATACTCCTCCGGACCGGCCTTGAAGCGCGGTCTTCTCGATATCGCGGCAAGTATTCCGGTGCGGATCCGCGCCGTCAAAGGAAGAGGAACACTTTCTTCGCCGTGTTGCGGCAAGTTCGTCCCATTCTCAGCCCACGGCTCGGCAGGATTCTTCTCGCTCCCCTTCGAAGCCCCGGCGCGCGACCGGGCCTGTGCGGCATCGACAACATTCACCGAGTTCGTTTCGTAAAACGAACGCTTCCGGCCGCCATCGCGCGCCTAAAGCAGGGTGTTTGCCGGTTTCGGTGGTGATTTACAGAAACATTCTCCTCTCGGGCATCCCCGGGACACGTTCATCTCCATCTGCTCGTTCATTGATAAGAACGTTTCATTGACCGAAGCCCGTCGCTCACGCAGCTTTTAGGCATCAAGGACGGGTGACCGGGGAGCGGCCACCCGCAGCTTCCGCGACCCTAGAACCGGACGGACAGACGGATGACACGACCGAGACTCGTCGGCTTCAGCGCCAACCTGCAGCGCCCCTCCAAGACCCGCGTGCTGGTCGAGGCCGTCGCCGAGGAGGCCGCCGCGCGCGTGCCCCTGGACGTGCGCCACTACGATCTGGTCGATGCCGGCACCGGCCTCGGCGCGGCCTGGAGCCGGGACGCCCTGTCGCTTCCCGCCCGCCGGGTGATCGAGGCGATCGAGGAGGCCGACGCGCTCATCGTCGGCTCGCCGGTCTACAAGGGCAGCTATACGGGCCTGTTCAAGCACCTGTTCGACCTGATCCCGCCGACTGCGCTGGCCAACAAGCCGCTGGCGATCGTGGCGACCGGCGGTGGCGCACGCCACGCGCTCGTGGTCGAGCACGCCTTCCGGCCGCTCTTCGGCTTCTTCAACGCCCTGCAGATCCCGACCACCGTCTACGGCTCGGATCCCGACTTCACCGACTACAAGCTCACCGACCAAGCCGTGCGCGAGCGCGCCGCCCAGGCCGGCGCCGAGATCGCGGCGCTCGCCACCCGCGGCACGCTGCCGGGCCTGCGCCAGGACCCCGTCGCCCGCGTGGCCGCCGCGCGCTGAGTGAGCCCGACCCGAGCGCGATCGAAGCAGCGCCGCCGCGTCGCCGATGCGGCGGCGCGCCCTGCAACGGCTGAATTCCCGATGGCAAGTACCCTTCTCAACGACCTCGGCCGCCGCGCCACGCCCTGGCTGCTGCCGGCGCTGGCGCTGGCCGGCTGGCAGGCGGCGGTCTCGGCGGGCCTTGTCTCCAACCGCTTCATGCCCGCCCCCCTCGACGTGGCGCGTGCCGGCATCGCGGCGGCGAGCACCGGCGAGCTCTGGACCAATCTCGGGGTGAGCGCGCTGCGCGCCATCGCGGGCTTCGCCATCGGCGGCGGCATCGGTTTCGCGCTCGGCCTCGCCAACGGCCTGTCGCGCCTCTCCGAGCGGCTCACCGACACCAGTGTGCAGATGGTGCGCAACGTCCCCCACCTCTCGCTGATCCCGCTGGTGATCCTGTGGTTCGGCATCGGGGAGGAGGCCAAGCTCTTCCTCGTGGCGCTCGGTGTGTTCTTCCCGATCTACGCCAACACGCTGCACGGCATCCGCTCGGTTGATCCCGGCCTCGTCGAGATGGGCCGCGTCTACGGCATGTCGCGGGCCGAACTCTTCCGCCGCGTCGTGCTGCCGGGTGCCCTGCCCTCGATCTTCGTCGGCCTGCGCTACGGGCTCGGCATCATGTGGCTGACGCTCATCGTGGCCGAGACGATCTCCGCCTCCTCGGGGCTCGGCTACATGGCCATGCAGGCGCGCGAGTTCATGCTCGTCGACGTCGTGGTGCTGGCGATCCTGATCTACGCGCTGCTGGGCAAGCTCGCCGACGCCCTGACCCGCCAGCTGGAGCGCGCTACCCTCGCCTGGAACCCCGCCTACAGGACCGCCTGATGCTGCTCGACGCCCCCCGACCCGACGCGCTGGGCTCCACCCGCGACGACGCGTCCGCCGCCGAGGCCCCCCGCGCCGCGACGACCCGGCCGCCAGCCTCCGGTTGCGGCATCGCCGTGACCGTGCGGGACCTGCGCAAGGCCTTTGACGGCCACACCGTCATCGAAGGCCTCGACCTGCACATCCCGGCCGGTCAGTTCACGACGGTGGTCGGGCGCTCGGGCTGCGGCAAGAGCACCCTGCTGCGGCTCATCCTCGGCCTGGAGACGCCCACCGGCGGGCGCATCCAGCTTGAGGAGCCGGCGGGGGCCTCGCGCCGCAACGCGCCCCCGAAGCGCATCATGTTCCAGGATCCGCGCCTGCTGCCCTGGGCGCGCGTCGTCGACAACGTCGCGGTCGGTCTCACCGGGCTCGGCTCGCGCAAGGAGCGGCGGGAGCGGGCCCTCGCCGCCCTCGCCGAGGTCGGGCTCGCCGACAAGGCCGGGCAGTGGCCGGCCACGCTCTCGGGCGGCCAGCGCCAGCGCGTGGCGCTCGCCCGGGCCCTCGTCAGCGGGCCGGGCCTGCTCGCCCTCGACGAGCCGCTCGGGGCGCTCGACGCATTGACCCGCATCGGCATGCAGGGGCTGATCGAGCGGATCTGGCAGCAGCAGGGCTTCACCGCGCTCCTTGTCACCCACGACGTCTCGGAGGCGGTGGCGCTCGCCGACCGCATCCTCGTGGTGGACGCGGGCCGCATCGCCCTCGACGTGCGGGTCGACGTGCCGCGGCCGCGGCGCCGGGGCGACCCAGACCTCGCGGCGCTCGAAGGCCGCATCCTCGAACACCTGCTGGGCGAAAGCCCGGCCGCCTGAGTGACCGGAGTACCCCCATGACCCAATCGACCGATGGGCGCGCCGACGTCCTCTGGTTCCTGCCGACCCACGGCGACGGACGCTACCTCGGCTCCGAGGAGGGCGCGCGCGCCGTCACGCTCGACTACCTCCGGCAGATCGCGCAGGCCTCGGACGATCTCGGCTATTACGGTGTGCTGCTGCCGACCGGCCGCTCCTGCGAGGATTCCTGGATCGTCGCCTCGGCGCTGGTGCCGCTGACGAAGCGCCTGCGTTACCTCGTGGCGGTGCGGCCCGGCCTGATGGAGCCCTCGGCGGCCGCCCGCATGGCCTCCACCCTCGACCGGATCTCGGACGGGCGCCTGCTGATCAACGTGGTCACGGGCGGCGACCCGGTGGAATTGCGCGGCGACGGCGTCTTCCTCGACCACGACGCGCGCTACGCCGTCACCGACGAGTTCCTGGCGATCTGGCGCGGCCTGATGCGCGGCGACACGGTGAGCTTCGAGGGCCGGCACCTGCGCGCCGAGAACGGCCGGCTGATCTACCCGCCCGTGCAGGCGCCCTACCCGCCGCTCTATTTCGGCGGCTCCTCGCCCGCCGGGATCGCGGTCGCCGCCGAGCACTGCGACGTCTACCTGACCTGGGGCGAGCCGCCGGAGGCCGTCGCCGAGAAGATCGCGGCGGCCCGCGAGGCCGCGGACCGGAAGGGCAAGACCTTCTCGTACGGCATCCGCCTGCACGTGATCGTGCGCGAGACGGAGGCCGAGGCCTGGGACGCCGCCGAGCGCCTGATCTCCCGGCTCGACGACGCCACCATCGCGCGGGCGCAGGAGACGCTGAAGCGCCAGGATTCGGTCGGCCAGAACCGCATGATGGCGCTCCATGGCGGCTCGCGCGACAAGCTCGTGGTCTCGCCGAACCTCTGGGCCGGCGTCGGCCTCGTCCGGGGCGGTGCGGGCACGGCGCTCGTCGGCTCGGCCGATCAGGTCGCCGACCGGATGAAGGAATACATCGACCTCGGAATCGACCGCTTCATCCTCTCCGGCTACCCGCACCTGGAGGAGGCCTACCGCTTCGCCGAGCTGGTCTTCCCGAAGCTGCCGCTGCGGGCGACCACGGGCCCGGCCGTGCGCGACCGCGGCCCGGTCGGTGAGGTCATGGCCAACGACATCGTGCCGCTCCGCCGCGTCGCCGCGCACTGAGGGGCGCGTCGCTCCCGCGCGGCAGAAGGCCGCCGTCGCTGCCCGCCGGCTTGGGGCAGCCACCTCGTCATCCCGGGGCCGCGGAGCGGAGCCCGGGATCCAAGACCACCGAAGTGTCAGGACCGGAACCTGCGGTGTTCGTGGATTCCGGGCTCGCCTGCGGCGCCCCGGCATGCCGGTGAGACTGTCCTGCAAGGGGGAGCGGGCGCACGCGCCGCATCTCCCCGATCCGTTCCACCCCCAGCCCGAGGAGACCACACCCATGCCGGCCCCAGCCGCCCGCCTCGCCGCGCGCGCTCCCCTCACCCACGCTTGGACGCTGCTGACCGCCCTCGCCCTGGTTCTGCTGACAGTCCTCGCCGCCCGCGCCGACGACAAGGTGTTCCGCGTGGGCTACCAGAAGTACGGCACCCTCGTGCTCCTGAAGGGCAAAGGTCTCCTGGAGAAGAAGCTCGCGCCCCTCGGTTACCGGGTGCAGTGGGCCGAGTTCCCGGCGGGCCCGCAGCTCCTCGAATCGCTGAATGCCGGCGCCGTCGATTTCGGCTCTACCGGGGAGGCACCGCCGATCTTCGCCCAGGCCGCGAGCCCGAACCTCGTCTACGTCGCGGCCGAGCCGCCGGCGCCCAAGGGCGAGGCGATCCTGGTGAAGCCCGATTCGCCGATCCGGACCGTGGCGGATCTGCGCGGCCGCACCGTCGCCCTCAACAAGGGCTCGAACGTGCATTTCCTGCTGGTGCGCGCCCTCGAAGAGGCGGGCGTGCCCTACGAGGAAGTCAAAACGGCCTTCCTCACGCCCGCGGACGGCGCCGCCGCCTTCGCCCGCGGCGCGGTCGATGCCTGGGCGATCTGGGACCCCTACCAGGCCTCGGGCGAGCGCTCGACGGGGGCCCGCACGCTGGCCAACGGCGAGGGCCTCGCGCCGAACCGGCAATTCTACCTGTCGCGGCGCGACTTCGCCGACCAGAACCGCAAGGCCGTCGATGCGCTGGTCGAGGCCATCGCCGAGATCGACGCCTGGGCCAAGGACAACACCGACGCGGTGGCGGCCGAGCTCGCGCCGAGCGTCGGCATCCCGGCGCCGATCCTGTCTGTCGCGCTGCGGCGGCAATCCTATGGGGTGGCGCCCCTCGCCGCGGCGGCGATCGCCGACCAGCAGCGCGTCGCGGACACGTTCCACAAGCTGAAGCTGCTGCCGAAGCCGATCACCGTGTCGGACGCGGTGTGGAAGCCCGGGAGCTGAGGGCTGTCGCTCTTCGACGGGAGCTGAATGTAACGCAGGTCCTCTCTCCCGCACGGGAGAGGGGGTCTGTGGTGGCTCATGCCCAGAAACGAAGAACGGCCGGCCCCCTGCCCGGGGACCGGCCGTTCTCGCATTCCAACCCTGGTGGGGATCAGCCCGCCAGAGCCTCCTTCGCGCGCTCGGCGCGCTTGCGGTCGTTCGGGTCGAGCACGGCCTTGCGGAGCCGGATCGACTTCGGGGTGACCTCGACCAGCTCGTCGTCCTGGATCCAGGCCAGCGAGCGCTCCAGCGTCATCTTGATCGGCGGCGTCAGCCGCACGGCCTCGTCCTTCGAGGTGGTGCGGATGTTGGTGAGCTTCTTGCCCTTGAGCACGTTCACCTCGAGGTCGTTCTCGCGGTTGTGCTCGCCGACGATCATGCCCTGGTACACCTTCCAGCCGGGCTCGATCATCATCGGGCCGCGATCCTCGAGGTTCCACATGGCGTAGGCCACAGCCTCGCCCTTGTCGTTCGAGATCAGCACGCCGTTGCGCCGGCCCGGCATCTCGCCCTTGTAGGGCTCGTAGGCCTTGAACAGGCGGTTCATGATCGCGGTGCCGCGGGTGTCGGTCAGGAGCTCGCCCTGGTAGCCGATCAGGCCGCGGGTGGGGGCATGGAAGACGAGGCGCAGGCGGTCGCCACCGGACGGCCGCATCTCCAGCATCTCGGCCTTCCGCTCGGACATCTTCTGGACGACGACGCCCGAATGCTCCTCGTCCACGTCGATGACGACTTCCTCGACGGGCTCCAGCACCTGCCCGTCCGCGTCCTTCTCGTAGACCACGCGGGGACGCGACACGGCGATCTCGAACCCTTCACGCCGCATGGTCTCGATGAGGATGGACAGCTGAAGTTCGCCGCGGCCCGAGACGTAGAACGAATCCTTGTCGGCCGCCTCCTCGATCTTGAGCGTGACGTTGCCCTCGGCCTCCTTGAACAGGCGGTCGCGGATCATGCGGCTCGTGACCTTGTCGCCCTCGGTGCCGGCGAGCGGGCTGTCGTTCACGATGAACGACATCGTCACGGTCGGCGGGTCGATCGGCTGGGCCTGGATCGGGGTATCGACCTGCGGGTCGCAGAAGGTGTCGGCCACCGTGCCCTTCACGAGGCCCGCGATCGAGACGATGTCGCCCGCCTCGCCGACCTCGATCGGGGCGCGTTCCAGGCCGCGGAAGGCCAGGATCTTCGAGACGCGGCCGGTCTCAACGACCTTGCCCTCGCGGTCGAGCACCTTGATCGACTGGTTCGGGCGAACCGTGCCAGAGGCGATGCGGCCCGTGATGATGCGGCCGAGGAAGGGGTTGGCCTCGAGCAGGGTGCCGAGCATCCGGAACGGCCCGTCCTCGGTACGCGCCTGCGGCACATGCCGGAGCACGAGGTCGAAGAGCGGGCTGAGACCCTGGCTCTGGTCGCCGTCCGGCGAGTCGGCCATCCAGCCGGCACGGCCCGAACCGTAGAGGATCGGGAAGTCGAGCTGCTCGTCGGTGGCATCGAGCGCCGCGAACAGGTCGAAGACCTCGTTGACGACCTCGTTGATGCGCGCGTCCGGACGGTCGACCTTGTTGATGGCCACGATCGGGCGCAGGCCGATCTTGAGCGCCTTGCCGACCACAAACTTGGTCTGCGGCATCGGACCTTCCGCGGCGTCGACCAGCACGATCACGCCGTCGACCATCGAGAGGATGCGCTCGACCTCGCCGCCGAAATCGGCGTGGCCGGGGGTATCGACGATGTTGACGCGGGTGTCCTGCCAGACGACCGAGGTCGCCTTGGCCAGGATGGTGATGCCGCGCTCCTTCTCGAGGTCGTTCGAGTCCATCGCCCGCTCCTCGACCCGCTGATTCTCGCGGAAGGTGCCGGACTGCTGGAGCAGCTTGTCGACGAGCGTGGTCTTGCCGTGGTCGACGTGGGCGATGATGGCGATGTTGCGCAGCTTCATAAGGATGTCCGAAGCGTGAAGAACCCGCCACGGGACCGGCCGCTCGTGGCCGTCCCGCCGGGTGTGGTGGCGGATTCAGGGCTTTCCGCGTTGCAATAGAAGGTGCGGACGCGTCCGGCAAGTGCGGGCGGCGCGGGCCCCACACCCTCCGCGTGCGTATCGACGGTCCTTGCCGGACTCAGGCCAGCAGGATCGCCGGCAGCAGGGCGAGGCCGAGCGGCAGGGCCAGGAGGGCCGCCGGGCGCAGCCAGACCGGGCGGTAGCTCAGCACCAGCACGACCAGCAGGCCTGCGCCGGTGAGCGCGCCGATCCACTGCACCGGCCCGAAATTCCAGCCCTCCCAGGCGATGGCGGTCGCGAGCGACAGGGCGAGGAGCGCCCAGCCCGCGGCGCGCATCGGCAGGGCGCGGCCGGCCGGTACCCGGCCCGCGAGCGCGTCGCGGTGGTGACGGTCGAGGCTGAGCGCCAGCGCCGCGAAGCCGGCGAAGCAGAGGGCGATGTTCAGGGCGACGACGAGCGGCGTCATGCGCGCAGGGCCTCCTCACCGGTCAGGTCGCGGGCCGGCCGCCGAAGCGGCGCGCCCACGCGGGCGGCGGCCTTGCGGGCCGCGACGACGAAGCCGAGCCCGAGCGCCAGCATCATGAGATCGAAGCCGAGGAAGCGCAGCGCGCCGCCCGGCAGGTTCAGCCCCGTCGTCAGGGCGGCGACCGGCGGCACCGAGAGGAAGAGCGCGCCGACGAGGCCGAGCGCCTGCGACCACGCGCGCGGTCCCGGCCGCAGGGCGCCGACGAGGGCCACGAGTCCCCAGATCGCGAAGAAGGCACCGATCTCCCAGGACGCGCGCTCCGACAGACCGACCGGCAGCAGGCGGTTCGCCAGGAAATAGGCGGCGACCCCCGCCGGCAGGCCCGCGATGGTGCCGAGGTTGAGCGCGCGCACGAGCCGCAGGCCGAAGCCGGCGGGTGCCGCGCCCTTCGGCGCCCGCGCCACCGCCCAGAGCACGAGGCCGGTGGCGACCGTCGCCGCGCCCATGAGGCCGCAGAGGAAGAACAGGACGCGCAGAGCCGGGCCGGCGAAGTGGCCCATATGGAGGCCCGCCATCACTGTCCCGGTGCCGGTGGCGGCCCCGACCGCCCCGGCCTGACCGAGCACCGCGCCGGTCTGCCCGTCGAAGGCGATCTGCGGGTGATGGTGCGAGAGGCCGTGCGGCTCCTCGAAGATCGCCACGACCGTCGCGTTGGCGTCGCCCGGGTTCCAGACCGAGAGCCCCTCGGGCGCCTTGCCCCCGCGGGCGACGGAGGCCGCGACGACCGGGCCGAGCGGCGTGAGCGTGCCGGGCTTGCCGGCGGCCCAGCGCAGGTCCGGCATCAGGCCAGCCTCGACGAAGTAGCGGATCTCGTCGCCCTTGTAGGCGGTGCGCACACCCCAGGGCATGTAGAGCGTCGCCAGCAGGGTCAGCCCCGTATAGGCGATCATCAGGTGGAACGGCAGGCCGAGCACGCCCGCGACGTTGTGGGCGTCGAGCCAGCCGCGCTGGGTCGAGCGATCCCGCCGGAAGGTGAAGAAGTCGGCGAAGATGCGCCGGTGCGTGACGATGCCGGAGACCAGCGCCACCAGCATCACCAGGGTGCAGGCCCCGACGATCCAGCGCCCGAGCATCGGCGGCATGCTGAGTTCGTAGTGGAAGCGGTAGAGGAAGTCCCCGCCCTTCGTCGCCCGCGCGGATGTGGGCTCGCCCGTCTCCGGGTCGAGCAGGGCCTGGTGGAATGGCCCCTCCATGCTCTTCCACCACATCACCGCGATGGCAGGCTTCTCAGGTGTCGGCAGCTCGATGAACCAGCCCATCGCGTCCGGCATCTGCCGCTGCAGATAGGCGGCCCCGCGTTCCGCCGCGCGGCCCGGATCGGTCTCGGTCGCGACGAGTTCCGGCCGCATCCACTGCGAGATCTCGGACCGGTAGAAGCTCGCGGTGCCGGTGACGAAGACCGCGAACAGCACCCACCCGACCAAGAGGCCGGACCAGGCGTGCAGCCACGCCATCGATTGCCGGAAACCCTGCCGCATCGCCGCCTCAGCCCGTGAAGGCGCCGGCGAGCCAGAGGCCGCCCGCGAGCGGGAGGGCGAGGCCGAGCACCAGCGCGGTCGCGCGCGCCAGGGAGCGGGCGGCGAACACCGCGACCACCACCGCGACCATCACGGCGAAGCTCGTCAGCGTCGCGGTGGTCACGGCCTCGGAGCGCGGCATCGGCAGGACCAGGGCGAGCAGCCCCGTCGCCAGGGCCGCGACTGCGTAGCCGCCGAGCGCCGCCAGCAGAATTCGGCCGAGTACCGCCGCGCGGTAGGCCGGCGTGGGCGCCGTGCGACCGGTCAAAGCGCGCAGGCCCCGGCATGCGGCCCGAGGCCGCCGAAATGGAAAGCGGACGACATGGGCCGAGCTAGCAAGCACGCCGCGATCCGCGCAACCGCTATGTTTCGGAACGATTCCAAGTACGCCGCCGACGACTGGAGCGCGTGCGCGGAGCGACTTCGGAACGTCTTTGTCCCGCTCGCGGACGGGATTGTAACAGAGGGTTGGACGTGCATCGCCCGTCGCGGCCTCGTCGGCCCTCCAGTTTTCCGTGACCGTCGGAATGGGGCGCCGGGCGCGGAGGAGGCCGCGATATTGCAATCTGAAATTGTGATTTGACTTCATGCAACGGCTGCGCGGCCGCGCGTCGATGCAGGAAATTTCATCACCGGCCGCAGGTTTAACTCCTGGGTAAGAGGAACTCAGCAATCTCCTATGTCAGGTTGTGTCGGCGAGCGGGGGCGGCGGTCCTCGCCCGGACACGGATCACGGCCGCGGCTCCGCTCACCCGGGGGCCGCGCCGCCAGAGGAGCGCGGGTTCAATGACGGGTTTCGGGTGTCGGTCGAGGTCGGGCGCGCGATCCGTCGCGTGTCGGCGAGCGCGATTCCGTCGCTGAGCCGGCAGGTCAGGAACGAGCCATGGATGCGCTTCTCGTCGATGACAGCTCGACCAGCCGCATGCGGCTTCGGGAGATGCTGTCGGCCGAGCCCGGTGTCACGGTCGACGCTCACGCCAACCCGGTCACGGCCCTTGTCGAGGCGCAGATGCGCGCCTTCGACCTCGTCCTGGTCGATTACCACATGCCGGAGATGACGGGCGTCGCCTTCATCGAGCAGATCCGCAGGATCCCGCACTACGCCCAGGTTCCGGTCGTGATGATCACCAGCGACGTCTGCGACGCGGCGCGGCTGGCCGCCCTGGAGGCCGGCGCCACCGATTTCCTCGCCAAGCGCACGACGGGCGTGGAACTGCGCGCCCGCCTGCGCAACTTCGTCCGGCTGGCGGGCGCGGTCCGCCGTCTGGCCGAGCAGGCCGCACTCCTCGATGGTGCGGCCGAGGCCGCCATGCGGCACATGCACGAGCGCGAGGAGGAGATCATCTTCCGCCTGTCGCTGGCCGTCGAGTACCGGGACAACGACACCGGCGACCACACCTGGCGGGTGGCGCGCTACAGCGAGCTGATGGCCGAGGCGCTGGGGCTCGCCCCCGAAGATTGCCGCCGACTCTACCTCGCCGCCCCCCTCCACGACGTGGGCAAGGTGGCGGTTCCGGACGGGATCCTGCTGAAGCCCGGCAAGCTCGATCCGGAGGAGTTCGCGCTGATCCAGACCCACGCGGAGATCGGCCGGCGTATCCTCGGCGACAGCGAGTCCGAGCTGATCCGGCTCGCCGCCGAGATCGCGGGGGCGCACCATGAGAAGTGGGACGGCAGCGGCTATCCCGGAGGCCTCGCGGGCGAGGCGATCCCGCTCGCGGCCCGCATCGTTGCGGTGGCGGACGTCTTCGACGCGCTGACCACCCAGCGACCCTACAAGAAGGCGCTGTCCTTCGCCGACGCGCTCGACCTGATCCGGGCCGACAGCGGGCGCCATTTCGATCCGGCCTGCGTGGCGGCGTTCGAGCGCTGCTGGCCGGACGTCGTCGCCGCGGGACGCGGCGGTGCCGGAAGGCGCGCCGGCCGTGCGGCCGCGACCGAGCCATGGGCGCGCGTGCCGATGCTACTGCGGGAGATCTCCGCCGAGGGGCCGGAGCCGGTGGACGCGGCGGCCTAGGCGCCGTCCGGCGGTGGATGGCGCCGCCGATCTCGGCCCCGCTTCGCGCGCCGGGATTGCCCTGGCGCCGCCGCCGGCCGCATGACACGGGGGAGAGCAGATCCAGCCCAGAGGCGCGTCCGAGCGGCGCGACGCCCCCGTGACTCAGCCCAAACCCCTCCCCGACACCGCGCCAGCCCGGCCCCCGCTCCGCTTCCGCGGACGCTCCTTCATGGCAACGGTGCTGGCGCCCCTGCCCCCCGTCGCGGGATGGCTCGCCGAACTTGACGCGCTCGGGCGCCGGGCCCCCGCCTTCTTCGCCGGGCGGCCGGTGATCCTCGACCTCACGGGCCTGCGTTTGACGCAGGCGGACCTTGCGGAACTGGTCGCCGACCTCGCGGCCCGCGACATCGCGATCCTGGGTGTCGAGGGTGCGCCGCCCGGCGTGCTGGGACCCGGGCTGCCACCGGCTCTCTCGGGGGGGCGGCCCGCCGGAGAGATCGCGCCGCCCGAGGGCGATGGCCCGGACGCCGCCCCGGTCCCGTCCGCCGCCCCCCTGCCGCCCGCTCGCTCGCTGATCCTCGACCAGCCGGTCCGCTCGGGTCAGACGATCCTGCATCTGGAGGGCGACGTGATCGTGATGGGGGCGGTCGCCTCGGGCGCCGAGGTGATCGCGGGCGGCTCGATCCACGTCTACGGTGCCCTGCGCGGACGCGCGATCGCGGGCGCGTCCGGCCAAGCGGGGGCGCGGATCTGGTGCCGCAAGTTCGAGCCCGAGCTCGTCTCGATCGACGGCCTCTACAAGGCGGCCGACGATCTCGACGCCGCCTTCCGCGCCCAGCCGGTCGAGGTGCGGCTGGTCGAGGACGCGATCCGGCTGGCGCTGCTGGATCGGGCCTGAGGCCGGCGGCGACTTCCGGGCCGGTGCGTATCGGCGCCGGAGCTCGGAGGACACTGGCGGAACGTTCCGAAGTCACCGCCGCTGTTTTCCAGGGCGCCCCGAGCATCGGCGGAAGATCATCCGGGTTCCGGCACACGATGTCGCGAAGCGTCCACAAGAGGCGCGGATGAGGGAGATCGCACCGTTTCGCGGCCCTCTGCTCACCGGATCCTGGATCATCGTCCCTTCTGTTCCGGGCGTCCGCGAAAAGGTCTCCGCCGCATCCCCCGGGCTCGGCGAAGTCGTTGCGCTCTCGTTCGGGTTAACGGCTCATCCAAGGATCCTCGCATGAAATGCGCACAGGATCCCGGACCTTAACCCTTCGGTAACCATGTCGGCCGTCAATGATCCGGTAAGGAATCGTTGAGCCGTGACCAGCCAGACCCTTCCGGACTCTCCCACACCCCGCCCCCCCGCTTTCCGCGGGCGCGCCTTCAAGGCGCTGGCGCTGACGCCCGAGATGCCGCTCGCCGACTGGTTCGCGGGGCTCGACGCGGCGCTCCGGCGGTCGCCGACGCTGTTCGACGGCCGCGCCGTGATCCTCGACCTCGCCGCGCTCCAGCCCGAGCCGGAGGCGCTTCGCACGATCCTGGCGGATCTGCGCCAGCGCCGCATCCGGATCCTCGGCCTCGAAGGGGCCGAGATCGGCGACGACGGCCTGCCGCCGCTTCTGGCGAACGGCCGGCCCACCAAGAATCTCGACCTGCCGGCACTGCCGCCGGCGGAGCCCGAGACGACCTCGCTGACCATCGAGGGCTCGGTGCGCTCCGGTCAGTCGATCGTCCACCGCACCGGGGACGTCACCGTCATGGGCTCGGTCTCCTCGGGAGCCGAGATCCTGGCCGGCGGCTCCATCCACATCTACGGCGCCCTGCGGGGGCGCGCCATCGCCGGCGCCGCCCGCAACCCCCGCGCCCGCATCTGCTGCCGCAAGTTCGAGCCCGAGCTGCTCGGGATCGACCGCCTCGTCCGCACGGCCGAGGACATGGGGTCCCATCTGCGGGGTCGTCCCGCGCAGATCTGGCTCGATGGCGGTGCTATCCGAATGGCAAGCTTGGATTGAGGAGGAACGAGAATGGCAAAGGTTCTCGTCGTCACATCGGGTAAGGGTGGCGTCGGTAAGACGACCACCACCGCGGCCCTCGGCGCCGCCCTGGCGCAGTCGGGCAAGAGCGTCTGCGTCGTCGACTTCGACGTCGGCCTGCGCAACCTCGACCTCGTGATGGGCGCCGAGCGGCGCGTGGTCTACGACCTCATCAACGTGGTCAACGGCGACGCCAAGCTCCCGCAGGCGCTGATCAAGGACAAGCGCCTCGAGACGCTGCACCTGCTGCCCGCCTCCCAGACCCGGGACAAGGACGCGCTCACCGACGAGGGCGTCTCCCGGGTGATGGACGAGCTGCGCGAGAAGTTCGACTGGGTGATCTGCGACAGCCCGGCCGGCATCGAGCGCGGCGCCCAGCTCGCCATGCGGCACGCGGACGTGGCGGTCGTGGTGACGAACCCCGAGGTCTCCTCGGTGCGCGATTCCGACCGGATCATCGGCCTGCTCGACTCGAAGACGGTGCGCGCCGAGAAGGGCGAGACCATCGACAAGCACCTGATCCTCACCCGCTACGATCCCAGCCGGGCCGACCGCGGCGACATGCTGAAGACCGAGGACGTGCTGGAGATCCTCTCGATTCCCCTGCTCGCCATCATCCCGGAGAGCCAGGAGGTCCTGAAGGCCTCGAACATCGGCTGCCCGGTGACGCTCAACAACCCGCTCTGCGCCCCGGCCCGCGCCTACGCCGACGCCGCCAAGCGCCTGAACGGCGAGAGCGTCCCGATGACGATGCCGACCGAGCGCAAGTCCTTCCTCGACAAGCTCTTCATGCGGAGGGCGGCATGAACCTGCGCGGCATCTTCAAACAGCGCACCTCCAGCGCGGTCGCCCGCGAGCGTCTGCAACTCATCCTGGCGCACGAGCGCGCGGAGAACGGACGTCCGGACCTCGTGATCACGCTCCGCGAGGAGATCCTCGCGGTGATCGCCAAGCACGTCGCGGTCGAGCGCGACAAGGTGAAGATCACCCTCGACCGCGGCGAGGGTGTTTCCACCCTCGGCGTGGACATCGAGCTGCCGCTCAACTCCTCCGCGAAGTTCGCGGCGGAGAAGGAGAAGAAGGCCGCCTGAATGGACGGTCGGGGGACGGCCTAGCCCGCGGATCGCTGCGATCCGCGGGTTTTCTTCGTGGCGGGGCGTATCCCACCGATGGACTATGGCCGCGCCTCCAGCCGGAACGGCGGCGTGTGCTCGGGCTGGGTCGTGACGACCGCCGCCGGCAGGATCGGCCGCGGGTCGATCGGGGTGATCCTGAAGCGCCCGACGATGCGGGCGAGCGCCAGCACCGCCTCGGTGAGCGCGAACTGCGCACCGATGCAGACGCGGGGACCCACCCCGAAGGGCAGGTAGGCGTAGCGCGGCACCGGGGGGGCGCCGGGCAGGAAGCGGCCCGGATCAAAGGCGTCCGGGTCGCGCCAGAAGCGGCGGTGCCGGTGCAGCACCCAGGGCGGAATCGCCACGATGTCGTCGGGCGCGATCGCCTGCGCGCCGATCCGATCGGCGGCGACCGCGCGGCGCACGATCAGGAAGGCGGGCGGATAGAGCCGCAGGGTCTCGTCCACCACTGCGCGGGTCAGGGGCAGGCGGCCGTCGCTCGCGCAGCCCGCCGCCTCGGAGAGATCCGCGTCCCTTGCTTCCGCCGCGACCCGCTCCTGCGTCTCCGGCGCCAGCGCCAGCATGTAGAGGGCCCAGAACAGCGCGACGGCGGTGGTCTCGTGCCCGGCCAGGATCATGGTGGCGACTTGGTCGCGCAACTCGCCGTAGCTGAAGGCCTCGCCGGTCTCGGGGTTGCGCACCGCGATCAGCAGGTCGAGCAGGTCGCGGGCCTCGCGCGGGGCGGCCTCGGCGGCGCGCGCCGCGATGATCGTGTCGAGGAAAGGCGTCCAGCGTCGCCGGAACAGGGCACGCGGCAGGTCGAGGGGGGCAGGCCAGCCGAGCGGGATCAGGATGTCGAGAAGGTGCGGGCGTCCGATCCGCACCGAGTACTCGGCGATGAAGCGCCGGAGCTCCGGCCCGTGCCGCTCCATCGCCACCGAGAACATGCTGCGCCCGGCGATCTCCAGCGCCAGCCGGTGCAGGAAGGGGAACAGCGCGACGGGTCCGCGCGCGGCCTCGGCCTCCAGCTCAACCATCGCGTCGTCGACCGCCGAGGCGATGTGGGGCGTGAGCCGCTCGATCGCCTTCGGGGTGAAGGCGGGGGCGAGCGCCCGGCGCTGGTGGCGCCAGGCCGCACCCTCGCTGATCAGCAGGCCGTCCCCGAGGATGGGGCGCAGGATCCGAACCGAGCCGGAGGTGCGGAGGTAGTTGGCCTGGTTGTCGACCAGGATGTGCCGGATCGCCTCCGGGTCGCAGACCGTGAAGCTGCTGCGGCCGAGTACCCGGCGCTTCGTGATCGGCTCCTCGTAAGCCGCCGACGGCCAGCCGAGGAGCGCGTTAGCCCGGAGCGACTGGATGTAGGGGATCAGCGGGAGCTGGCGCGCGGCCGGCTCCCGCCGCGGCGGGACCAGCCGCTTTGCGTCGAGGAGTGCCTCACGCGCGTTCATGCCGCCTCCCGGCTCCACCCGGGTCGCCGGGACGGCCGCTTGATGCCGGACCCGGGAACCCGTGTAAACGGCCCGGTCGCGGGACGGGCCCGCGCCGGAGGACGGGCTGGAGGATGGGATGAGGAGATCGTCGGTCGGGGTCGCCCTGCCCTACGCGGCGGACGCACGGGGCCTGCGCCTCGCCGTGCGGGTGACGCCGCGGGGCGGGCGCGAGGCGATCGGGGGCATCGTTCACGACGCGGAGGGGCGTCCCTCGCTCGCGGTGCGGCTCGCCGCGCCCCCGGTCGAGGGCGCGGCCAACGCCGCGCTCGTCAGGTTCCTGGCCGGCGCGCTGGGTTTGCGCCGGGCCGACGTCACGATCCTCTCCGGGTCGACCGGACGGCAGAAGATGCTGCACTTGGCGGGCGACGCGGACGCGCTGGCGAGAACGCTCGACGTCCTGCTGAGCGCTTCCGGGTAGGGGCGCGCGCGCCGCCCCTAGCCCAGCGCCTGCGCTACGGCCTGCCCGCAGGCCCGGGTGTCGGCGTTGCCGCCGAGATCGCGCGTGCGCAGCGTCCGCTCGGCGAGCACCCGCTCGATGCCCGAGACGATCTCGGCGGCCGCTTCCCGCTCGCCCAGATGCTCCAGCATCATCGCCCCCGACCAGATCTGCCCGATCGGGTTGGCGATGCCCTGGCCGGCGATGTCGGGCGCCGAGCCGTGAACCGGCTCGAACACCGAGGGGTAGAGCCGCTCCGGGTTGATGTTGCCGGACGGCGCGATGCCGATCGTGCCGGTGCAGGCCGGGCCGAGGTCCGACAGGATGTCGCCGAAGAGGTTGGAGGCCACCACCACGTCGAACCGATCGGGGTTCAGCACGAAATGCGCGGTCAGGATGTCGATGTGGTACTGGTCCCAGGCGACGTCCGGATAGCGCTCCGCCACCGCGCGCACGCGCTCGTCCCAGTAGGGCATCGTGATCGAGATACCGTTGGACTTGGTGGCCGAGGTCAGGTGCCGGCGCGGGCGCGACTGCGCCAGCTCGAAGGCGAACTTGAGGACCCGATCGACGCCGTGGCGCGTCATGATCGTCTCCTGCAGGGCGAACTCGCGCTCGGTGCCGGCAAACATGCGTCCGCCCGCGTTCGAGTACTCCCCTTCCGTGTTCTCGCGGACGACCCAGAAGTCGATGTCGCCGGGCTGACGTCCGACAAGCGGGCACGGCACGCCCGGCATCAGGCGCACGGGGCGCAGGTTCACGTACTGGTCGAACTCGCGCCGGAACAGGATCAACGAGCCCCAGAGCGAGATGTGGTCGGGCACGCGATCCGGCATGCCGACCGCGCCGAAGAAGATCGCGTCGTGGGCGCCGATCCGGGTCTTCCAGTCCTCGGGCATCATGCGCCCGTGGCGCTCGTAGTAGTCGCAGGAGGCGAAGTCGAACCAGTCGAGTTGGAGATCGAAACCGTGGCGCCGGGCCGCCGCCTCCAGCACCCGCACGCCCTCGGGCACGACCTCCTTGCCGATGCCGTCGCCGGGAATCACCGCGATGCGGTGCTTGCGTGCGCTGCCCATGCCGTCCTCCGAAGCGTGCGGTTCTCGCGTGTTGTTGTGCTCCGATGACGCCGCGTGCCGTCCGGGTCAACGGAGCGGCGGCGCGGGGGCCTGACAATCAACCGGGTTCCCCGGCGATCGTGCGGCGCTGGCGCTCCAGCTCGTCGCTGTAGCGCTTCAGCGTGTGGCTCTCGGTGAGCAGGCCGATGACCCGGCGCTGCTCGGGGCCGTCGAGGACGGCGAGCGCTTCGCTCTCGCTGCGGTCGAAGGCGGCCGACGCCTCCTTGGCGTTCATCTCGGGGGTCAGGAAATCCTGCGGGTGGCGCAGCACGTCCTTCAGCGTCGCGCCCTCCCCTTCGGCGTCGCGGAGCGCGGCGTGGGCCTCGGGCACCAGCACGATCCCGGCGTAGCGGTCGGCCGCGTCGACCACGATCACCCGCGAGGGCGAGCCGATCGGATGGGCCCGCAGGAAGCTCGCGAGCGGCGTGTCGAGGGCGACGGGACGGACGTCGCGCCGCATCAGCCGCCCGACCGTCAGCGTCCGGATCCAGCCGACATCGTGGGCGCTGCGGATGCTCTCGCCGCGCAGGTGGAAGCGCCAGGTGGCGAAGGAGTAGCCGAACGTCTTGCGTACGGTGAGGGAGGACGCGATCACCGCCGCGAGCACGAGTCCGGTGATCGGAAGCGAGCCGGTCACCTCAAGCGCCAGGAACGTCATGGTGAGCGGACCGCCGATCACCGCGACCGCGAGCGCGCTCATGCCGATGACCGCGTAGGCGAGCGGCGTGAGGCCGAACTCCGCGAGTGGCGGCGCCAGAAGGGGCGCCAGGATCGCGAAGAGCTTGCCGGCGATCGCCCCGAGGAAGAGCGAGGCGAAGAACAGGCCGCCGCGAAACCCGGAGCCGATCGAGATCGCCGAGGCGGTGGCCTTGGCGGCGAAGAGCAGGGCGAGCGCCCAGACATCGTAGCTCGGTGCCGTCTCGGAGAAGTGCTGGTGCAGCGCTCCGTGGCCGCCCGAGAGCACCTGCGGCGAGGCCGCGAGCGCCAGCGCCCCGACGCAGAGGCCGCCCAGCGCCGGCGCGGCCGCCCGCGGGATCCGGCTCGCCTGGACCAGCCGCTCGACCAGGGTGACGCCGCGCATGATCAGGATGCCGAGGCCCGCGCAGAGGAGGCCGAGGGCTAGGCTCGGCAGGATCTCGGCGCTGGTGACCCGGGAGGTGACCACGGCCTGCATGTTCTCGAAGGCGACGAGCGGCTCCGTCCGTACGATCGCCTGCGCGACGAGGCTGCCGCAGAGCGCCGCCACCACGACCGGCGTCAGGGTCGCTATGGCGTAGGTGCCGATGATCAGCTCGAAGGCGTAGAAGGCGCCCGTCAGCGGCGCCCCGAAGGCCGCCGCGATGGCGGCCGCCGCGCCGCACCCGACGAGGGTGCGCAGGTCGCCGCGCCGCATCTCGAAGCTGATCCCGAGGCGCGAGCTGACGGCGGCGCAGATCTGGGTGTAGCCGGCCTCCAGCCCCACCGAGGCCCCCGAGCCGTTCGAGACCACGTTCTGCGCCGCGACCCAGAGGCTGTCGCGCAGCGACATCCGGCCGCCGTGGAGCGCATTCGCCTCGATCGGATCGACCGCCGCGCGCCGCATCGCGCGGAACCGCCCGACCAGGAGCACGAGGAGGCCGAGGACCGCGCCGCCGAGACACGGGGCGAGCAGCAGCGTCAGCGGGTCGAGACCGGCGCTCGCGCTGAGGCGCGTGCCCGTCGGCAGCCCGTAGAGCAGTTCGCGCAGGCTCTGCGTGGCGATGTTCATGCCCGAGACCGCGAGGCCGCTGACGCAGCCGGTCGCCGCGGCGAGCAGCACCAAGCCGGCCTCGCTGCGCCGGACGAAGGCGCGCAGGCGCTCGGGCGCCTGGATCCAGGCACGGCCGGTGCGGCGGCCCTCCCCGCCGCGGGACGGCTTGGCCTTGGCCGGGGAGGTTGGCCGCGCCGCGGCGCTGGCCCCGGCGGCCGGCGAGGGTCTGCGGGTGCTGCGCTGGCTCACCCCCTGTTCCTAGGGCGCGGCGGCGCGCCGATCCACAGGGCCGATCGCGATCGGGCAACAAACCCGGCGCGCCGCCCGACAACCCGCTTGAAAACCCAGTCGGCTCGGGATAGATCGCAGCCAGTGCCGCCGTAGCTCAGTTGGTTAGAGCACCAGATTGTGGATCTGGGGGTCCCCCGTTCGAGCCGGGGCGGTGGTACCATCGCATTTCAAGATGGATCGCAGGGTTGGCGCTGGCCGACCCTTTGTCGTTTCCGGCGCCGCGCTGTCGCGGCGCCGGACCATCCGGGTGCCTCCCGCACGATCGTCGATACTATCCCTCCAGTGGCGGGGTGACGTGCCTCGGCGAACGCGGTCTCATCCGTGGCGGCGGCAATGCGCGCGCCACGGAGAGCGATCCATGACCTCCGATCTCGGCTCCGACACCGTCCTGCTTCGTCTCGGGCTCAGTCTCCTCGCGGCCGCGCTGCTCGGCTGGAACCGCGAGCAGCTTGGCCATCCGGCGGGTCTGCGCACCATCGTGCTGATCTGCCTCGCCGCCTGCACCGCGATGCTGCTCGCCAATTGGCTGCTCGCGAGCACGCATGGGTCCGGTCACGGCCTGTTGCGGCTCGACCTGATGCGGCTGGCACAGGGCGTCCTCGCCGGCATCGGCTCCATCGGCGCTGGCACGATCTTGAAGCAGGGCAGCATCGTGCGCGGCGTGACGACGGCGGCGACCGTCTGGCTCGCGACGGTGATCGGGCTCTGCTTCGGCGCCGGCGCCTGGCCTCTCGGCGCGGCGGCGACGGGCCTGGCCCTCGCGACCCTGCAGGGGCTCCGCTGGGCCGAGCAGGCCCTTCGCCGACGCAGCTACGGCGCGGTGGCGGTGGAGTTCGATCCAGCCCGCACCTCGCACGCCGCCCTCCTCGGCGTCTGCGCCAAGCCCAGGTTCAGCCTGCGCTCGAGCGCTCTGGAACAGGATGCGGCGCGCGGCCGGCTTCGCTGCATCGGCGCTTACCGGGGCACGATGCCGGACTGGCCGCTGGCGCTGCTGGCCCGGCTCCGCGGCGAGGCCGGCGTCGACCGCGTGGCCTGGGAGGACATGGCTTGACGATCTGAGCATGCCTCCGGCTCAGAACGTGGCCGAGGAACGCCCTGCCGCCGGCCCCGGTTGTCCCTGCTGAAGGAGATTTTCGATGATGCAGACCAGAAGCACGCTTCTCCCGATCCTCGCCCTCGGTATGGCTCTCGGCCTCGGGACCGCCTCGGCGGAGGCCAAGGGCTGCCTCAAGGGTGCGGTCATGGGCGGCGTCGCGGGCCACGTGGCCGGACACGGCAAGACGGGCGCGGCGGCCGGCTGCGCGATCGGACATCACGAGGCCAACAAGAAGGGCCGCCAGCCCGCTCAGGGCAATCAGCCCCAGGGCCAGTGAGAGGCGCCGCGGCGCGCCGATGCCCCGCTACTTCTTCCACACGCAGATCGGCGCCGATCGGGTCACGGATCCGGTCGGCGCCGAGTTGCGCGATCCGGACCAAGCCTGGGAGACCGCCCGGGACACGGCGCGAACCCTGATGGCCCGCGACCAGTCCAACCAGGCCCGGCTGATGACGGCCAGTCTCCTCGTCACCGACGAGGCCGGCGAGGTCGTGCTGGAATTCCCCTTCGCCGAGGCGGTCACGCTACCGCCCCTCAAGGACAGCACCCTGCACTAGGCGGACCGGAATCCCGTCCGCCTCTCGAAAGATCCGATCAACAACGCCTCGACAAAACGGCCGCGCTGCTCCATCTCTGGAGTGGCGCGTTCTGCGCAACATTGATTCACGAGAGATAAATCCCCACGATGTCACGCAATCGCGTGCGGCGGTCCTTCACCGTCGAAACGAAAGCGCGCGGCCGTCAGGCCCCCGCGGTTCTTCCCGTGCGCGCGCCCCTGCTTGAGCCGTCCGCCCCGGCCTTTCCGAGCCTTGAGGCTGCCGCACTTTTCGGAGTCGCGCCGGCGCGCCGATCCGAGGACGGAGCCGAGGCGGTCGAGCGTTCCGCGCCCCGCCGAATCCTGCCGAGCTTGATCGAGCTGCCGCAGCCCGAGCCGGAGGCGGTCGAGGCCGTGGCGCCCGAGCCGCGCCTGCCGCGGGTGCGCCGGGTTAAGCTTCCGCGGGCCGAGGCGCAGGGCAAGGCGGCTAGGCGCGAGGCGGTCTCCCCCGAAGTGCCGACGCCGGAACGCGCCGTGCCACAGCCCGTACGCGACGAGCCGGCGAGGCTTGCGCAGCCGCTGCCCGAGAAGCCCCGACAGTCTCGGCCGAAGACTGCCGAAGCTGGCCGGCGGATCGCGCGCCGCGCCGAGAAGGCGCTGCCCCTCGGTGAGCGCTGGAAGCGGCGCCTGCCGCGGGTGTGCTGGTAACGTACCGGCCTCAGGGCGTGTCGACGCGCTCGATGTCGAGCGAGAGATGCGCCCGCAGGATCACCTCGCGCCGGTCGTTCCGAACCACTGCCAGGTAGTCCTGGCGGTCGGGCTCCGGCACGAGGCCTTGCGCGATCTTCGCCATGATGCGGACGAGCTTGGCGCGCAGCTCCGCCTCGTTCGCGAGGTCGAAGCCGACGCCGTCGCGCACGAAGTTCGCTCCGTCGTGCAGGTCGATGAAGAACCGGGCCATCGTGTCCGCGTCAGGGTGGGATATTGTCCCACGCCATTAGGGGACGCGGCATCCGCTTAACAAGGGTTCGTTTCCCGCCGCGGGCATCGGTCGCGGAGCGACCGGGCGCCCTCGAAGTCAGGTATCCGAATTCCCGCCTCGCTTCAGGGTTCGGATCAGGTCGTGTGCCGCCTCGCACAGGTTCGGTGCATCGATGGACCGGAACAGGGCGAGCAACTCGGCGAGCTCATCGGCGGCAAGATGCTGCCCGACGCGCTCTTGAATCTCGCCGTCGAAGAAGATCACCGGATCGATGCGCAGGATTGCGGCGATCTCGGCCAGGAGCGCCGCGGTGCGCCCGGGGCTGGGGCGACCTTGCGGATCGCCTTCCGAGACCAGTTCCACGCGCAATCCCCTTGCACCGCTGCCGCCGTGCCGCAGGCTATAGCTTAAGTGTGAATCCTCGTCCTATAGATATGTTGGCCCGGGACCACGGTCCTGCACCCCTCGCGGTCCGGCATGCTGCCCAAGCTCGTCGATCTCACCTACGATCTGTTCCGCTCCTTCGATCGCGCAGGCACTGTCGAGGATTTGAACGCCTGCCTTCTGCGGGCGGTAGCCCGCTTCGGCGTCGAGAGCACTTTCGCGGGCGTGATTCCCCTACCCGGCATCGGCCGCACAGCTCAGGCCGCCCACGTGCTGATCGACCGGACGCCCCCCGGTTGGAGCGAGCGCTACTTCCGGGCCGGCCACCTCGACCGCGACCCGACGATCCGCCGTCTGACCACGGATGCGACGCCGTTTCTCTGGTCCGAGATCGAGCCGCTCTATCGCGAGGATCCGGCCGCCCGGCGGGTGATGGACGAGGCCGGGGATTTTCGGCTGCGTCAGGGTTTCACCGTGCCGCTCGTCACCCTCGACGGCCGGGTCGCGGGCTTCAGCTTCGGTGCGGAGCGCCTCGATCTCTCGCCGGAGCTGCGCGGGATGCTCCACCTCATCGCCTCCTACGTGTTCGGTCGCTCGCTCGTTCTCAGCCACGTGCCCGCCGCGGAGGGGCGCGAACCCGTGCAGCTGACGCCGCGGGAGCGGGAGGCCCTGCAATGGGCGGCTGCCGGCAAGAGCGAGTGGGAAATCGGTGCCCTGATGTCGATCTCCGAGCACGGCGCGGAGAAGCACCTGCGCTCGGTCCATCGCAAACTCGGCGCAGGCAGCCGGACCCAAGCGGTCGCCGAGGCTCTGCGGCGCGGCTTGATAATCTAGGGTTATCAATCCGACTGCTCCGCATCGATTCGGAGGCGCGGGCAGAAGGGCAATTTTCCCAATCTGAGCAGTGGACGGGGAGGTTCGGGAGGGTACGCGATCGCGTACTGTGAGCTCTCCGCCAGGTTGCAGATAACGGCGATTATCCCCCGCGGAGATCGCCATGATCCATATCGTCACGGCCGAGAACACGTCGCGCTACGCCGACGCCCTTGAGCAGGCTTGGCGCCTGCGCCACCGCGTCTTCGTCGAGGAGAAGGGCTGGTCCGATCTCGCCCGGCCCGATGGCCGCGAGATCGACGGCTTCGACGACGCCCACGCGCTTCACATGCTGGCGATCGAGGCCGGCACGGTCGTTGGCTACCAGCGCATGCTGCCCACCACCCGCCCCTACCTGCTGACCGAGGTACTCTCCGAGCTCTGCGAGGTCGATCCGCCCCGCAGCCCCCACGTCTGGGAATGGACCCGCTACGCCGTCGAGCGCGGGCACCGCGAAAGGGGCCGCATCCTCAGCCCCGTGGGAAGCGCACTGCTCACCGGCATCGTGGAGTGGGGTCTCGAGTCGGGCGTCGACGCCATCGTCATCGAGATGAATCCGCTCTGGCTGCTGCGCCTCGTGCAGCTGCATTTCCGTGTGACGCCGCTCGGCCTGCCCCGCCCGATCGCCGGCGAGGAGACGGTCGCGGTGAGCGCGGCCTTCGACGAGCGCACCCTGACCCGCCTGCGCGCCACCCGCGGTGACAGCGCATCCGTCCTCAGCACGCAGCCCGGCCGCCCGCTGCGACTCGCCAGCTGAGATCGGTCCTGTCGGAGATCACCCATGCGTAAGCTTCAGTACGACACGCGGACCGCAGCGGCGCTCGCGAGCGCGGCGCAGGCGGATCCGGACGCGCGGGCCGCCCTGCGCCGGCTCGCCGAGATCTGCATCGAGGCGCACGGCATCGTCGCCCGCGAGGGACCGGAGGAGGTTCGCCTGCCGCTGGAGAAACTGCTCGGCCGGATCGGCCGCCAGCTCGGAAGCCACCCGGAGGACGATGTGGCGACCGAGGCGCAGACAGCCGGCGGCTGAGGGGGCCGCCCGGTACAGGCCGCCGGGGCGTGGCGAAACGCTCTGGTAACGGTGATCGCGCGAGGGTGTGGATCTGTCCAGCACCCTTTCGGGATCCGAGCATGATGACGAAGGACCAGCTCGCCGCCGAGCTGAAGCGCATCGCCACGTCGCAGATCAGCGACATCACCCGTGCGGTCAAGGAAGGCCAGAAGTCGATCGCCCTCAACGAGGTGCGCGACATGGCCCACCGCCTCAACCTGCTGGCCGACGCCTTCCACCCGCGCGCCGTCGAGTCCCGGAGTCAGTCCCAGCTGGGCGAACCTGCCGCGGAAGCGCCGCAGGCCGCCTGACCTTCCACCCACCCCGCAGGGCGGGTGCGGAGTCGCGTCCCGCCGGCATGAACAGGGAGCGCCTGATCATGATCCGCGTGTTCTTCAACATCCGCCTCGACGATGCCTATCTGCCGGAGCGTACCGGCCAGTGGGTGGAGGACGAGGCCGAGGCGCGCGATCTTGCGCGCATCATCGTGCGCCGGCTCGTGGCCGATCACGGCGGCGAGCAGCGCCTGCTCAACGCCGAGCTGGCGGTGACCGGCGAGGGCGGTGTCAGCCTGTTCGACGTCTCGTTCTTTGAGGCTCTGTACGTCCCGGTGGCCTCGCCCGAGCCGGTCGAGCCTCTGCGGCGCACCGATACGATCCGGCCGCGCTCGCGCCTCGCGCACCTGCTCGCACCGTGGCGGGCGGAGGCTCTCGCCCTGGCGGCGACGTGGCGCGGGCGCCTCGCCGGGCTGGCCGCCCTTGTCTCCGGACGCCGGAGCGCCGCGCCGCGCGGGCGCTTCGGTCTGGGCTTCGAGCACGGGGCCTGATGCGATCCCGGTCGAGCGGCTCGGCGCTGTGCGATGCCGCCTTCCGAGATGCGTGAAAACCTGTCCCACCATGAGGGCGCGCGCGCGGGGCGGTCCTCAGCCTTCCCGTCGGGTCGCCCTCAGCCGAGCAGGTCGACCGTCGTGAAACCACGCGCTTCCAGACGCTCGGCCAGTACGCGGCGGTGGCAGCGCTGCGGGTCGCGCTCGAAACAGAGCAGGCAAGTGGGCGCCCCCTCCGCCATCTCGGCCAGTGCGTCGAGGGCGAGGCCGCCATCCGCGGTGTCGAGCACCGTCTCGCAATAGATTCGACGCATCAGCCCTGCATCGTGCGCGCGCGCCGCCTCGCGACCAGCCTTGGGCGTGCCGAGCGCGCGCAGATGCGCGTAGCCGATCCCCCGCTCCTCGACCCCCGCCTTCAGGGCGAATTTCGAGAAGCCGCGCTTGCGCGAGTTCGCCACCGCCCGCACGTCCGCGAGCAGTCCCACGCCGGCGTCGCGCAGCGCGCCGGTCAGGCGCTCCGGATCGATGCCTTCGTAGCCTATGGTGAACAGAGTCTTGCCCAAGGTGCGGATCCGAAGATGCGTGTCGGGTCCGGTACTTAGGACGACACACCCCACCCCGCAAAGCCTTCCGGCAGCGGCTATGTGTCCAGCCCGCCACGCGTTCCGGAATTCTGCCGCATTGCGCGCAAAGTTCTGTTAACCGCCAGAAGGGCATCGAATACCCCTCTGATTGGCGCATGAGGCGGGTGCGGGCATCGATGTCGCTGAGGATTGGTCTTCCCCTGACGTCGTCCCGGGCCGCGTGCGGCCGCGCCGCCGTTCTCGGCCGGCGGGCACTCGCCGTGGCGCTGCTCGCCGGCCTCGCTGCCTGCGCCCAGAACAGCGACTTCTATCCGACCAAGGGCGACGTGAAGCCCCATCCGGGCGTGGCGCGGGCCAAGCGCCATCCGATCCAGGGCATCGACATCTCCAAGTGGCAGGGCCCGATCGACTGGGCCTCGGTGCGGGCGGCCGGAACCCAGTTCGCCTTCATCAAGGCGACCGAGGGCGGCGACCACGTCGACGAGCGCTTCCGGGAGAACTGGGAGGGCGCGGGCCGGGCGGGCGTGCCGCGGGGCGCCTACCATTTCGTGTTCTGGTGCCGCTCGGCGCGGGACCAGATGGAATGGTTCAAGCGCAACGTGCCGAACGATCCGACCGCCCTGCCCCCGGTGCTCGACGTCGAGTGGAACGGCCACTCGCAGACCTGCCCGAAGAAGCTCCCGAAGGAGCAGGCACTGGCGATGACGCGCTACATGCTGGAGGAAATGGAGCGCTACACCGGCAAGCGCCCGATCATCTACACCGACATCACCTTCCACAAGGACGTGCTGGAGGGCGAACTGCCGGACTATCCTCACTGGCTGCGCTCGACCGCCGCCGAGCCCGAGCAGCGCTTCTCCAACCGCCGCTGGATGCTCTGGCAGTTCACCTCCACGGGCCGGGTGCCCGGCGTGCGCGGCGACGTGGACCGCAACGCCTTCTACGGCACCCAGGCCGAGTGGGCCTCCTTCCTCTCGACGGATTGCGACCCGCGCGACCACCCCCGACTGTCCTCGCAGGGGCTCTGCAGCGGCAAGTAGGAACGGTGGGGGCGGCGCCGGTCCGGTCCCACGGGTTGTGAAGTCCAGCGAAAAGGTCGTCGCTCCGAGCCGGGCGTCCGAGCGGCGAACGCCCGGCCCCTGCGAATGGCGGAAAGAATCTCTTGGATCCGTTCACGATCTGTCTAGAAGCAGACAGATTTCGCGCAATCGATGTTGTAGGAGGGCCGGCAATCTCCCTCACGTAGCTCCGATGCCGGCCGCGCCCGTTCCTTCGTTCGAGAACAACCAGCTCCTCAAGGCCCTGAGCGGCGCGGATCGCGACCTCGTCGTCCCGCATCTGGAGCCGGCGATGGTCCAGCGGGGCGAGATCCTGTTCGAGGCCGGCAGCG
>NZ_BPQM01000108.1 GCF_022179245.1 Methylobacterium gregans
GACGGTCGCGGCGCCCGGCGCCTTGCGCACCGGCGCCGGCTCGCCCGTCACCATGCTCTCGTCGACGAAGCTCTCGCCCGCGACCACGACGCCGTCCGCCGCGACCCGCTCGCCGGGGCGGACCCGCACGATGTCGCCGACCTTCAGCGCGGCGAGCGGCACCTCGGCCTCAGCCCCGCCCCGTAGCACCCGGGCGGTCTTCGGGGCGAGGTCCAGCAGCCGGGCGATGGCCTCGCCGGTGCGGCCCCGCGCCCGCGCCTCCAGGCTGCGGCCGAGCAGGATCAGGGTGACGATGAGGACGCTCGCCTCGAAGTAGAGATGCGCGCTGCCCGCGGGCAGCAGGCCCGGCGCGGCGGTCGCGACCAGCGAGTAGAGGTAGGCGGCGCCCGCGCCCAGGGCCACGAGGGCGTTCATGTCCGGGTGGCCGCGCAGCAGGCCGGGCACGCCCTGCGTGAAGAAGCGCCGGCCGGGACCGGCGAGCACCAGCGTCGCGAGCCCGGCCTGGAGCCAGGCCACGCCCTGGGCGCCGAGGACGTCCGCCACCCCGTGATGGAAACCGGGGACGAGATGGCCGCCCATGTCGAGCACCACCACCGGCAGGGCGAGCAGCGCGGCGATCAGGAGATCGCGGCGGAGCCGCCGCGCCTCCCGGGCCCTGGCCTCGACCGGGGCAGGCGGGGCCTGCCCATCCACGGGCTCGGCCGCGTAGCCCGCCGCCTCGACCGCGGCCGCGAGGTCGGCGGGGGCGACGATCCCGGCGCGGTGGCGCACGGTGGCCCGGCCCGTCGCGAGGTTGACCGCGGCGCCGCGCACGCCGGGCACGGCGGCGAGCGCCCGCTCGACGCGGCCGACGCAGGACGCGCAGGAGAGGCCGGAGACGGCGAGCACCGTCTCGGCCTCGGGTACGGCGTAGCCCGCCGCCTCCACGGCCTCGGCAGCCTCCGCCGGGGCGGTGCCGGGTCCGAGCCGCAGGCTCGCCCGCCCGGTCGCGAGGTTGACGCTGACGGCGCTGGCGCCCGGCAGTCGACCGAGCGCGCGCTCGACGCGCCCGATGCAGGCGGCGCAGGTCAGGCCCTCGACCGGGAAGCTGACGGGTTCGGCGCGCGCGGACATGAGGGAACGGGATTCTGTCTCCATGCCGGTGCATGTGGGCCTTCCCATGATGGGAAGGTCAAGCACCGACGCGCGGTTCCCGTCCGGCCGTCCGCGAGCACTACCGGCTGGGGTCACATCGTTGTACGGCTCTGCCCCGCCGTCCGCTCGGCGGACGTACGGGTTGATGCAGGCCGCCATCTCCGGCGCGCCGATGTTCAGGGCAGGATCTCCCGGTCAGGTGTCCCGCGCCGACGAGTCCTTGCCCGTGCCGTTCCCGGTTGCCGTTCCCCCCGCACCGACCTCCGGCCGTGCGGGCAGGATCGCCCGGGCCGTGGTCCCCACGTCGAGCGTGCTCTCGATCTGGAGCCGGCCCTGATGGCGGTTCAGGCTGTGCTTCACGATGGCGAGACCGAGCCCGGTACCTCCCTTCTCGCGGCTGGAGGCCACGTTCACCCGATAGAAGCGCTCGGTCAGCCGCGGGATGTGCTCCGGCGCGATGCCGGGCCCGTCGTCCCGCACCGAGAGGACGATCTCGGGGCCGTGCCGCCCCTCCGCCCGGGCGAGCTCCACCGCAACGGTCCGCCCGCCGTAGCGCACGGCGTTCTCCACGAGGTTCTCGACCACGCGCGCCAGCTCGTCGGGCTCGCCCAGCACCGGGAAGGCGCCCTCCCCCGCGAAGGCGACCGCCACACCGCGCTCGGCGGCGAGCGGGGCCTGCATCTCGACCATCTGGCGGGCAAGGTGACCCAGATCGACCGGTTTCGTCGGCGGCATGTGCTCGCGCAGTTCGATGCGCGAGAGCGAGAGCAGGTCGTCGATCAGCCGCGTCATGCGCTGGGCCTGGGCGCGCATGATGTCGAGGAAGCGCTCGCGGGCGGGCGCGTCGTTGCGGGCCGGCCCCTGCAGGGTCTCGATGAAGCCGAGGAGCGAGGCCAGCGGCGTGCGCAACTCGTGGCTGGCATTAGCGACGAAATCGACCCGCATCGCCTCCAGGCGCCGGGCCGCGGTGAGGTCGCGCAGGAACAGTACCACGTTCGGCCCCGACCCGTCCGGCATGGCGAGCGCGCCGATCTGCACCTCGAAGGCGCGCTCGGTCGGCACGCGGGTGGCGTAGGCGACCTTGAGGGGCTGGCCCGTGCGCAGAACCTCCTCGATCCCGTCGAGCACGTCGGGCGCGCGCAGGCCGAAGGAGAGCGGGTGGCGCAGGCGCATGGCCGGCAGCAGGGCGCGGGCCGCGGGGTTGGCCTCGATCACCACCGCGCGGCGGTCCACCAGGATCACCGGGTCGGGCACCTGGGCGAGCAGCGCCTCGGCGATGACGTGGCGGTCGACGCTCCGGCGGAGCGGCTCCGGCGCGGCGGCCTCGCGGCGGCGCGTGCCCGCGAGGCCGCCGAGGCAGGCCGCTGCCAGGGCCGCGAGGATGAGCAGACCGTCGAGGGCGCCGTCGAGCCAGGCCGCGAGGAGGATCAGGCCGGCCGCGACGGCAGCGCCCGTCCAGGCGGCTTTGGAGACCGCGTCCCGGCCCATCTCAGGCCCTCCGCATCCGTCAGCGGCCGCCCAGCCGCCGCTTCGCCTCGAAGGCGCCGAGCATCAGGAGGGCGACGCCGAAGGGCACGAGGTAGTAGCAGACCCGGAACAGCAGGAGCGATCCCAGCACCTGGTCGCGCGGCAGGCTGGAGAGGGCGACCAGGATGGTCGACTCGAACACCCCCGCGCCCCCCGGCACGTTCGAGGCGATGCCGAGCATCGCCGCCAGCACGTAGATCGCCAGGAAGGTGGTGAAGCCGATGGCGAGCCCGTCCGGCAGCAGCACGTAGAGCACGGCCGCCGCCGCGCAGACGTCGCCGATGCCGACGATCATCTGGCCGATCGAGACCGAGGCGCCGGGCAGTTCCAGCCGCCAGTGCCTCACCGTCACGCTGCGGCGCTTGGCCGAGACCCAGGCGAGGTAACCGAGGACGGCGGCGAGCGCCGCCAGCCCCACCCCCTGGTTGATCCGGATCGACGTGAAGGCGAGGCCCGCGAGCTGGCCCGCCTCGATAATCAGGCTGAGCCCCAGCACCACGCCCATGCCGAGCCAGAAGGTGAAGCCCGCGATCACCGTGAGCGCGGCGATCTTGGCGGCGTTGAGCCCGTGCCGGGAATAGATCCAGTAGCGGATCGTGCCCGCGGTGAAGAGCGCGAAGCCGAGGGTGAAGCTCACCGCGTAGCTCGTGAACGAGGCGAGCGCGGTGACCCCGTAGGGCACGCTCACCCGGAGCTGGCGCAGCGCCAGCGCGTCGTAGCCCGTGAGGAAGAGGTAGCTCACGAAGACGAAGCCGAAGGCGAGGGCGAACTGCTCGCCCGTCTTCTGCACCATCGCGGCGTGGAGGTCGGCCCAGGTGATGTCCTGCGCGAGGTGCCAGAGCACCCCGAGCGAGACCACGAAGAGGACGACGCTCGCGACCGTGCCGATCCAGGCGTAGCGGCTGCGGCCGCGCGGGCGCGCGGCCTCCGGCACGCCGGCCTCGCGCGCCTCCGCGTCGGCCTCGATGGCCTTGGCCCCCTCGATCGCCGGGCGATGCTGGCCCTGGAAGTTCATGCCGATCGTTGTCCGCCTTCCTCCGGAGCGGCCGCCCGCCTCGCGACGAGACGACGGCGCCGGGCCGGCATCCGCGGACGTGCCCGGAAACCCGCCTGTGTGGTCGTGTCCGCGGGCTCGCCCGCGGCCTGTCGCCCGCATGTAGGACCTGCGGCAGCGGAAGGCCAGCGACGGAGGCCGCGCTCCACGGCTCCGTCAGGGGGCAGCGATGCCCGGCGGAGATGTCCGCAGGATGACGGCGGCCTCCGCCAGCCCCGCCCGGATGCGCTCCGGGACGCTCGGTGACGTGCAGACGTAGGTCGGGCTCGGATGCGGCACGCCGATCACCGGCAGTCCCGGCCGCAGGGAAGCGAGCGCGGGGCGCGCCTCGCCGGCGAAGCGGCCGGCCAGGACCGCGACCGCGAGGCCGGGCAAGAGGTCGAGGAGCGGGGCGAGATAAGGCTCGGCGGCGCGCAGCTCGGCCCGGCGCGGGGCGCGGTTCAGGGCGCCGGGGGCGTGGATCACCCAGGGCACGACGTTCCAGATCAGCGTGTCGGCGCGGGCGATGCCGGCCTCCGCCAGGAACCGGAACAGGTTGGCGGCGGTGCCGGTGGCGCTGTCGCGGGTGACGAAACCTGTGCGGACGACCGCGGGGCCGGGCGTCTCCAACAGGAGGAGCATCCGGGCGTTCACGCCGCCGTCGAGCGGGTCGGGGTCGGGGACGGGCGCGTCCCGCTCCGCACTGACGCGGCGGGCGAGCACGCGGATCGGGGCGATGTGGGGCGCCTCCACCAGGGCGCGGCGCGCGGCGAGCTGCGCCGGATCGCGCAGGGATTTGGGCTGGTCCGGCGCGGCCCTGGTCATCCGGCCGTGTCGCGCATCACCGCAAGCGATGGCGGCAGGGGCCCGGAGAGTCGGAAACGCTCGCGGCCCTCCTCCTGGGCGAGCCGCGTCTCCAGGCCGGCGACGCCGCCGAACTGGAAGCCGATCTGGCTGGCATAGGCGGCGCAGGCCCCGAGCTTGGCCGCCTCCCCCTCCGAGTCGAGCGCGACCGCGATCTCGGGCAGGTCGGCGAAGAGGGCGGCGAGCGGCTGCTTCGGTTCGGCCGTCCGCACCGTGTAGGGGAAATCGCGCCACCACAGGACCGGCAGGGCGAAGCCCGGCTCCCGCAGGGCCTCGACCATGCGGACATGATCGACATGCCCGCCGATCGCCTGGGGGGCGAGGAGGAGATCCGGCGCGGTCTCGGCGAGCAGGGCCGCCAGAGCGGGCGCGAGGTCGGCCGCGATCGTGTCGTGCGCCCGCGGCGCCGCGAACAGCTCGGGCGCCGAGCCGTAGCCCCGGTGCGGCGCCTCGCGGAAGGGCAGGTGCACGGGCGGGGCGATGCCGAGATGGCGCGCGGCCTCCGCGTCCTCGGCCCGGCGCAGCGCCATGTAGTCGATCTCGGGCCCGAGGCCCTTGTCGAGCTGGCAAGCGAGCGCGAAGCCCCGCGGATCCGGCACCGAGGCGGTGAACGCCGTCGCCATCACCACGCGCCAGCCGTTCCGGGCGAGCCGGTTCAGCGTGCCGCCGCACGAGAAGGCGGCGTCGTCGAGATGGGGCGAGAGGGCGAGCGCTGTGGGCACGGGGAGAACAGTCTCGCGCGGTCAGAGCAGGTGCGGCTCGGCGCGGAAGCGGCAGGCCGGATCGTGCGGCAGGGCGTCGGAGAAGTCCGTGTGCGGCGCTTGGTCCCTCACCGCGGCGTAGACCTCCATGATCTGCCGGCCCACCGCGCCCCAGGAATAGACCCGGCGGCACTCCTCCAGGCCGGCTTCCGCGATGCGGCGGCGCAGCGCCTCGTCCTCCACGATCCGGGTGAGCGCGCGGGCGAGCGCCGGGACGTCGCCGGGGTTCACGAGGAGCCCGTTCTCCCCGTCGCGCAGGCAGTCCGAGACGCCGACCGAGTGGGTCGAGACGCAGGCGAGCCCCGCCGCCATCGCCTCCAGGATCGTGTTCGAGAAGCCCTCCGCGTAGGTCGGCGAGACGAAGACGTCGGCGGCCCGGTAGAGGTCCGGCACCGTGGCGTAGTCGGCGTAGCCGGTGAAGCGGATCGCGTCCGCGCCGAAGCCCAGGCGCTCGGCAAGCTCTTTGGCCGGATCGACGTCCGGCCCGATGCCGGAGATCACGGCGGCGAAGCGCGTGCCCTGCTCCCGGAGCGTGGCCAGCGCCTCGATGAAGTCGAGCACGCCTTTCCGGCGGTCGACCCGGCCGTGGTATAACAGCCGCACCGGCCCGTCATGGGCGGCGGGCAGCCCGTCGGCCGTGCCTTGCGCGAAGCGCGCGGTGTCGACCGCGCCCGGCACGATGGTGAAGCGGGCCGGATCGGAACCCAGCCGGTCGCACACCTCCTGCACAAAGGATTGCCCGCCGATCAGCAGGGCGTTGGCGTGGGCCAGGACCTCGCACATCGCGACCCGGTGGGTCTCGCAGCAGGAGCCGACCCAGTGGCCGTCGCCGCCCTGGATCGAGACCACGTTCGGCACGCCGAGGCGCTTCGAGGCCAGGAGCGTCGCCCAGCCGGTCGGGTAGCCGTACTGCGCGTGCAGCACGTCGAAGGGCTGTTTTGCGTGCTCGGCGCAGATCGTCTCGACCATCGTGTCGATGTCGCGCTCGAAGTCGCCGCTCTCTTGCTCGCCGAGCTGTTCGAGGCCGATCACCCGCACGCCCGGCACGGGCGGCGGCGGGCCGCCGCCGTAGACGCGGGTGCCGAAGGCGTCGCCCCGGTACTGCGAGATCATCGTGACGTCGTGGCCGGCGCCGGCCAGCTCGCGCAGCAGGTTCTGCGCGTAGACGCTCATGCCGGATATCGCCGGGAAGTAGCGGCGGCTGACGAAGCAGATCCTCATTGCGGGCGGGTCTCCTGCACCGGCATGTCCGTGCCCGGGCGACAGGCGCGCAGATAGGCCAGCGCCTCGGGGATCATCCGGTCGGCCCGGTGGCTCTCGCGGGAAAGCTCGACGCAGACGAGCTTTTCGTAACCCACCGCTTCCAGGGCATCGAGGACGCCCGGCACGTCCATGTCGCCCTCGCCGAAGGGCAGGTGGACGTGGATTCCGCGGGCCATGTCCTCGATCGCCACGGTACCGATCCGGTCGGCGAACGCGTGCACCGCCGCCGCCGGCTCGCGCTCGCCGGTGACGAGGCAGTGGCCGGTATCGAGGGCGAGGCGCAGGCCCTCGATCCCGAGGGCGGCGTAGTCGTCGAGCGTCTCGATCAGCATGCCGGGCTCGGGCTCCAGGCAGGGCACCACGCCGCGCTCCGCCGCGTAGGCGACGACCTCGCGCAGGCCTTCCCCGAGCCAGAGCCGGGCCTCGGCGTGGTCGACACCGGGCTTCGGGACGCCGGCCCAGAACGAGACCGCCTCCGAATGCAGCATCGCCCCGATATCGATGGCGCGCTTCAGGAAGCCGACGCGGCGGGCACGGCCCGCGGCGTCCGCCGTCACCAGGGTCGGCTCGTGCTTGGCGGCGGGGTCGAGCAGGAAGCGGGCGCCGGTCTCGATCACCGAGCCGAGTTCGAGGCTCTGCAGCAGGCTCGACACGCGCCCCGCCTCCGCCGCCCAGTTCTCCGCGAAGGGGTCGAGATGGTGGATGTCCAGCGTCAGCGCCACGCCGTCGTAGCCCGCGGCCTTGATCAGCCGCAGGGCGTCGTCGAGCCGGTGGTTGGCGGCGCCGTTGGTGTTGTAGGCGAAGCGCAGGCTCATGCGGCGCGCCCCCGCTGTTCCAGCCGAAAGGGCGCGTGGTGCGATTCCGGCTCGCGGTAGAGCGGGTAGTGGCTGCCCACGATCGCCTCGGCGAGCGCGGTGTCGAAGAGCGGCTGGCCGCCGAAGCGCTCGATCGCCTCCGGGGTCAGGCGCACCGGCCGCAGGGTCTCGCTGGCCTCGCCGAAGCGGATGAGCGGGTGCTCGCGCTCGAGGAGCTTGCGGGTGTTGCGCTCGCCGATCCGGTAATAGCTCATGGTCTCGACCTCGAGACCCGGCACGATCGCCTTGGCGACGCCGACACCTCCGCCCGGGGGCGAGCAATCGACGTAGAGCACATCGAAGCCGGCCTGTTCCAGCCGGTCGCAGGCGATCGTCCCACGCGCGTGGCCGTCGGCCGCCTCCTGGGTCGGCAGTTCCGAGAAGCGCTTGGTCGCGCGCTCGGAATAGACTGTGTCGGCGAGCACGCGATGCAGGTCCTCCGGCGGCAGCACGATCCAGTCGAGCATGGCCTTGAGCGCCCGGCTCTCCTCCAGGTCGAGGCTCGGCAGGGCCTTCTGGATGAAGGCGTCGACGTAGCCCGGCGGCGTGATGCGACGCGCGAAGTCGAGGGGGCCGTGGCCGAAGCTCTTGCGCACGCGCGCGGCCTGGAACTCGAGGAGCGCCTTGCGCAGCGCCCGGTCGCGGTCCGGATCGCAGGCCTCGCCGCAGGCCGAGAGCGCGATCGGCGCGGGCGCGTCGGCGGCGTTGCGGTCGTAGCCTACCACGTAGAGGTTGGTCAGGCCGAACTGGTCGGTGGCGAATTTCGGCAGCGCCCGGATGCCGAGCGCCTCCAGCCGCGCCAGCATGGCGGCGTTCTCAGGGGCGATGCCGTCGGAGAAGTCGAGCATCACGCCCTGGTCGAGGGCGCGGAACAGCAGACCGTTGCCGTCGCGCTGCAGCAGTTCGAGAACGCCGTGCCCCAGGGCAAAATCGATGTCCGGGCCGGCGCCGAGGCCGTTGGTGATCAGGTTGGTGAAAGGCCGGTAGCCTTCCGACAATTCGAAATAGTCGGTCGCCGCGATGTCGAGGGGCATCAGCACGGTCTCGCCCGTGCCGCGGCGGGTGGCGGCCGTCCATTCGAGCACCGTGTCGCGTCCGACGGGCGAGCCCGCCGGCAGGCAGAGCGTCAGCGGGTCGGCGACGGACCTCTCACCGAACACCTTGAGGAGGTCGGTATAGCTGCCGCGCTCCTTCTTGCGCGGCATGACCGCCAGCGACGGCATCAGGTTCTCGGCGATCTCGGCCACCGCGCCGATCAGCGCCTCGTCGTCCGTGGCGCCGTAGCCGATGCCCGAGGGCATCGCCCCGACGAAGAAGGGATCGTCGAGGAAGAGGGAGACGAACCAGACCGGCACGCCGGTGCGGTCGAGGGGCGCGAGGTTGAAGCCGACGACCCGGCCCGGGGGCAGCACGTCGAGATAGGCCCGCACGGGGTCGGGCAGGCGCTCGGGCAGGCCCTCGATCCGGCGCGGGGCCCCGTAGCTGTAGGGCCGCGGCGCCTTGATGCGGTCGTGGCGGGCGCGGGCGTCCTGGTCCTGTTCGCTGGGCATGGTCATGGATGAACCTCGGGACAAACGCGGTTGAGCCGATCCGCTACTTCAGGCGTCCGGGAGAGGGCGGCGCTTCATAGGGGCAGGTTGGGAGAGAGGCGGCGCGCGTCACGTGCTGAGCGTCCCTCCCCCGCCCCGATCGCTGGCGTAGGCCCCGACGACGAGCCGCATCGTGTGGAGATCCCGCGCCGCCGCGTAGGCCGCGCGCTCGGCGGGGCGGCGGAGCGCCGAGCCGAAGGCGCGCACCTGCTCGGTGAAGGGCGAGGCCTCGCGGTCGAAGGCCACATCCTCGGCCGCGCCCGATGCACCGTCGATGAACGTCAGCCGGCCGCCGGCCACCTGCCCCATCGTGTTCTCGGCCACCAGCTGGCCTCGGGTACCGACCACCTCCAGGCGGCGGCGCGGCAGCGCGTCCGGGCAGTTGTAGGCGACATGCAAGCTCGCCAGCACGCCGCTCCCGGTGCGGCCGATCAGCAGCGCGCCGTCGTCCACGCTGTAATCCTGCGCGCGCGCCTGCGTGAGGGCGGCGATCTCGCGGATCGACTCGTCGAGGAGGAAGTCCACGAGGTCGAGCCCGTGCGGCGCGAGGTCGATCAGCGCGCCGCCCCCGGCCCGGGCCGGGTCGATGCGCCAATTGTCGTGCCCGGCCTGCGGCGCCCATTCGCGATGCAGCCAGCAGGCGTAGACGATGCGCAGAGCCGTCACGGTGCCGAGCTGCCCGCTCCGGATCGCCTCCCGGATCAGCCGGTGGGCCGGATGGTGGCGCTGGTCGAAGGCGGTGCCGTAGAAGATGCCGTGGGCCTCGACCGCGGCCGTCATCGCCTCGGCATCCGCGAGCGAGGCCGCCATCGGCTTCTCGCAGAGCACGGCCTTGCCCGCGGCGGCGAGCGCCGCGACGGCCTCGCGGTGGAGATGGTTCGGCGTCGCCACGTAGACCGCTTCCACCGCGGGGTCGGCGATCAGCCCGGCGAGATCCGGGTAGGCGCGCGCGCCCTCCGCCTCAGCCGCCCTGCGGGCGCCCTCACCGGGATCGCAGACTGCGACCAGCCGGTGCCCGGCCTCGCGGATGCCGGGCGCCATGTAGTCGCGGGCGACCCAGCCGTAGCCGACGATGCCCCAGCGGACGGGCTCCATCACCAGCGCTCCGGCAGATCGACGAATTCGCGGCGCCGCACCCGGTCTGATTCCGCCGCCTCCGGCACCCCGGTGAAGCGCAGGGTCTCGGGCCCCTCCGAGTGGGGCGGGTAGGTGACGAGGCGGGCATACTCCGCCTCGTAGCGCTCCGAGGGCCAGCGGATCGTGAAGCCGCCGCCCTCGTCCGGCTGGTAGAGCGGGTTGAGGTGGAGCTCGGTCCCGGCCGGCGGTAGGGTCAGCCCGTCGATCACCGCGCGCGGGGCGGGCCGCATGCCGGGCCCGGCCACCACCGAGAAGGCCTCGCAGGCGCGCAGGTCCCCGGGCTCGCGGGGCCCGGGCGCCCGCGCCTCGACCAGCGCCCGGGTCAGCTCGGCGTCGTCGTAGACGAGCGCGTCCGGGAACAGCTCGGCGATGTCCTCGGCAGTGACCGCACGGCCCGCCGAGAAGCCGGGGCTCTCGGCGTTGTGGATATGGCTGATCGCGAGCCAGCCGTCGTCGCCGGCCGTCTGGCGCAGGCACTCCAGGAGGCGCGGCTTGTCGTCGAGGAAGTAGAAGGCGTCGTTGCAGATCACGAGATCGACCGGCGCGCCCTGGATCGGCCAGTGCTCCGAGCCGGCGTCGAAGCAGACGAGCTGCGCCTTGTCCCCGACCACCCAGTGGCGCGCGACCCAGAGCTTGGCGAAGACCACGTCGGCGCCCGCCACCTTGTGGCCGCGCCGCTTGAGCTCGCGCAGGTAGTGGCCGATGCCGCAGGCGAACTCGAACACGCAGGTCGGCTCGTTCCAGTGCGCCTCCAGCAGCGCGAGGCCCGCCAGGTAGGTCGGATCGCTCCAGCGGTGCAGGAAGTAGTCGCCGACCCGGCCCCAGCCGAGGAGCCGCACCGCGTCCCGCAAGGTGGCGGTCGCGCGCGCCTTCACGAGCTGGCGGACGTCGCCGGGGTCGGCCGCGGGCCCGGTCCACCAGTCGTCCTGGTCGGCGAGCAGGGCGGCCAGCGCCTCGTCGGGCTCGCCCGCGTCGAGATGGGCGAGCACCCGCTCGATCAGCGCGGCGCGGTTGACGCGCAGGTACGGGATGCCGTCGATGACCGGCCAGCGCGCGCCGGTCTCCTCGTCCGCGAGCGAGTGCGGACGGTCGGCGCGGAGCGGGTTGCCGGTCTCGGGGGAGCGCAGAGCGAAGGGGATCATGGGTTCTCAAGGCCCCGTACGGGAGACCCGCGCGGCCGGGACCGGGGTGGAGAGGTCCCCTGCCCCGGATCGGTCGCGCGAGCCTGTCCCGATCACGGGATCCGCATATCGGCCAGAACGCGGTCGTGGAAACCCTTCACCGGGCCGGCATGCACGAGTTCCATGTCATCCAGCACCGTCTGCATCGTCAGCGAGGCGGCGCGCAGGTGCTGGGCGATCTGAAGCACGCGGTCGATGCAATCGGCGGCGTGGAAGGCGCGGCCCTCCGCGGTCGCGTCGTCGGGCAGAACCGCGCGGGCGCGCACGACCTGCTCGCGCAAGGCAGGCTCGAGCGCGTCGAGCGCCCAGCGCGTGGTGGTCTCCATGATCGGCCCGAGATGATCGCCGAGCAGCATCTCGCCGGTGAAGCCGGCATCGGGCATCGCGGCGTTGTGGAAGTGGTGCGCCATCGCGGCGAGGAACACGGTCGCGGGGTCCGCCCGGTAGAAGGGGCTGAGCGCCACGCCGTAGACCGCCACCATCAGGCAGTGCTCGGCGTGGTTCTCGGGCGGCTCCAGCAGGATCCGGGCGCGGCCCGGGCAGGTCACGCCCGCCCGCGGCTGCTGGGCGAGCACCGCCACGAAGCCCGGCAGCGGGCCCGGCACCACCTCGGTGCGGATGCGCAGCCGCTCGCGCAGGCGCGCGCGCAACTCCGGCTCGAGCGCGTCCGTCACCGCGTCGAACCCTGAGACCAGCACCTCCGCCACCGCGGCGTCGGGGAGCCCGGCTGAGGCCAGGAAGGCCGCGTCGAGGTCGCAGAGGCGGGTGGCGGCGAGCGCGGTCGCGGTGATGTCGAGGGCGACCTCCTCCGGGCTCGCGCCGCCGGTCAGCATGCCCCACCCTTGCGCGAACAGGCGCTCGGCGATGGAGCCGGTGCGGCCCGCGGAGCGGACGCGCTTGAGGTCGTTCAGCTCGACGAGGAGGTCCCGGAGTTCGAGCGGTGCGGCGGGGCCCGCCTGGGCCCCGCCCGGATCGGCTGCGCCCATCAGTTCACGCCGAGCCAGTCGTGCAGCATGCGCTCCTGCTTGCCGAAGGCGTGCTCCGGGCCGTGGCCGTTCTTGACCATCGGGGCCTTGAAGAAGGTCGAGAGCTGCTCCTGCACGCCGCCCTCGCCGCGCTTCTTGGCCAGATCCAGCACGCGCGCGATCTCGATCACCAGGGGGGCGGCCAGGATCGAGTCCTTGCAGAGGAAGTTCACCTTGATCTGCATGCGCTGGCCCATGAAGCCGGTGACGTCGATGTTGTCCCAGGCTTCCTTGTCGTCGCCGCGCGGGCGGTAGTAGTGGATGTGCACGAGGTGGTCCTCGACCGGATAGCCGAGGATCGAGTCGAGCACCGTGCCCTTGGTGTTGAGCTTCGACTGCAGCGAGTTCGGGTCGTTCAGCGCCAGGCCGTCGCGGTTGCCCAGGATGTTGGTCGAGAACCAGCCGTCGACGTGCAGCGCGCGCGCCTTCAGCGCCGGGGCCAGCACCGTCTTCATCATGGTCTGGCCGGTCTTGCCGTCCTTGCCGGCGACCGGCACGTTCAGGTCCTTGGCAAGCTCCAAGAGCGCCGGCACGTCGGCGGCGACGGAGGGGGTGAAGTTGGCGTAGGGGATGCCGCTCTTGATCGCCGCGTAGGCGTAGAGCATCGCGGGCGAGATCGACTCGTCGCTCGAATCCAGACCCTTCTCGAAGGCCTCGGCCGAGTTCAGGGTCGGGTCGCTGAGGTCGGGCCAGCGCTCGGTCGAGGCGAGGTTGACGACCACCACCTCGTCGAGGTTGCTCTCCTTCTGGAAGCGCCGCAGGTCGTTGGCGATGACCGAGACCGCCTCGCGGTGGTCCTTGGCGACGATGCGGTTCTGGCCGTCGATGTTCTTGCAGAACTTCGCGCTGCCGACCGCCGGCCAGGGGGTGATGCCCTTGAGCACCTGGGCGCCGTTCTCGATGTCCTGCTTGGTCAGGACGCCGTGGCCCGCGGCCGCGGAGGCGAGGTCGTCGCCGTTGAGGTCCCAGCCGCCGAAGACGAGGTCCTTGTAGTCGGCCATGCCGGCGACGGAGACGCCGGCGAGCGGCAGCCCGTCGAGTCGGTTCGATCCGGACTTGATCATCTCGATGCCGGCGATGGCGGTGGTGGCGACGGCCCCACCCATGCCAACGAAGGCAACGCCGACACGGCGACCGGTCTGCATGCTCATCGGACGGGTACTTCCTCAACTGCGTGGCGCGGCGGCTCTTGTCGTGGTCACTGTCGGGCTGCCGCCGCGGGGCCCTGTAACTGGAGCGTACGGGCTTCGTTCCAAGCCCGACCCGGACACAGATGTGGCGCGGCTTGGCTGAGCCGAGCCTGAACACGGCGGCAAATCAGCAGAATTCCGGGGACGTAACGCCGCATCCAGAGTGCCACGGGAGGATCACGCCACGATCACGCGAGCGTCCCATTCTGGTCACGCCGACTGTGGATAGAGCCGCCGCTGAACAAAGCCCGGCCGAAGAACGCCGCGGCACAAGAAGGACCAGACATGGGGGTTTTCCCGGAGCCGGCGCACCGCGCCGACGACGTGAGCCGTCTCGTGCCTTGCGAGACCGTGTGTGAGGATCAGACCGTGGCGTGGCTGCCGCGGGCCGTGCGCGGACACGAGCGCCGGCGTTTCGCCACAACCCATCGCAGCGCGACGCTGGTCGCCGCCCTGCTGGCGGGCCTAGCCCTGCCGCAGACCGCCTTCGCGCCGGTCGCCGCGGCCCACGACCGCATCGACCTGAGCCCGCGGGCCGCACAGGCCTTCGAGGCGCAGGCGGCGGCCGAGACCGTGGGGGCGGCCGGCTCGACAGACGAAACGCCTCAGGACGAGACCGGTTCCGATGCCGTCTGGACCGGCGTGCCGGTCCCCGAGCAGGAGCCGGCGACGACCGCGCTCATCGAGAACGACCTCGCCGCGCTGCCGCAGCCGGTGAAGGACGCGAGCGAGGAGAAGCTGAAGTTCGGCCCGATGAGCGTGCCGCGCCGAGTGGTCGACACCATCCTGCGGGCCTCCGAGGAGGCCGGCGTCGATCCCGTCTACATGATGGCGCTCGCTGACAAGGAATCGAGCTTCGACACCGACGTGAAGGCCGCGACCTCCTCGGCGCAGGGTCTGTTCCAGTTCGTGACCGCGACCTGGCTGGAAATGATCCGCGATTACGGCGCCCGCTACGGCCTCGCCGACGAGGCCGCCGCCGTGCGGGGCCGCGGCGGCGCGATCTCGGTCGCTGACGGGATGCGCCAGCGCGTGCTGTCGCTGCGCAACGACCCCTATGTCGCCTGCCTGATGGCGGCCGAGCTGGTGAAGCGCGACCGCGGCCGGATCGAGGCCCGCGTCGGGCGCGAGCTGAGCACGACCGAGCTGTACTTCGCCCACTTCCTCGGCACCGCGAGCGCGGGCCGCTTCCTCAGCCTGTCGAGCGACAAGCCCGAGGCCTCGGCCCAGAAGGCCTTCCGCTCCGCCGCGCGAGCGAACCGCAGCCTCTTCACGGAGAAGAACGGGAAGGGCCGCCGCGGCCTCAGCGTGGCGGAGGTCTACGAGCGCATCGACGGCATGATGGACAAGCGGCTGAGCCGCTACGAGGGCGTGACCGCACTCGCCCGCCAGCCGGAGATCGCCCCAGAGATACCGGACGCGTCGCCGGTGCGCGTCGCCGCGCCCGCCGAGACCGGCCGCGTGCAGGTCACCGAGGCGCTGCCCCCCGAGCTGTGACGGCCCCGAAGCACGCCCTCCCCCTCGGCGGGGGTGCGCCGG
>NZ_BPQM01000109.1 GCF_022179245.1 Methylobacterium gregans
CCATCCGCCGCCCGCCCCTTTCGTATTTTTAATCCTGACCTGTGCGGCGGTTCAGCGAACCTTCATGGCCGATGCCGTTCCATACGGCTCAGTCACCGAGGTTCCCTGCGCGCCCCGGTCCAGCATTCTCCCGAACTGCTGCAACCTCAAACCACGGTTCGCCGCGTGAAGATCGCTGTCATCGCCCATCTGAAGTATCCGATCGGCCAGCCCTACGCGGGTGGCCTGGAGATGCACACCCATCTGATGACGCGGGAGCTCCGGCGCCGCGGGCACGACGTCACGCTCTTCGCCTCCGAGGGCTCCGACCCGGAGCTGGCCACCTTCGTCTGCCCGCCGACCGGCGAGGATCTGGGCGATCCCGAGCGCTGGGCGGCGATCGAGGCGGCCGAGCACGCGGCCTACCGCCGGATCCTCGACGCGGTGGCCGTGGGCGGCTTCGACCTCGTGCACAACAATTCCCTGCACGCCCTGCCCCTGCGGGAGAGCGGCGACTTCGACATTCCCTGGGTGACGGTGCTGCACACGCCGCCCTTCGAGTCCCTCGTCGGCGGGATCGAGGCGGCGCGGCCCGACATGCGTTACCTCGCGGTCTCCCAGACCCTGGCGCGCGAGTGGACGGACCTCATCCCGAGCCTCGACGTCGTGCCGAACGGTATCGACCTGGCCACCTTCCCCTACAGCGCCGAGCCCGATCCGGAGACCTACGCCTTCTGGTTCGGCCGCATCGTGCCGGAGAAGGGCCTGCACCTCGCCATCGATGCCGCCCGCGCGGCCGGCTTCCGCCTCGTCTTCGCCGGGCCGAAGCTCAACCCGGCCTACTGGGCGAGCGAGATCGCGCCGCGGCTCGGGCCCGATCTGCAGCATCTCGGCCATCTCTCGCACCGCGAGCTCGCCGCCCATCTCGGCCGCGCCCGGGTGGCGGTGGTCACGCCGCGCTGGGAGGAGCCCTTCGGCCTCGTGGTGGCCGAGGCCATCGCCTGCGGCACGCCGGTGGCGGCCTTCCGCCGGGGCGCCATGCCGGAGATCCTCGACGCCTCCTGCGGCCGGCTCGCCGATGCGGACGATCCGAGCGACCTCGCCCGGGCGATCCGGGGGGCCGCCGGCTTGAGCCGCCGCGCCTGCCGCGACCGGGTCGAGACGCATTTCGACGCCGCCGCGATGACCGCGCGCTACGAAGCCGTCTACGCCGAGATGCTGGCCGAGCAGGTCCGGCCGCTCCTCAGCGCCGCGGAGTGACCCGGTGAGCGCCGTCGTCTGCATCCCCGCCCGCAACGAGGCCGAGCGGCTGCCGCGCCTGCTCCGCTCGCTGGCGGCGCAGGAGGGAGTCTCCGAGGCCGCGCCGCTGCGGGTCGTGGTGCTCGCCAACAACTGCGATGACGGTACGCCGGAGATCGTGCGCGACCTCGCGGGCGCGCTGCCGACCCTGGCGCTCCGCACCATCGAGGCCGCGATCCCGGCCCCCGAGGCCCATGTCGGCACCGCCCGCCGGATGGCGCTGGAAGCCGGCGCCGACTGGCTTGGCGCCGATGGCCAGCCGGACGGCCTCCTGCTCACTACCGACGCAGATGCGTGGCTGCCGCCGACTTGGCTCGCCGCGAATCTCGCTGCCCTGCAGCAGGCGGACGTGGTCGGCGGCCGGCTCGTCATCGACGCCGAGGGCGCCGTGCCGCCGGCTCTCGCCGACCTGCACGCCCGGATCGAGCGCTACTGGGCGGGCGTGCGCGCCCTCGAGGACTTCATCGACCCGCCGCCCCACGATCCGGCGCCGCGCCACGGCGACCACACGGCGGCGAGCCTCGCGTTCCGGGCCGACCTCTACCGCGCGGTCGGCGGCCTGCCGGCCCTCCCCTGCGGCGAGGACAACGCGCTGGTCGCCCGTCTCATCCGGCAGGGCGCCCGCCTGCGCCACTGCCCGTCCGTCGCGGTCCACGTCTCGGCCCGCCGCGAGGGCCGGGTCAGCGGGGGCATGGCGACCGAGATGGCGCGTCGCGAGGATGCGGTCGCGAGCGGCAGCCCCTACGAGCTGCCCGAGGCCGCGCACTGGCTCGTCCTGATCGAGCGTCGCGCCGCGCTGCGCCAGGCCTGGCGCCGGGGCGAGCCGGCCCGCCGCGCCGCCTGCCGCGACGTCGGCCTCGCGCCCGAGGCGGTGGCGGCGGTCGAGACCGCGATCGCCGACGGCACCTGCCCGAACGACATCGCCTACGTGGAGCGGGTCCACGCGCTGCTGGAGGCAGCGCCCCCCCCCGCCCGCTTCGTCGATCTCGACGCGGCCCTGGCCGATCTGGAGCGCATCGCCCGCACCCTCCGGGCGGCGGCCTAGCGCTGCGGAGCGCCCATGACCCGCCCCATCGGCTACTACGTCCACCACCAAGGAGCCGGGCACTGGCACCGGGCCTGCGCGGTCGCCGCCGCGCTGGATCGTCCCTGCGCCCTTCTCGGCACCTTCACCGGCATCGACACCGCGGGTACGCCGGGCCCGGTGATCAACCTGCCCGACGATCGGCTCGCCGAAGGCTTCGACGGGCGGGACGGCGAGCCCGAGCGTCCGCTCAGCCTCCACTACGCGCCGCTCGCCCATTCAGGTCTGCGCACCCGGATGGCCCGCATCGCCGCCTGGGCGGCGGAGACCGACCCGGCGCTGCTCGTGGTGGACGTCTCTTGCGAGGTGGCTCTGTTCGCCCGCCTGCTGTCCTTGCCGACCCTGGTGGTGCGGCTCGCAGGCACGCGCACCGACCTGCCGCATCTGGAGGCCTTCCGCAGCGCCGACCGGCTGATCGCGCCGTTCCCGGAGGTTCTGGAGAGCGCCGCGACCCCTGACTGGGTTCGGGCCAAGACCCATTATGCCGGCCTCCTCGGGCCGGCACCCGCCGCCCCGGACGGTGGCGAAGACGGCTCGATCGTCGTGGTGTTCGGCCGTGGCGGCGCGGGCGGTGCGCGTGCCGATCTGGCGGCGGCCGCGCGGGCGCTCCCGGAGCGGGACTGGCACGTGCTCGGCCCCGTCGCGGGCGAGGCCGCGACACCGCCGAACCTGCACCTGCATGGCTGGGTGCCTGACGTGGAGCCCTGGATCGCGCGGGCGGCCCTGGTGGTGGGGGGAGCGGGCGACGGCGTCGTCGCGGCGGTGGCCGCGCGGGGCAAACGCTTCGTCTGCCTACCGGAAGAGCGGGGCTACGGCGAGCAGGTCGAGAAGGCGCGCGGCTTGGCGCGACTCGGCGCGGCCGTGCTGCACGAGGGCTGGCCGAACCCGGCCCGCTGGGGAGAACTCGTGGCGGCGGGACTGGCCCTCGACCCGGGGCGCATCGGCAGCCTCGCCGAGCCGGAAGCCCTTGCCCGAACGGCCGCCTTCATCGCGGAGCGTGCCGCCTGGTGGGAGCGCCGCGGGGATGCGGCACCGATCCGAGCTATTGTCTGAGGGGAGGCTGTGCGGACGCCCGCCGCGCAGCGGGCGTCCGAGGGGATCTCTTCAGGAGATCAGGTCGAGCTTCGACGCCTGGATGCCGGCCGCGCGGAGCGTGTCAGGCAGGGCGGAGAAATCGCGGTACCCGGCCTCGCGCGCCATGGCGTCGAGGGCGGTCTGCTCGTCGTCGGCCGAGCCCGTCCAGAGCACGGCGCCGTTCGATTTCTGCTTGATCTGGAAGATGCTCATTGCATGCCTTCGGGAAGACTGCTCTCGTTCTGCGCGGTCAACGTTCGGACCGGCATTGGGTTGCAAGTCCTCAGGCGTGAGCCCTCAGGCACAAGCTCCCGCAAGGCTCCGCCGCGTTAACCCCGCCTCAATGGCCTTGGGCCTCGATCTGCGGATACGCCCGCGCGATCCCGTCGAGATCCCGATGCCCCCTGCCGTTCCCCTGACCGAGGCCGAGCTTGCGCGGCTGCCGGCCGATCCGGACCTGCGCGCCGCGATCCGTGGCTGGAGCGTCGCGCTCGCGCAGGAGCGCCGCATGGCGGCCAACACGGTCGAGGCCTATGCCCGCGATCTGCGCCAGTTCCTCGAATTTCTGGCGCGGCGCGGCGGTACCCCGACGATCGTGGGCCTCGTCGCGCTGAAGCCGCGCGACATCCGCGGCTTCATGGCGGCGCGCCGGGCGGACGAGGTCGACGGCCGCTCGCTGATGCGCATGCTCGCGGGCTTGCGCTCCTTCGCCCGCCACCTGGAGCGCGAGGGGCACGGCGTCGTGGCGGCGCTCGGCGCCGTGCGCTCGCCGAAGGTGGAGCGGCGCCTGCCGCGGCCGCTGCCGGTCGGCGCCGCCAAGGCGCTGACCGATCCGGACCTGCGCGCGGGCGAGGACCGCGAGCCCTGGATCCTGGCCCGCGACGCCGCCGTGCTGGCGCTGCTCTACGGGGCGGGCCTGCGCATCTCCGAGGCGCTCGGCATCCGGCGTGAGGACGCGCCGCTGCCCGGCAGCGACGCCCTGACCGTGCTCGGCAAGGGCGGCAAGCCGCGCATGGTGCCGGTGCTGCCGGTGGTGGCCGAGGCGGTGGCGGCCTACATCGCCGCCTGCCCGCACCCGCTGCCACTGGAGGGGCCCCTCTTCGTCGGCGCCCGGGGTGGGCCGCTCTCGGCCCGGATCATCCAGTACGCGGTGGCTCGCGCCCGAGGCGCGCTCGGGCTCCCGCAGAGCGCCACGCCTCACGCGCTGCGCCACTCCTTCGCCACGCACCTCCTGGCCCGTCAGGGCGAGATGCGCGCGATCCAGGAGTTGCTCGGCCACGCCTCGCTCTCTACGACGCAGCTCTACACGAAGGTCGATGCCGCCCGGCTGATGAGCGCCTTCGAGGCGGCCCATCCGCGGGCCGGGCGGATGCCGGTGCCGCGGCCGCGGGCATAGGCGAGACCTAGCCCGGGGCTCTGCCCCGAGACCCCGCCGAAGGACCTCCGGCCCTTCGGGATCCCGGGTTACTCGGCCGCGTCGCGGGCGCCCTGGCCGAAGCGGCGCTCGATGTAGTCGGTCACGAGGGTCTCGAAATCCTTGGCGAGGTTGGCGCCGCGCAGGGTCGTCGCCTTCTTGCCGTCGATGAAGACCGGCGCGCTCGGGCTCTCGCCGGTGCCGGGCAGCGAGATGCCGATATCGGCGTGCTTCGACTCGCCGGGGCCGTTCACGATGCAGCCCATCACCGCAACGTTGAGGCCCTCGACGCCCGGATAGGTCTTCTTCCACTCGGGCATCGAGCGCGCGATCCAGTTCTGGATGTCGCGGGCGAGTTCCTGGAAGGTCGTCGAGGTGGTGCGCCCGCAGCCCGGGCAGGCTGCCACCAGCGGCACGAAGGTGCGGAAGCCCATGGTCTGCAGCAGTTCCTGCGCGACCTTGACCTCGACCGTGCGGTCGCCGCCGGGCTCGGGCGTCAGCGAGTAGCGGATCGTGTCGCCGATACCCTCCTGCAGGAGGACGCCGATCGCGGCCGAGGCCGCCACGACGCCCTTCGTGCCCATGCCCGCCTCGGTGAGGCCGAGATGGATCGCGTAGTCCGAGCGGCGGGCCACCTCGCGGTAGACCGCGATCAGATCCTGCACCGCCGAGACCTTGGCCGAGAGGATGATGCGGTCCTTCGGCAGGCCCAGATCCTCGGCGCGCTGGGCGGAGGAGAGCGCCGATTGCACCATCGCCTCGCGCATCACCGCGCGCGCATCGATCGGCCGGGGCGACCGGGCGTTCTCATCCATCAGGTGGGTGAGGAGTTCGCCGTCGAGCGAGCCCCAGTTGGCGCCGATCCGCACGGTCTTCCCGTAGCGGATCGCCTGCTCGATGATGGTCGAGAACTGGGTGTCCTTCTTCTCCTTGAAGCCGACATTGCCCGGATTGATCCGGTACTTGGCCAGCGCCTCGGCGCAGGCCGGATGGTCGGAGAGGAGCTTGTGACCGATGTAGTGGAAGTCGCCCACCAGCGGCACGTGCACGCCGATCCGGTCCAGGCGCTCGCGGATCTTCGGCACCGCTGCCGCCGCCTCGTCGCGGTCGACGGTGATGCGCACCAGCTCCGAGCCGGCCCGCGCCAGCTGGGCGACCTGCGCCACCGTGGCGTCGATGTCGGCCGTGTCGGTGTTGGTCATCGACTGGACGACGATCGGAGCGCCGCCGCCGACGGTGACCGCGCCCTCGCCCTGGCCGATCTGCACGCCGGCGGTGCGGTGGCGGGGGGCGGGTCCGGCGATCTCCGGCCCTGCGCCGGCCAGCGGGTTCGCGGGGCGGGTCTCGGCTTCCATGGCTTCCATCGGGGGACCTTCGCTTCAAGGCCTCGGGCGCGTCGGGGCGGGTCCTCACGGACCCGGGCCGCCCGCTGCCGTCGCGTCTGTCTTCGGTACGATTCGGGTCGCGCGCGCACCGCGCACGGAGAGGTTTAGCTGCGGTCGATCCACCGCAACGTCAAGCCACACCACCGTACGGAGTGCAGAACGGGCCCATTTCGCGCGTCTCATGTCGCATCCGCGCACGGATGTCGAGTTCACGCCGCGCCGCGGTGCCATGCGCGCGCGGCGCGGATGCCGGCGGATGCGTTCGGCCGGATCTTCGGCTCCGTTCCGCGGTTCCCCCGCGTTGGTCCTGCGGGGGCCCCCGACGCGCGGCCTCGCACCCGCCTACCGCGGTGCAGCATTTGCAACGGCGCCGCAGCATCCCATGTTCGAGGACATGATGAGCGAGTATCCGCACGGGTCCGAACCCGACAATCCCGCCACCGCCGTTCCGAGCACCGATGTCGCGACACCGGTCGGCGACGCCCTCGAGAACACTCATCCGCCCCGGCAGATCCTGGCGGGCCCCAGGGCGGAGAAGAACGTCGCCCTGGCGCTTCAGGGCGGCGGCGCGCACGGCGCCTTCACCTGGGGCGTGCTCGACCACCTGATCGAGGACGGCCGCCTTGGCTTCGAGGCGGTGACGGGCGCGAGCGCGGGCGCCATGAACGGGGTCGTGCTGGTGGACGGCTGGCTGAAGGGCGGGCCGGACGGCGCCCGCGAGGGCCTGGAGCGGTTCTGGCGCGAGGTTAGCCTCGACGGCGATCTCGGCCCCGCCACCCGCGGCCTGGTCAACAGCTTCCTGAGCCTGTGGAAGGGCAACCCGGTCGCCGAGTTCTGGACCAAGGCGCTGACGCCGAGCCCCTACGTCTCCAACCCGCTCAACATCAACCCGCTGCGCAAGGCGCTGGCCGCCCAGGTCGATTTCGACCGCCTGCGCGCGAGCGACACCGCCGGCATCTACGTCTCGGCCACCAATGTCTGGACCGGCAAGCTCGCGGTGTTCGAGCGCGAGCGGCTGACCGTCGACCACCTGATGGCCTCGGCCTGCCTGCCGACCGTGTTCCAGGCGGTGGAGATCGACGGCGTGCCCTACTGGGACGGCGGCTATCTGGGAAACCCGGCGCTCTACCCGCTTCACCGCGGCGCGCAGACCCGCGACATCCTGCTCGTGCAGATCAACCCGGTGGAGCGACGCGAGACGCCCCGCACCGAGCGCGAGATTCAGGACCGGCTCAACGAGATCACCTTCAACGCCAACCTGATGCGGGAACTGCGCGCGATCGACTTCGTGGACGGGCTGATCGAGGAGGGCGTGCTCGGCCAGGGCCAGTACCAGCGCGTGCTCGTCCACCGCATCGACGGCACCGACGCGCTGGAGGACTACAACGCCGCCTCGAAGCTCGACGCGCGCTGGCGGGTGTTCCTGCGGCTGCGCGACAAGGGCCGCAAGGCGGCCGAGGCTTGGCTCGGCGAGCACTACGACAAGATCGGGCGCTCCTGCAGCCTGGACCTGGAATCCGCCTACCAGTAGCGCTGCGGCGCGTGTGCGCCGGGACACGGCCGGACCATTTCGCGCGCCGCGGACGGGATTAGGTCCGCGGCGGCCGACGTTCAATGCGTATGAGCCTCGACAAGATGAAGCGCCCGGACATCGTCGACCTGCTGGTGCCGCTGCGGCGCTACGCCCGGTCGCTGACCCGCGACACCCTGCGGGCCGACGATCTCGTGCACGACACCCTGGTGCGCGCCCTCGAATCGCAGAACGCCCTGCGGCCGAACACCAACCTGCGCACTTGGATGATGACGGTGCTGCACAACGTCTTCATCGACGATCAGCGCCGCAAGCAGGTGGAACTGCGCCACGCCGACGTTCTGGTGCAGATGAGCGACGACATGGCGCCCCCGGCGCAGGAGGGGCAGGTGCGCCTCGCCCAGATCCGCGAGGCCTTCCTCACCCTGCCGGAGGAGCAGCGCGCCGCGCTCCACCTCGTCACCATCGAGGGCATGGCCTACGCGGATGCGGCGGCCGTCCTCGGCATCCCGATCGGCACCCTGATGTCCCGGCTCGGCCGCGGGCGCGCGGCGCTGCGGGCCTTCGAGGAGGGCGCCCGCAAGGGGCAGGAGGGCGGGGCGACCACGCGCCCGCGGCCGGTCGAGCGCACGCCGCTGCGCCTCGTCGCCACCGATGGTGGGCTCCCGCCGGAAACCGCCACGGCACCGGAGCCGTTCTCCCGCCGTGCCCTGCGCGGCTGGTAGAACCGCCCCCTCCCCCGACACCGCCCGCGACCCGACGGAGGCCGCGACGACAGAGTTCTTACGACGCAGGACGACCCCGATGATCGACCCGATCACAGACGGCGATCTCACCGCCTATATCGACGGCCAGCTCGACGTGATGCGCCGCCTCGAAGTCGAGGCGCACCTCGCCGCGAACCCGGCGACGGCCGCCCGCGTGATGGCGGAGTTGCACGACCGCGACGCCCTGCGGGCCGCCTTCGCGCAACTGCCGGGCCCCGGCCCCGAGCGCAACCGCCACGCGGCCCGGCGCATCGACCGCTCCATGCGCTGGCGCCGCGTCGGCGCGCGGCTGAAGCGGGCGGCGGCGATCGCCGTGATGGTCGGCGCGGGCTGGCTCGCCCACGACGAGGTCGGCCGCTTCGGCGTGCCCGGCACCATCGCGGCGCCCGTCGACCCGACCCTGATCGAGGATGCACAGCAGGCTCGCCAAGTGGCGCAGATGCGCGCCCGCGTCGCCTCGCAGCGAAGCGGCAGCACCTACGACCGCGCCGCGATCGAGGCCGCCAC
>NZ_BPQM01000110.1 GCF_022179245.1 Methylobacterium gregans
GTTTTGTTAGAGGCTCTAAATGGGCAGCTTGCACGCCCCTCAATCGGCTTTTCCCTGCGAGAACGATGGCCGATCCCGACGATCGCGGAAGGCGCGTGACATGAAAGCTGGCCCCGCCTGCCGAAACCAGGGCGGCCGAAGCGACCGGTCAAGGCCTCCCGGCGATCCTCGCTAGCCGCGCCTGCTCACGTTCATGGACATGCCCTCGCAGCAGCAGCCGCCCTTCTTTCCCTTCATGGCGCCGTGGTCCATGGCCATGCTGCCCTTGGGGGCGGCCTTGCCGCACATCATCGCCCCCTTGCCCTTGCCGCCGCCGCAACAGGACATCGCCATTGCCGGGGACGCCGCCAGCAGCAGCAGCAGGATGGCCGAGGACAGGACGATACGATTCATGGTTTCCCTCCACACGCAACGGGTGCGCCGACGGCTCCGTGGGTAGCCCTTCCCACCGTGGGAAGGTCAAGCCGCATGCCCGCGCCCCTCAGTGATGCTCGGCCAGCATCCAGACCGCCATGGCGATCATCATCAGGTTCTCCGTCAGGGAGACGAAGCCGAGCGGCACCTTGCTCGACCCGCCGACGCAGGCGCACTTGATCTCCCGCTTGTCGACGTAGACCGCCTTGAACACCGAGGCCGCGCCGACCGTGCCGATGAACAGTGCCACGGGGATGGACAGCCAGTTCAGCGCGCCCGCCACCATCAGGACGCCCGCGATGCCCTCCAGGAACGGGTAGGCGTAGGCATAGCGCACCCAGCGCTGCGCCAGCAGGTCGTAGCCCAGGAACATCGACGAGAAGGACTCGATGTCCTGGAGCTTCATGAGCGCCAGGACGCACATGCTGAAGGCGATGAACCACTGGGCGGCGCGGAGAGTGAATGGCGTGCCGTACGCAGCGTAGCTGGCTGCCAGCGCCATCAGGGCGGTCATGGCGAACACTGCGACAACGGGCGTGTAGGTGGCCGCGTTCGGGTCGTTGGCCGCCTTGCCGAAGCGTTTGCGCAGGTCGTCGTAGCCGCCGACGCGCTCGCCGTTGATGAAGGTCTGTGGCGTCGTCTTGACTTGGTGCTCTGCCTTGAAGCGTTCCGTGTCCTCGCGCGTCGTCAGCCAGCGGTCCTCGACCTCAAAGCCCTCCCGTTCGAGGAGGTCTTTGGCCTTCAACCCGTACGGGCAGAGGTGCTTCGGCATGACCATGCGGTAGAGGACGGCCTTGCGGGCAGCGGCTTGCATCGCGCTCTCCTATGAAACTCCGGCGCATCGGCGGACGAGGTCTGGGGCCCCTTGGCGGCGGTCCCGAACCCAGGGCCCGGCTACTTGGCGTGCTGCTTCAACCAGGCCTCCATCTCCGAGATCTCCTTCTCTTGGTCGTCGATGATCTTCTTGGCCATCTGCTTGGTGGCCGGGTCCTTGGCATGCTTCAGGGCCACCTTGGCCATCGCGACCGCGCCCCTGTGGTGCGGGATCATGTGCGTGCGGAAGTCGATGTCGGCGTTGCCGCTGTAGGGCACGTGCATGTCGTGCATCATCGTCATATCGGCGGCCTTGAAGTCCTTGGTCGAGGCCGGGTCCTTCGGGTCCGGCTTCATCGCCTGGATCATCTTCATCATGTCGTCGTCGTGCGTCGCGGAAGGGTTGCCCGGCATCTCGTGGCCGCCGTGCGAGTGCGTGCCTTGGGCCATGGCGGGTCCGGCGAGGCCGGCCGACAGGAGGGCGACGCTGGCGAGGGTGCGAAGGTCGGTCATGGGCTTTCCCTCTCTGGGTGGGGGTCAGTTGAACTTGCCGCTGGCGGTCGCGCCGTCGGGGCCGGTGAGCTGCACGGCGCCTTTCGGGCTCGCGCCCAGCGCCGCCGCGGCCTTGCCGGTGAGGCGGTTGCCGTCTGCCGGCTCCAGCGGGACCCGCGCGGGCTTGCCGCCGACGACGAGGATGGCCGTGCCCTTGAAGCCCGCGGCCGGCACCGGCTTCTGCCGCCCGTCCGATACGTAGACGTCGACGCTCTCGCCCTTGGTCACGAGCTCGACGTGGAAGTCGCCCGCATCGGCGACGCGGCCGCCATGCGCCCCGGCGGTCTCGTGGGCGTAGGCGGCGGTGGCGCCGAGCAGGCCGGCGACGAGGGTCAGTCTCTGCAGCATCATGGTCTTCTCTCCTCTTTGGTCAGTAGGCCTCGGCCGGGCGCGGGCGCGCGCCGTCCGGGGATAGGTGGGCCGGCGCCTCGGCGTGGAGGGCGCGCAGCCGCTCCAGCGGCCTGCGGCCGAAGCGCAGGAACAGGACGGGGGTGAGGAAGGTGTCGAGCAGCGTCGCGCTGACGAGCCCGCCAAAGATCGTCACCGCGACCGGGTGCAGGATCTCCTTGCCTGGGCTCGCGGCATCGTAGAGCAGCGGCACCAGCGCAACGCCGGCCGAGAGCGCCGTCATCAGCACCGGCGTCAGCCGCTCTAGGCTGCCGCGCACGACGAGGTCGGGTCCGAAGGGCACACCCTCGTGCAGCGACAGGTTCAGGTAGTGGCTGATCTTGAGGATGCCGTTGCGCGCGGCGATACCGGTGAGCGTGATGAAGCCGATCATCGACGCCACGGATAGCGGCTGCCCGACCAGCCACAGCGCGGCGACCGAGCCAATCAGGGCGAGCGGCACGTTGCCCATGATGATGAGGGCGAGCGCGGCCGAGCGGTAGCGGCTGTAGAGGATGGCGAAGACCAGAGCCAAGGACAGCGCCGAGAGCGCCGCGATGGTCCGGCTCGCCTCCTCCTGCGCCTGGAAGGTGCCCTCCAGGCTGGTGAAGAAGCCCGGCGGCAGCGGCTCCTTCGCCACGGCCTCACGGATGGCCGTCACGACCGTGGCCATGTCGCTCTCGCCGTTGGTGTTGGCCTGGACGACGATGCGGCGTCGGGCGTTCTCGCGCAGGATCTGGTTCGGCCCGTCGGTCTCGCGGATGTCGGCGACCTGCCGCGCCGGCACCCAGCCCGAGGGCGTCTCCAGCAGCAGGTCGCCCAGGCCCGTCGTCGTCCGGCGGTTCTCGGAGAGGCGCAGGACCACGTCGAAGCGGCGAACGCCGTCGACGACCGTCGAGACCACCCGGCCGTTCGAGAGGCGGCTGATCTGCTCGACGACAGCGGCCGGCTGCACGCCGTAGAGAGCGGCCCGGGTGTAGTCGACGCGCACCTCAAGCTGCGGGATGCGCACCTGTCGCTCAACCTGGAGGTCGACGAGGCCCCGAATCGTGGCCATCCGGTCGCGCAGCGCGTTCGCCACCCGGCGCAAGGCGTCGAGGTCCTCGCCGAACACCTTCAGGGCGATCTCGGCCCGCACGCCCGAGAGCATGTGGTCGAGCCGGTGCGAGATCGGCTGGCCGACGTTGACCGCCACCGGCAGGGCCGCGAGGCGCCCGCGGATGTCGGCGACGAGCGCTTCCTTCGGACGCCTTGCGCCCTCGTCGAGCGCCACGTCGATCTCAGAGGAGTGGACGCCCTCGGCGTGTTCGTCGAGCTCGGCCCGGCCGGTGCGGCGGCCGACCGCCTTCACGCCCGGGATGTCCAAGAGCAGTTTTTCCGCAATCAGCCCGACCCGGTTGCTCTCGGCGAGCGAGATCCCCGGGTTGAAGGTCATGTTGACCGTGAACGAGCCCTCGTTGAACGGCGGCAGGAAGGCCCGCGGCAGGTTCCAGGCGGCCACGCCCGCGGCCACCACCGCCGCCGCGACGCTGCCGACTAGCAGCCCCTTGTGGCGGAAGGCGACCCGCAGCAGGGCGGCGTTGCCGCGCTTGAGCAGCTTCAGGAAGCGGCTGTCGTGCTCCTCCAGGTTCTTCAAGCCCGGCAGCAGCAGGGAGGCCAGCACCGGCGTCAGGGTGATGGAGGTGAGCAGGCTCGCCAGGATGGAGATGATGTAGGCCTGCCCCAGCGGCGCGAAGAGCCGGCCCTCGATGCCCGACAGCGCGAAGAGCGGCACAAACACCAGGATGATGATCAGCGTCGCGTAGACGATGCCCGAGCGCACCTCGTTCGAGGCCTCGACCACCACCTGGAACACGCTCTTCGGGTTGCCCTCCCGCCGGTTCTCGCCGAGGCGCCGGTAGATGTTCTCGACGTCCACGACCGCGTCGTCGACGAGCTCGCCGATGGCGATGGCGAGGCCGCCGAGGGTCATCGTGTTGATGGACAGCCCGAACAGGTGGAACACCACCCCGGTCGTCAGCACCGATACCGGGATGGCGAGCAGCGAGATGGCCGTGGTGCGCACGTTCAGGAGGAAGGCGAACAGCACCACCGCCACCACCAGCACGGCCTCGACGAGGACGCGCTCGACGTTGCGGATCGAGGTCTCGATGAAGTCGGCCTGTCGGAACAGGACCTGGTCGGCCCTGATGCCGGATGGCAGGGTCGGCGACATCTCCTTCAGGGCCATCTCGATGCTGCGGGTCAGCCGCACGGTGTCGACGTCGGGCTGCTTCTCGACCGAGACGATGACCGAGGGCTTGGCCATGTAGCCGGCGTCGCCCCGCTTCACCTTCGCGCCGAAGGAGACCTCGGCCACTTGGCGCAAGTGGACCGGCGTGTCGGCGACCGTCGCGACCACGAGGTTGCGCAGGTCGTCGAGGCTCATGGTCCGGCCGATATTCCGGATGAGGTACTCGCGGGAATGCTGCTCGGTGAAGCCGCCGCCGGCATTGGTGCCGAACTGCGCCAGCGCCGTCTCAAGCTGGGCGTTCGTCACCCCGAGCGCGCGCATGGCGGCCGGGTTCGGGCTGACTCGGAACTGGCGCACCTCGCCGCCGAGGGGGATGACCTGCGCCACGCCCGGGATGGTGAGGAGCCGGGGCCGGATGGTGAAATCGGCGACCTCGCGCACCTGCATCGGGCTGGCGCTCTCGCCGGTGACCGCCACCAGCAGGATCTGGCCCATGATCGAGGAGATGGGGCCCATCACCGGGGTCACGCCCCGGGGCAGCTGGTCCTGCACCAGGGCGAGTCGCTCGGCGACCTGCTGGCGGTTGCGGTAGATGTCCGTGCCCCAGTCGAACTCGACGTAGGTGATGGACAGGCCCACGCCCGAGACCGAGCGCACCCGGGTCACGCCGGGCAGCCCGTTCATCCGGGTCTCGATGGGGTAGGTGACGAGCTGCTCGACCTCCTGGGGGGCGTAGCCCTCCGCCTCCGTCATGATGGTGACGGTCGGCTTGTTGAGGTCGGGGAAGACGTCCACCGGCAGCTTGGTCGCGGTGAAGGCGCCGAAGAGCACCAGCACCGTGGCCATCACGAGGACGAGCAGGCGGTTGCGGACCGACTGGCTGACGAGGAAGGTGAACATCGGGCGACCTCCTCAGCGGACTTGGTCGAGGAGTTCGGCGCCCTGGGTCACCACCCGCTTGCCGGGCCCGATCCCCTCGGCGACCAGCACGCGGCCGCCGTCGAGCGGCTCGACCCGCACGGGCCGGGCCTCGAAGCGCTCGGCGGTCGTGTGCTCGTAGACGACGTCTTGCCCGTTGCCGGTGCGCACGACGGCCGACCGCGGCAGCGCCAGGCCGGACTGCTCCGTGTCGGTCCCGGCCAGCACGGTAACGAACTGGCCGACGCGCAGGCCGGAGGCGTCGCCCTGCACCGCGAACTGGACCGGGATGGCTTGGTTGCGGTCGGCGAGCCCCGTGCCCTGGTAGGCGAGCTTCAGGCTGCGCCCGTCGGCGAGCCGCGCCGTGGCGTCCTGGGCCGCCGTCAGAGCGTCGAAGCTCAGCGCCTCGACCCAGAGGCGGTTCGGGTCGACGATCTGGAAGACCATGGCGCCGGGTGCCGCCATCTGGCCGGCCACGGCGGTCGCCTGCGCCACCACGCCGTCGACGGGGGCGGCCAGGGTCTCGGGCTGCTGCCGGATCTTATCGAGCGCGGCGCGGCGGTCGTGCAGGCCGTCGAGCTCGGCGACCGCGTCGTCGAGCTGGGTTCGGGCGACGGCGCCGGTGGTGGCGAGTTTCCTGAAACGCTCGACCCGGCGCGCGACGATGGCGATCTGCTGGTCGAGCTCGCCCTGGCGCTGGCGCATGTCGGAGACGTCGACGGCCTGGACCGGCGGCGTCACCGTGGCGAGCCCGTCGCCCTTGCGCACCTTGGTGCCAAGGCGCGGGAAGACACCGGACGGGGGCGGCGAGAGCCGGCCGCCGACCGAGGACTGCACGACGCCGCTGGCGTTGGGGTCGGGGATGATGCGGCCGGGCAGCTCGACCGAGCGGCGGAAGCTGCCCTGCTCGGTCATGGTGGTGCGCAGGACCAGGAGCCGTTGCGTCGGCTTCGGCACGAAGACCGACCCGTCGGGCAAACGTTGAGCCAGGTCGGAGGAGCCGGACGCGCGTGGCCCGATCAGCGCCGCTCCCTGCACCGGTGCGCCGTGGTCCTCATCGCCGTGCGCGAAGGCGGCGGTCCCGAGGACGAGGGTGATGCCGATGGCGAGCAGGGCCACGGCCGGTGCGCCCCGGCGACCGCGCGCGAGCGCCGCCACGAGCACGCCGAGCAGGAAGGCGACGGCGACCGCGGCCACCAGGGTCGGGTCCTTGGCCGTTAGCCGCTCACGGATGCCGTGGGCGAGCTCGGAGACGCGCCCCAGAACCGTCTGCGCCGGGGCCGGCTCGCCCGGCGCGGCGGCCCTCGGGTCGGGCACGGTGACCGCGACGGTCAACACGTCCACGTCCTCGCCCGCCGTGACGGTCGCAACGAGCTCGTGCCGGCCGGGCCTCGACAGCCACGGCGCCGGCAGCGCGTAGCCGCCGTCGGTCGTGGCTGTTGCGACCTTGGGACCGTCCGGCGTCTCGACCTCGATGGTCGCGCCGGGCACCGGTTCGTTCGTCCGGAAGCTGTCGAGGAACAGCGTCAGGGTCCCGTCGCGCGGGATGGCGACGAGCTCGAAGGCGTCAGAGAGCGCCTCGCCGCGTGGGGCGATGGTCTTGGAGACGGACGGCGACGCGGCGCCGTGGTCGTGGCCCTCGTGGGCGAGCGCCGGCCCCACCAAGACGGCGGCGAGCAGCGCCACCGCGCGCAGGGCGGCGACAAAACGGGTCGACATGTACGGCAATCCTCGCGTCGGGAAGTCCGGACGGCGCCGTTCACAGGCGCACTCCGGGCGTCGCGCGCCTGAGGCGCGCCCTCCTTCACGCGAGAGTTCGTGGGGGCTTGGGCAGGGCCTCGGGGCCGGGGCCCGAACGGCCGGCGACGTCGCACGGGATCAGCGTGCCGGTTCGGAACAGGGTCGGAGACAAGGCATAGGGCGCGGATAGGATGCCGGTCGCGCAGCAGGCCATTGGCCCGCAGCAGCGGGTCTTGCAGCCGGCCTGGCAACAACCGTTCTCGGTCGGCTCGATGCGGGCCGTCTCGACGGCAGCGAACGGGAGCGCGACCGTGGTCCAGATCGGGGCCTGGGATCGGGCCTCTGGCTTGGCGGACACAGGCACCGCCTTAGCCGTCGGCGGGGCGGTGTGGGCCACGGGTGCCGCGGCCATGTGGTGGCCGTGATGTGCGTGACCCTCGTGAGCCTGGACGGCGGACGGCGCGACGTAGGCGATGATCGCGAGGATCATCGCCGCCATCAGGCGCACGATTTGCCGGTCGAGGCTCATGAGGTCTGGCTTACACCGGTTCGAGCGGCGGGACCATGTCCGCCGATGGGACGTGAATGGCGAAAGGGAAGGTTTGGTTGCCGTGGCGGCCTTTCAAGCCGCTAGCAGCAACTCGGCCGGGTAGCCCGCCGTGGCGATGGCCTGGGCGATCCGGTCGGCCGGGTCGTCGTCACCGGATACGGTAACGAGCTTGGCCCCCAGGTCCACCTCGACCCGGGCATTCGGCGCGACGGCCTGGATGGCGCGGGTCACGGACTTGGCGCAGCCGCCGCAGCCCATCTTCTCGACCTTGAAGCGATGCATGACGCACTCCCTTTGATAACGTCACACCCAGATGGGCCTTCCCATGATGGGAAGGTCAAGGCAATCGCGCACAGGTGGGCGCCGCTCGCTTGAGCGAGTGACCTCGCCCGGCGGCACGAACAGGCAGACGGCCTCGGGGGCGACGAAGCGACGGATCAGCCAGGGGCAGGCGATGCGGTCGACCTTGGGGCGGGCCCGCGTGACCCAGACAGTGCGGCCCTGCTCGTTGCGGTTACGGATCTTGCCGGCCGGAAATCGGCAGCTCGGCGGCCTTCCGAGATACCACCTTGGAGAGCCTCAGCTTCGACGCCGGCGCCGCGCAGCCAAGCGGCGACGCCGTAGCTGTTCCGACGCCCGTACTCGCAGACGACCACGACGGACCTGCCGCGCACTCTCGGCGCCCACTCGGCGATCCTGTCGGAGGCCCGGACCAGGGAGCCGGGCACATGGCGCTGGTGCGCGAGGAACACTTGGTAGGTGCGCACGTCGACGACAGCTGGACGACCGGGAGTGCCGCTCAGGCGCGCAAGTTTTTCGACGGTGATGGTGATGGGCACGGGCAGGACGCGTCCTTGCATCAGATGCAGAAGGGACGCGATTCTCCAGCCGCAGCCTCGTCGGGGGATCGCTCCCGGCGGGTCCTATTCAGGCCATCCAGGGGCACCGTGCCGAGGCGTCGAGCCTCAATGCCCGAGGGGATGGAAGGCCGTGCGGATGAACAGGCCTCCAGCGACTTACGTCCCGCCCGGCACATTCATCCCATCCCCGCAGCGTTCCGGCCAAGCGTTGCCATTCCGTGACAGGCATAGGCCCGTCCGCTCGCCTACCCACGGTTGCGCGTATCGTTATGGGGGGCGCAGGATCATGATCGGGCAAGCTTCGTCGGCACAGCGCATCTGGCAGCTTGCCGTAGCCCTGCTGCTGACCTCTGTCCTTGCGGTGGTTCCTGCGCTCGCCGAGGAGCCGAAGAACGACAAGGCGATGTCCTCAAGGAAGAGCGGTGGCTCGGGCGGGAAGGACGACAAGTCCAGCGAGCAGAAGGACGTCGATACGGAGCACCTGTTCGGCTTCACCGAAGGCTCCGACGCCGGCGAAAAGGGCGAGCAGGAGATGGTGATCGACACCATCTCGCGCCTGAGCAAGCGCCGAGACGGTCCTGGCCCCTCCACCTACCGCGTGCTCGACACGCGGCTCGCCTACCAGTTCAACCCGGCGGACCGGTTCAGCGTCGAGCTCAGCGCCTTCGGCAACCTGCGCCGGCAGCGCAACATCGCGGACTTGGACGACAAGGTCTTCGGCACGTTCGACGGTGTCTCGGTCGAGCTGAAGTACCAGTTCCTGAAGGGCTCGGCCGAGCAGCCATTGGGGCTGGCCATCGAGCTGCGGCCCCGCTTCACCCGGGTCCTGCCGGTCGAGGGCAACGGCGCCAACGTGTTCGACATGGAGAGCCTGCTGCAGCTCGACGTGCAGATCGTGCCCGGCAAGGTCTGGTACGGCAGCAACATCAGCTTCGAGCCAGCTGCCGGCCGCCAGCGGGGAGCGGCGGGCCAGGGCTACCGCTCCTCGACCTTCCTGTGGTCGAACGCCGTGGTTGGGCAGGTTGCGGAGGGGACTTTCATAGGCCCGGAGGTGCGCTACCTGCGCGGCTACGACGGTATCTTCCTCAATCGACTGGAGAGCGAGGCGGTGTTCATCGGCCCCGCCCTGCATCGCCGCTTCACCGAAAAGGTCTGGCTGACCGTGGCCTACTCAGCCCAGGTCTGGGGCCGCGACACCGACTCGGCCTACGCTCAGCGCGGGCTCGGCCTGAACCAATTCGAGCGCCACAACCTGCGCGTCAAGTTCGGCATGGAGTTCTAGCGAGGCAAAGCCATCCTCGCCGTTGCGCCATCTGATGCAAATCGGCTGGATGCAGCTTTATTCAAGCCAGCGAGCCAAGATCAGTCATAAATCCGATGGCCGTCGCGGCCGGCGCAGAGAAAAAAATATTGCAAAGAAAAGCGATGATCCTTTTGCTTATACTCTGTTAGCTAAGTTCATTCGTCCGTTCATCCGGTCACCACAGGCGCGTGCACATACCCCGTCAATCCCCATGGGGCCGCCTGTGCCCACCTCCTGCAAAATGCCAAATGGCGCCCTCGCCGGCGCCGTAGTACCCCTAGGCTGGGACTGACGTGGGGACGCGTGGCCGCCCGGCGAATTCTTGACCCTAAGCGGGGCATCCGAGCCGGCTCGGCCGAAAGCCCGGATAAGGGAGGAAAGTAAACTTTGGCATCTGTTCCCGAAGCGGTCATTCGTGCGATATCGATCATCCTAACCTCTGGACACGGCAGGAGGTTGGTCACAGCCCGCCATCGCGCTAGTCCCGACCCATCATGGAATTGAAATGGCTTGAGGACTTCGCCAGCCTCGCCCGTACTGGCAACTTCTCGCGCTCAGCCAAGGAGCGCCACGTCACTCAATCCGCCTTCAGCCGCCGGATCCAGGCACTGGAGACCTGGCTCGGGGTCGCTCTTATCGATCGAAGCACCTATCCGACCTCGCTGACGCCGGCCGGGCGGGAGTTCCGCGAGACTGCCGAGGAAGCCGTGCGCATGCTGCACGGTACCCGCGCCGCTTTGCAGGCCAGCGCCCAACCGAACAAGCAGACCGTTGCTGTCGCGGCGCTTCACACCCTGGCTCTGAGCTTCTTCCCGGGCTGGTTCCGGCAGATCGAGGCTCGGACCGGCCCTTTGAGTAGCCGCCTGTTGCCCGACGACTTCCACACATGCATCCAGGCAGTTGTCGAGGGCGGCTACGACTTCCTGCTGACCTTCCACCATCCGAGCGTGCCGATCCTGCTCGACACGGCGCAGTTCCCACACCGGGTGGTAGGGGCCGACAGCCTTGTGGCGGTTCGGAGCCCTGAGGCGGACGCGCCATTGCCGCTATTGAGCTACACGCAAAACTCTTTCTTGGGCCGCGTGGCGACGGTCGCACAGGCGCAGGCCGGCGGGCCGCCCGCAGTGATTGCCCACACAAACGAAAACGCGATGGCCGAGGCGCTGAAGTTCATGGCTCTGGAGGGTCATGGTCTCGCGTGGCTACCGCATAGCCTCGTCAGGCACGACCTGACCGAAGGCAGGTTGATCGCGTTTGGCGAGGCAATGCCTCTCGAGGTGCGCCTCTACAGGAATGCCGGTCATCGCCGCGCCGCTGTGTCAGCCGTCTGGGAGGCTGCGGAGGTCGTGGCCGGAACTATGCAGAATCGGAATAGGCCGGACTGAGACGGCATTGGACCCGAAGGTGAGGGCCACGCATCGTGCCCTGACAGCAGGAGGTCACGATGCTCGGTGTTCTCGGTGGGATGGGTCCGATGGCGACCGTCGATTTCATGGCGAAGGTCGTTCGCAACACTCCGGCAGCCTGCGACCAGGATCACGTCCCGATGGTTGTATGCTCCGCCTCGAACATTCCGGACCGCAACGCCGCACTCCGGGGCGAGGGAGCCGATCCGCTTCCTGCCATGCGCGATGCCCTGCGGCGGCTGGAAGCTGCAGGTGCGACCTGCATCGCCATCCCCTGCAACACCGCGCACATGTGGCACTGCGCCCTCCAGTATGAGACGCCGCTCCTCATCCTGCACATCGTGGACGCAGTGATCTGCGAGTTGACCGCACGGAAGGGCGACTGCATCGGCGTGCTGGGCACGACCAGCACCGTCGAGGGCCGGCTCTATCAGGAGCGCCTGTCCTGCAAAGGCTTGTCGTGCCGCGTGCCGGACGCCGCCAGCCAGGACGCGGTGATGCAGGCGATCCGTTTGGTGAAGGCAGGGCAGATCGCCGAGGCCGCGAATATCCTGCAGGTACAGGCTGAAGCCTTGATTGATGCGGGCTGCAGCCAAGTCGTGATGGCCTGCACTGAGATCCCTGTGGCACTCGCGTCGGTTGAAGAGACGTTGCGCACGAAGTTGGTGGACGCGACAGAGGCGCTCGCCCGTGCCTGCGTACGCGCCTGCAAGACCCCCGCCCAAGGGCTTGCCTGCGCGGCCTGACATCAATCCGCCTCGTCCTCCAGGCTCAGCACGCTGGAGCGGGGCTCCTTCGGTCCCGTTCGCGCATTCGTGCTGGTCTGGCGTGAGCGCCACTTCTGCACCGTCGTGGCGCTGATGCCGTAGCGCTTGGCGGCGGCCCTTACGCTCTCTTGACCAGCTTGGATTGCCCGACGAACTGCCTCAGTCGTCGTGGCGCTGCCGTGGAGAACCTGTCCCTGAGCCGTGTCCCTCCATGCGGCAGCAGTTGTACCACCACGCAGCGGGACCAAACACCTAGTGGGCTCCGTCTACGGCCTGACCTGCGATCGCCTCGGCCTCCTCGGCCTGACGGCCTCCCTGCTGCGTGAGCGGGCGGCCGAGCGCTTTCCAGGCTCGGCGCTGGGTCCCGTTCCCTCTCACTAGAACGTCGGCCGCGGGCGGCGTCAGGCCGCCAGCGGCTCCGCGAAGACCGTGGGCAGGAGCCGCTCCAGCGCGGCCATCTCGCCGAAGACCTCTTCGGCGCCCGCCGCCCGCAGGTGCGCCTCCAGATCGGGCGGGCAGTGCGACCCGCCGGTGAAGCCGAAGGTGCGCATTCCCGCGTCGCGGGCTGCCGTGACGCCCGGCACGCTGTCCTCGACGACGACGCAATCCTGCACGGCGCTGCGCATCCAGCCGGCCGCGTACAGGAAGACGTCCGGGGCCGGCTTGCCGCGCGCGACCGAGGCGGCGCTGACGACGTTCGCGCCGAAATGCCCAAGGAGCCCGGTAGTCTCCAGCCCCTGGCGCAGCTTGCCGGGCGCGCTGCTCGAGGCAACGCAGACCGGCGCGCGCAGGCGCCGCAGGACCGCGTCCACGCCCGGAACCGCGCGCAGCTCGGTGGCGTAGGCGGCGGCGGTGCGCTCGCGGGTCCGGGCCAGGAAAGCTTCCGGCATGGGTGTGCCGTGCTCCCGCTCCAGATCGGCCAGCATCGCGCCCTCCGGACGCCCCGCGAAGCGCCGGATCACCTCCGCCACGGAGATCGGGAAGCCCAGCGCCGTCAATTCCTCGGCTACGAGGCGGCAGACGAGGATCTCGCTGTCGATCAGCACGCCGTCGCAGTCGAAGATCAGAGTCGGGGTTTGCAAACGGTCGGTTCCTTCTCGCGGCGCGGCCTCTGGCTGCCGCTCACTGGACACGGGCGTCGATGAAGGTGCCGGACTGGACGAGGTGCAGCAGGCTCAGCAGGCTGCGGCTCGCCGCCGGGGGCAGCACGCCCTTCTCGGCCTCGTAGGCGGCGAGCGGCCCGTTGATGCGGTCCGCGAAGCGGCTGCTGAAGGCCTCGATCGGGCTCGGATCGCCGGCCGGCGGCGCCTGGAAGCGGGCCAGGATGCGGGTGATCGGGTCCTCGGTCGCGAAGAAACGCTTGAGGATGGCGGTCGCCGCCCCCGCCAGGTACGCATCGACATCCACGTCGCGCACGAAAGCCGCGTAGGCGGGATCGCGCCGCAGCAGGAGGGCTACGCCCTCGCGCATCTCGTCCATCACCGCGATGGCGTGGCGGCGCTCCTCGGGCGAGGCCGCCATGAAGGCGTTGAGTTTCATCGCGCGGTCGCCGCCGCTCGCCTGGAAGGCCCGCAGGGCGATCAGCCAGTGCGTGCCGTTGAGCAGCCAGCCCTTGATCTGCTTCTCGACGTCGAGATGGCGCCCGAAGCCGATCCCACTGCCGGCACAGAGGTTGCGCAGGATCTCCGTGTCGGGCCCGAGCCCGAGCCTCAGGGAGGCGTAGGGCTCGGTGCGCACGCTGACGGTCGGGTGCGCACCCGACGCATCCTCCTCCAGATCGACGCACATCCGGTCGACGAGTGCGGCGACCGGCGTCACTTGGCGGCGCAGGACGGCCGCGCCGGCCGCGGTGAGCCCGTCGGCCGGGCGGAGTTCAGCCAGTACCTCCTGGGCCGAGACTGTGTTCTCGCAGGCGACCAGGAAGATCGGGCCGATCGGCTCGCCGGCTTCGCGCAGACGGGCCAGCGTGCACAGCGCCTCGATCACCGGGCCGTAATTCTCGCGCTTCAGCACGGAGGCCGTGACGACGACGCCCCGGTGCTGCGCCGCCGAGGCGCCGACGATCTGTCGCGTCAGCCGCCCGAGTCCCTTATCGGCGTAGGTGTGGAAGCCCGCGTAGCGGACGCGCTGCGTCGGCGCCTCGGCACCGTCCAGGATGCGCAGGTGGTAGGTCTGCTCGGGGTTGTCCCGCAGCAGCGCGTTGCGCCGCTCTGCGCCGAGTGCCGTGTTGCCCGTCGCGTTCGCGCCGGAGACGGCGCGGTTCAGGATGACGCTCTCGGTCGTGGGCGACTGGAACGCGGGTATGACCAGGCCCAGGCCGAGGCGGCCCGCGCCGAAATGAATGTGCAGCATTGTTGTTGATCCTCGACCGGACGAGTCCCCGTTGCGAAAGGGCGGGCCCACCGTCGCGAGCCCGGCCTCGGGGACGTCAGGACGCCTTGCGCAGCAGAGCCGCCCCTCGATGGCCGAGGCCGTTCGTCTCCGCGATGCGCCGGGTGGCGGGAATATTACGCCAGATCACATTCAGAAGGGTCTCGGTGGAGTTGTTTGTGTCAGATTTGTCTTTTGTACGCGTCATCATCCGCTACACTACTCTGGTTGGATGTAAGGCCAACCGTTCGCCAGCGCGAGGGATCCGGTTCGATACCGCACCAAGCCGGTGCTCGACCGGATGGCGAGAGCACGAGATCGGCTCGGTTCGGCTCTTACACCTATGCGAATGAGACGGAGGGGCTGTCCTCTGTAGGACGGGTGCGGGCCACTCAGAACCGCGCCGGTCCAGCGCGCCCACCACGACGGTGCGATGACCCAACCGTTCCGGAACTGCCTGCTCCGCGCATTGCCGCCAGCCGATCTCGCGCTTCTTACCCCGCATCTGGAGCCCGTACCGTTGGCCAAGGGCGATGTGGTCGTGCGCTCCGACGAGCCCTTCACGTACGCCTGGTTCCCAGAGAGCGGGCTCGCTTCGA